>JBJKRZ010000388.1:0-3719 GCA_046704365.1 Acidimicrobiales bacterium | reverse complement strand
CCCGAAGGCAGCGTAACCATGTCAAGACGACCGTCGGAAAGCCGTATGCGGGAAAACCGCACGTACGGATTGAAAGGGGGATGGGGAACCGGGCTCGCCAGAGCACCGCGCCCCTGACTACCAATGGACGAGCACCACACCGCCACCACCCGCGTCAAGCGGGGCCTGGCCGAGATGCTGCGCGGCGGGGTGATCATGGACGTGGTCACCCCCGAGCAGGCGCGCATCGCCGAGGACGCTGGAGCGGTGGCGGTCATGGCGCTCGAACGTGTCCCGGCCGACATCCGCGCCCAGGGTGGCGTGGCCCGCATGAGCGACCCTGCGCTCGTCGAGGGGATCAAGGCCGCCGTCACCATCCCGGTCATGGCCAAGGCGCGCATCGGCCATTTTGCCGAGGCGCAGGTGCTCGAGGCCCTCGAGGTCGACTACGTCGACGAGAGCGAAGTGCTCACGCCCGCCGACGAGGAGCACCACATCGACAAGTGGGCCTTTCGCGTCCCCTTCGTGTGCGGCGCCACCAACCTGGGCGAGGCCCTGCGCCGCATCTCGGAAGGGGCGGCGATGATCCGCTCCAAGGGCGAGGCGGGCACTGGCAACATCGTGGAGGCGGTTCGCCACCTGCGCTCGATTTTGGGCGACATCCGGGCGGTCGGCCAGGCCGACTCCACCGAGCGCTACGGCTGGGCCAAGCGCCTCGCCGCCCCTGTGGAGCTGGTGGCGGAGGTGGCCGACACCGGGCACCTCCCCGTTCCCCTGTTCTGCGCCGGTGGCATCGCCACGCCGGCCGACGCTGCCCTGGTCATGCAGCTGGGCGCCGAAGCGGTCTTCGTCGGGTCCGGGATCTTCAAGAGCGAGGACCCCGCCCGGCGCGCCCGTGCCATCGTGGAGGCCACCACCCACCACGAGGACCCGCAGATCGTGGCCAAGGTCAGCCGAGGTCTGGGAACGCCCATGGCCGGGCTGGAGACAGCGGCGCTGACCCAGCGCATGGCCGAGCGTGGCTGGTGAAGCGCCCGCCCTCGTCCGCTGCGGAGGTGCCCCCAGGTGCTGATCGGCATCCTCGCCCTGCAGGGCGACGTTGCCGAGCACGGCGCCGCCCTCGCTGATCTGGGCGTCTGGGCGCGGCCGATCCGCCGCGGCGAGGACCTGGCCGGCCTCGACGGCATCATCCTCCCCGGCGGGGAGTCGACCACCATGTCGGTGCTCCTCGAGTCCTCGGGGCTGGACGAGCCCCTCGGCAAGGAGATCGACAGCGGCCTGCCCGTCTTCGGCACCTGCGCCGGCATGATCCTGCTGGCCTCGTCGGTGTCCGACGGCCGGCCCGACCAGCGCAGCTACGGGGCAATCGACCTCGCCGTGCGCCGAAACGGCTTCGGCCGCCAGCTCGACTCCTTCGAGAGGGACCTGGACGTGGCGGCCCTGCCCGGGGAGCCCTTCCACGCCGTGTTCATCAGGGCGCCGCTGGTCGAGGGCGTGGGGGAGGACGTGGAGGTGCTGGCCACGCTGCAGCGTCCCGGCGGGGAGGGGCGCGTGCCCGTCTTGTGCCGGCAGGGCCCGGTGCTCGTGTCGGCCTTCCATCCCGAGCTCACCGACGACCGGCGCCTGCACCGGTACTTCGTGTCGATGGTCGAGCAGCGTTCGGCCCGGTCCCGGGCCCCGCTGGCCCGCCAGGCAGAGGGGAGCTAGCCGATGTCGGGCCATTCCAAGTGGGCGACCACCAAGCACCGCAAGGCGGCGGTGGACAAGGCGCGCGCCAAGGTGTTCGCCAAGTTGATCCGTCAGCTCGAGGTTGCTGCACGCGAGGGAGGGGGCGACCTCTCCGCCAACGCCACCCTGCGAACCATGTTCGACAAGGCCCGGGCCGCTTCGGTTCCCACCGACACGATCGAGCGCGCCATCAAGCGCGGCACCGGAGACCTCGAGGGTGTGCGCTACGAGCCCGTCGTCTACGAGGGGTACGCGCCGGGGGGAGTGGCCGTCATCGTCGAGGTGCTCACCGACAACCGCAATCGCACCGGAGCCGAGGTTCGCAGCCTCTTCAGCCGGGGGGGAGGGTCGACGGCCGAGCCGGGCGCCGTCTCCTGGCAGTTCGCCCGCAAGGGCCGCATCGAGCTGGAGCGGTCCCTGGAGGAGGAGAAGATCATGGAGGTGGCGTTGGAGGCCGGCGCCGAGGACCTCGCCGACGAGGACGAACGGTGGGTGCTCACCACAGCCCCCTCGGACCTGGCTGCTGTCCGCGACGCCCTGGCGGCAGCGGGCATGGACCCCGAGGTGGCCGAGCTGACCATGGTCCCGAGCACCTCGGTGCCCCTCTCCGACGAGGGCGAGGCCAGAAAGGTCCTGCGCCTGCTCGAAGCCCTCGACGACCTCGACGACGTCCAGAGCGTGTGGTCGAACTTCGACATCCCCGACGAGGTGCTGGCCGCCGCCGCTGCCGACTGACGGCGAGGTCCGGCTTCCGCCGCTGCCGACTGACGGCGAGGTCCACCGCCGGCGACCACCCCCTTGGTAGCCTGCGAACGCATGTTCGTCCTCGGGATCGACCCTGGCCTGTCGCGCTGCGGCTACGGCCTCGTCGAGCGCGCCGGCTCCGACCTACGGGCGCGGGCGGCCGGGGTCGTGAGCACCGACCCCGACGGCGCCCTGCCCGATCGTCTGCATGCCCTGCACGAGGAGCTCGAGTCCCTCATCGCCGAGCTGGCGCCCGAGACGGTGGTGGTGGAACGGGTCCTGTTCCAGACCAACGTCCGCACCGCCATGGCCGTGGGCCAGGCCGCCGGCGTGGCGCTCCTGGCCGCCGCCCGGGCCGGGTGCCCGGTGGTCCAGTACAGCGCCAACGAGGTGAAGATGGCCGTGGTCGGATACGGCAGCGCCACCAAGGAGCAGGTCCAGCGCATGGTGGCCGCCGTGCTGGGCCTTGCCGAGCCGCCCCGCCCGCCCGACGTAGCCGACGCCCTGGCCCTGGCCGTCTGCCACCTGGGGGCCAGCGGGCTGCGACGGGCCCTGTCAGTGGCGGAGGCGGGGGGTCGGCGATGATCGGGTGGTTGCGGGGACGGGTGATGGGACGGCTCCCCGGGGGGGAGCTGCTGCTCGACGTGCACGGTGTGGGGTACCGGCTCAGCGTTCCCGCCGGGCTCCTCGCCAAGCTGGCGGCGGAGGGTGAGGGCGCCGAGCTGGCGCTGCACGTGCACACGCACGTGCGCGAGGACGCCATCGTGCTCTACGGGTTCTCCGGCGCCGACGAGCGCCGCTGCTTCGAGGCCCTGCTCTCGGCTCATGGCGTGGGACCGGCCCTGGCCCTGGCCGTGCTGTCGTCGCTCTCTCCCTCCGACCTGGTGCGCGCCGTGCTCGAGGAGGACATCGACATGCTGTGCGTGGTGCCCGGGGTGGGCCGCAAGACGGCCCAGCGTCTGGTGCTCGACCTGCGCTCGCGCCTGTCGATCCCCGAGTTGACCGACATCCCGGCGCCCGGTACTGCCCCCGAGCGCCACGGGCCCCGTACCGAGGTACGTGCCGCGCTGGCCGAGCTGGGTTACGGCGCCGAGGAGATCCGCCGGGCCCTCGCCGACGTCACGGGCGAGGGCAGCGTCGAGGACATGTTGCGCCAGGCCCTGCGCGAGCTGGCCGGGGCGCGGTGAGCGGCCGACGCGAGGTGCTGGCCGACGGCCCCGGCGCCGCGCCCGCCCACCGACCCGTCGACCCGGCCCCCGACCCCGTCG
>JBJKRZ010000387.1:0-3562 GCA_046704365.1 Acidimicrobiales bacterium | reverse complement strand
CGTCACCTCGCCGGCGCTCGTGCCGCCGGTGGCCGCCGTGTAGGTGAAGACCAAGGTGTTGGCGCTCGAGGAGGCGGTGACCGAGGTGGGGCTCACCCCCATGGTGCCCGAGCCGTCAGCGGCGTAGCCACCACACAGGGCCCCGGGAAGCATCAGTGCGGAGGAGGGGGTGCCGAGCCCGGACGCCATGTCGTAGCCGGTCCCCGCCGGGTACAGGCCCCCATTGGAGCCGGTGTAGTCGTTGTTGCCCGAGGTGACGTCGTGGAGCTCGCTCCGGTGCGTGTAGAGGGCGGGGTCCACGAAGCCGGCCTGGCTGGAGCAACCCTCGTCGGCCAGGGCGGTGAACGCCGCCCACAGCGGTGCAGCCGCGCTGGTACCGCCATAGGCGGTCCACATCCCGTTGAAGTAGATCACGTAACCGTGCACGGGATCGGCGCTGGCCGAGACGTCGGGCACCTCGCGGCAGTAGCTACCTGACGAGGCACCGCAGGGTGTCCCGCTCGAGTGGGCACCGATCCCCACGGCCTCCTGCCAGTTCGGCATCGGCCAGACCTGCGAGATCCCTCCGCCGCCGGCACCCTCGCCAGTGTGGGACCCGTCGTTCCACACCGTTTCGGTGGGTGGCGGCCCGATCGACGTGAGGCTCGTGCCGCCCACGCCCGTGACATAGGGGTCGCTGGCCGGGTCGTCGACGTTCAGGGTGCTCCTGTAGGAGTTCGAGCTCGAGTAGCAGTCCTCCGACCCGCTGTCACCGGCAGCGGCGAAGATGCTCTGGCCCTGGGCTGCCATCTGCTCGAAGACGGTCTCCTCGCTGTCGATCTGCGAGGTCGTGCTGAGCAACTCGCACAAGCCCCAGCTCGTGGAGACGACCTGGGCGCTGTCGTCGGTGGCGATCCTCTGATACTCGTCGAGGACGCCGGCATTGGTGTTGGGCGCTTCGTAGACGTCGATGGTGGCGGCGGGAGCGAGCCCGGCCACGTCCTCGATGTCGAGGGCGGCTTCGCCGGACTGCGAGGTCGTGTTGGTCCCGCCGTCCACGTTGATGACCTGGTAGGCGGTGCTGATCCCGTAACAGGACTCGTAAGCCGCGATGTCGCTCGACGTGAAGGGCTCTAGCTCGAACAGGGCCACGGTCTCGCCAGTGCCGAGCCGTCCGTAGGCGTAGGCCCCGGTGTCGAACCCGTAGGCCTGAGCCAGCTGATTGGCCGTATAGGCGCCGTACCGGGTGCCGTCGGCTTGCGCCGCCAGACAGGGAGCCGGCCCCGAGGTGGCCGGCTGGAGCACCCGCGGCACCGGTGCCTGGCCCGTCGAGGCGGCGCCGGCCAACAGGGGCACGGCTCTGCTCACGTCGGAGAGACCGAGAATCGCCTGCAGGTCGGGTGCCAGGTCCGATGGCACCAGTGGCGCCGAGGTGTTGGCGAAGGCGGTCCTCCCCGAGGGAAGTTGGTAGCGGCGGATCTGCACATCGAAGGCGGATTCGGCGCCGCCCGCCGTCGTGGAGACGGGCACGACCAATCCGTTGGGACTCGTCGGTCCGACGCTGAGGCCGCGTCCAGAGAGCCACGTCCGCACGGCCGAGATGGTGGAGGACGAAGGCCCGAAGCGTGAGCCGAACTGACCCCGAGCCAGGAATTGGCGGTACTGGGGGGACCCCGGCGTATAGAGCTGGTCGATAAAGCCGGCAAGGGCGGCGGGGTCACGTGGGGAAAGCGCCACATCGAGCGTCAGAGGAGTGCCCGATGCCAGGGGGCCGGCGTCGGTGCTGCCAGCCGGAACGGTCGGCGCCTGCCCGAAGCGCTCCTGCGCCGGCGGGGCCGCTCCAACCGCCGCCGGGGCCAGGGCCAAGCCAGCCAAGGTCGACACCGACAGGGCGACGAAGGCGCCTACAACCGTCTTGGCCGGTCGCCTCACTCGCACGTCGGCCTTCCCGAAACCACCGCTGCCCTGCCAACCACCTCCGCCGCCGCAGCGGCGGGCATGGTCCCGATCATGGATGCCGGTCCCACGATCGCGGCTCCAAAGTCGGACCGAGCACGGCGACGTCGCGCCGGCGAACGTCCACAACTTCCCTCTACCGGACCATCACGCTGGGGCTCAGCTTAGATCAACGTGCGCTCTCGGTCGCCGGTGCCCCGACCTGCACCATTAGCATCGGCAACGTGGCAGAGAACGGTGCGCCACCAGTGGGCGAGGCAAGCCCTGCGGCGCCCCCCGACGAGGAGCAGCTGCGCACAGCGCTCGCCGGCGTGGTCGATCCCGAGCTGGGAGCCGACATCGTGGAGCTCGGCATGGTGCGCCGAGTGCAGGTCGGCGCCGGCGGTGCCGTGGAGGTGGAGGTCGCCCTGACCGTGGCCGGCTGCCCGTTGCGCACCCAACTGCGATCCGACATCGAGACGCGGCTGGCGGCCCTGCCCGGGGTGAGCAGGGTCGAGGTGTCGATGAGCGAGATGGGCCCCGAGGAGCGGGCGGTTGTCATGGACACCGCCCGGCGACGGGCCCAGGAGGACAGGTCCCTCCCCATCGACATCCCGGTGTCGGCTCGGGTCCTGGCCGTCTCTTCGGGCAAGGGCGGAGTGGGCAAGTCCTCGGTGACGGTCAACCTAGCCGTGGCCCTGGCCCGCCGGGGGCTCCTGGTGGGACTTCTCGACGCCGATATCTGGGGGTTCTCGGTGCCCCGCCTTCTCGGCATGCAGGGCGAGCTCCGGGCCGAAGCAAACAAGATCGTGCCCATGGAGCGGGCAGTGGGCGACGGCCTGCTCAAGGTGGTGTCCATGGGCTTTTTGGCCGACGAGGACAAGGCCATCATGTGGCGGGGGCTCATCTTGAACCGCGCCGTGCAGCAGTTCTTGGAGGACGTGCGCTGGGGACACGTCGACTACCTGCTCATCGACATGCCCCCCGGGACCGGCGATATCCAGATGGGCCTCGCCCGCATGCTGCCCCGAACCGAGGTGCTGGTGGTGACCACGCCGCCCGTGGCCGCCCAAAAGGTGGCGGCCCGGGCCGCCGACATGGCGCGCAAAGGACACCTGCGGGTGGCAGGTGTCGTGGAGAACATGGGGCCCTTCGTGTGCGAGCACGGCGCCACCTACGCCATGTTCGGCGAGGGGGGCGGGGCGAGGCTGGCCACCGAGCTGGGGGTACCCCTCGTGGGCAGCGTGCCCCTGCACCCGGACATGGCGGCTGCCGGCGACGCCGGCACGCCGGTGGCAGCCGGGAACGGGCCGTTGGCGGCGGCGTTCGGCGACCTGGCCCGCCGGGTGACCGAGGACGTGGCCCCGGTGGTGGAGACGAGCGGCTGCACGGCACGGCTCCTCGACCACATCGAGCAGGCCCTGGGCAGCCCGGCCCCTTCCCGCTCGGCGGACTAAACGCTCAGGCGGGCGGGGACCTTCAGGCGCTCGTCCACAAGGTCCCGATGTCGTCGCTGTCGGCTGCGCTGGCCCGGCCGTCGCCAGCGAGCTTCCGCAAGTGCGCCCACAGGCTGTAGCGGGCCACAGGGTGCAGGATCTCGGGCACGTCGGCATAGACGGTGGGCAGCAGGTCGTCGACACTGGCCCGG
>JBJKRZ010000386.1:0-3933 GCA_046704365.1 Acidimicrobiales bacterium | reverse complement strand
CGCCACCCAGGCCGGGACCGCCCCGACAGCGGCGAACAGCCAGGTGAGCGGATAGGCGGCCCCGGCGTTGAACCCGGCCAGGAGGGGCGAGCCCGACCAGATGTAGGGGTCCCACAGAGGCAGGTGCCCGCTTCGAAGGTCGGCTCCCACCAGCAGGCGCAGCGGGAAGTTCTGGATGAGGTTGTCACCCACCAGCCAGGGGACCCCCAAGGCGGCGGGCACGGAGAAGACAAGGGCGGGTATGCCCACGAAGACCAGGGCCCCCAGGGCCAGCCTCCGCCCCGACAGGCGCGACGGGCGGTCAGGCACCGATGCTCCCCGGTCCCGCCCGCTCAGCCGGAGCGACGTCGCTCGCGCCGCCAGGTGCGCAGGACCACGCCGCAATAACGCGCGGCGAACAGGGCGTTGTGGCCTTTTTTGGAGGTGCCCGACGAGCGGGGGTGGCGCACCACGGGGCGTTCGGCCAAGCGCCACCCGCGCGCCGCGGCGCTGATGATGAGCTCGGCCGTCTGGTACTGGTCCTGCTCCAGGACCACGTCGTCGAGGACCTCGATGCGCAGGGCGCGCAGGCCGTTGGAGGTATCGGTGAGGCGCTGTCCGGTCAGCCGGTTGACGAGCGCCGAGAAGACCACCGCCCCGGCGCGCCGAACCGGGTCGCTCGTCTCGTCGGTGCCCAGGCGCCTGCTGGCGATGACGAAGTCGGCCTCGCCGCTCACCACAGGCTCGAGCAGCGAGGCGATGGCGCCGGGGTCGTCCTGCCCGTCGGCGTCCAAGGTGACCACGTAACGAGCCCCGTGCTCGGCCGCCAGGCGGTAGCCGAGTCGCAGGGCGAAGCCCTGGCCCATGTTGAGGGGCAGCACGGTGCAGTAGGCGCCTGTGGCGGCGGCCACGTCCTCTGTGCCGTCGCCGCCGCCGTCCACCACCACCAGCGTGGATACCTCGAGGTCGTCGATCTTCGAAGGGACGCCCTCGAGGACGGGGCCGATGTTGTCGACCTCCAGGTAAGAGGCGACCACGACCACCACCGGTCCGAAGTGGGCGTCGGGGTGGCGGCGGCGGAAGTCCTGGCGACCGAGGTCGGCGACCAGCCGACCCAGGTTCTCACGGCGACTCCGCTCCCGCTCACCGGCGCGTTCCAGCGTCGCCAGGAGCCGGGAGCCGCCCATCACATGGACTTGGGTTTGTCGAAGACGCGGCGCACCATCGGCTCGAAGTGCGCCAGAGGCTTGGTGGGATAGTCGGGGTCGAAGCTGGTCTGGTCCCATTCGTCTGCGAAGCGCTCGCCCAGGGCGAACCAGGGCTCGTGGCGGTACTGCTCACGTGCGTCGGGGTCCCCGCCGAAGTGGTGGTAGTAGTGGCGGCCCTGAAAGTCCTGGTGAGTGCGGATCACGTCGTAGACGGCCTCGCCCACATAGGGACGAAGGATCTCGGCGGCGATGCGGGGGTGGTTGGGGACCGAGACGAACTTGCCGATGTCGTGGCACAGCGACGCAACCACCGTCTCCTCGTCGGCGCCCGCCTCCTCGGCACGCGTGGCGGTCTGCAACGAGTGGGTCAGCTGGTCCACGGCGAACCCGTCGGTGATGGCACCGAGCCCCTCGAGCATGACGAGCACGGTGTCGGCCACCCGTCCCTGGTGCGAAAAAGTCTCGGCGCCGATGCGGGCCCACTGCTCGGCAGTGGACTCGTCCATGCGTCGGAATGTGGTCGTCTCGGTCATGGGCGCCATTGTTTCACCCGCCCGCCAGAACGCCCAGCCGCCGGTCCGGCGGCCGACCGCTCAACCGGCCAGCACGGCCAGGACGTCGGCTGCCGAGGTGTGGCGGTCGGGCCCGGGAACTGCCTGCTGCTCGCCCGGTTCGCCCGGCGGCGGCGCCATCAGGCCGAAGACCACCGCTGCCGCCAGCCCCCGCAGGAGGTCGCGCAGCTCCGGCGGGGGAGGGAAGTACTCGTCTTCCTCGGTCACGTGCACCTCTTGGACGCCCCGCAGCGGCGAGAGCCGGGCCAGCACGCGGTCGACCAGCTCCTCGGGGGCAGAGGCACCGGCGGTGACACCCACGGTT
The DNA here is from genome assembly GCA_046704365.1 of Acidimicrobiales bacterium. Classification (GTDB taxonomy): domain Bacteria; phylum Actinomycetota; class Acidimicrobiia; order Acidimicrobiales; family UBA8190; genus UBA8190. The sequence continues at coordinate 1,870 of JBJKRZ010000386.1, read as the reverse complement.
CCCGACAGGTCGTCGGGCACCTCGGCGGCGTCGTTCACGCGCACCACCCTGGGGCACAGGGCACCGGCTACCTTCTCCAGGGCGCGGGTGTTGGAGGAGTTCTCCGAGCCGATGACCACCACGGCCTCGGCGCTCCCGGCGATGGCCTTGAGGGCCGCCTGACGGTTGGTGGTGGCGAAGCACAGGTCCGAGCGGTTGGGCATCCACAGCTCCGGGAATCGGTGCCGTGCCCGGGCCATGATGCCCGACCACTCGTCGTGGCTGAGCGTCGTCTGGGCGAGCAGTGCCACCGGGGTCCCCGCTTCCAGCAAGCCGGCCAGGTCGTCGACCTCGGCCTCCGACTGCACCAGGTGAACGGCCTCGGGCGCCACCGCCATGGTGCCCACTGCCTCCTCGTGGCCCTGGTGACCCACGTAGAGCACGGTGAACCCCTTGCGGGCCCGCACGCGCAGCTCGTGGTGCACCTTGGTCACGAGCGGGCACACGGCGTCGACCACCACCCCGCCGCGCTGGCGGGCGGCGTCGACGACCTCGGGCGCGGAGCCGTGCGCCGAGAGCATGAGGGGGGCACCGGCCGGCACTTCGTGGACGTCGTCGACGAAGACCACGCCCTGGGCCCGGAACTGCTCGACCACGTGCCGGTTGTGGACGATCTCGTGGTAGCAGTACACGGGCGGCTCGAAGACGCGCACCATCCACGCCAACGCCTTGATGGCCTTCTCGACGCCGGCGCAGAAGCCCCGGGGGGAGGCCAAGAGCACCCGCTCGACTGGCACGCCCTTCAGGCTAACCGGGGCGCCGGCCGGGCACCGCTCCCCGGCGCCGGACGGCGCCCGACGGCGCCCGGCGAGGTCGTGGCGGGAGACGGGCCAGGTAGCCTGGATGTCATGTCGGCGCCCCGGGTGGTCTCCGTGGTCGCCGCCTCCGCCGCCGCCCGGGCCGGGCTGCAGGTGGGCGACGAGATCCTGTCCATCGGAGGGCGGGTGCCGCGCGACGTCATCGAGTACCGCCTGCTCGTCGACGAGCCCGACCCCGAGCTGACCCTGCGCCGGGGGCACCACGAGCTCGAGGTGGTGGTGGACAAGGGGGCGGGGGAGGTGCTGGGCGCCGAGGTGTCCTCGGCCATCTTCGACCGGGTGCGCACCTGCGACAACCACTGCGAGTTCTGCTTCATCTACCAGCTTCCCAAAGGCATGCGGCGCAGCCTGTACCTGAAGGACGACGACTACCGGCTGTCCTTCCTGTACGGCAACTTCACCACCCTCACCCGCTTCACCGAGATGGACCTCGAGCGTGTCGTGAGCGAGCGCCTGTCACCGCTGTTCGTGTCCATCCACAGCACCGATCCGCACCTGCGGGCCCGCCTGCTGCACAACGAGCGCGGCGCCACCAGCCTGCGCTGGCTGCGGGCGCTGCTCGACGCCGGCATCGAGGTGCACGGGCAGGTGGTGGTGTGCCCGGGGGTGAACGACGGCCCCGCCCTGGAGGCCACCCTGGCCGGCATCCTCGACGAGTACGCCGAGTTGGCCACGGTGGCCTGCGTCCCGCTCGGGCTGAGCCGGTTCTCCGCCGAGCCGGCCATGCGCCCTCACACGCCAGACGAGGCCGCCGCCGTGCTCGAGCTGGTGGAGCAGTGGCAGGACATCGCCCTCGAGCTCCTGGGCCGGCGCCTGGTGTACGCCGCCGACGAGTACTACCTCATGGCGGGTCGGCCCTTCCCCGGCGCCGAGCGCTACGACGGGTTCCCCCAGCACGAGAACGGGATCGGGATGGCGCGCGCCTTCGAAGCCGCCTTCCACGGGGACCGTCAGAGCGCCTTGGGCGTGCGCCCGGGCTTCTTCTCGTGGGTTGACGGGGCCCCCCCTCAGGG
>JBJKRZ010000385.1:0-25914 GCA_046704365.1 Acidimicrobiales bacterium | reverse complement strand
CGTCGGCCCCTTCGGCCAACCGCAACGCCCGGCGGGCGGGCACGACGCCCAACGCCTCCGCCACGATCGAGCGCGCCTCGGTCTCGTCGAGCACCGAGGCGATCTCGGCCACGAGCTGACGGGCGGTGGCGGCCGGCGACTCAGCCGGCGACTCAGCCGGCGACTCAGCCGGCGGCTCGGCCGGCGGCTCGGTCGGCGACTCGGCCACCACCGGCTCAACCGGCGGCGGCAGCCGAGGTCTCCGTGGTCCCGGAGGCGGCACGGATCTGGCGCTCCCGCTCGTCGAGCAGCAGGGCGTCGGCGAGCTCGTCGAGTTCTCCGGCCAGCACGCGGTCGAGCTTGTGCAAGGTGAGCTTGATGCGGTGGTCGGTGACCCGGTTCTCCTTGAAGTTGTAGGTGCGCACTTTTTCGGAGCGGCTGCCCCCGCCCACCTGGCTCCGACGGAGCTCGGACTGGGCGGCCGCCTGGCGGTCCTCCTCCAGCTTGCGCAAGCGGGCCCGCAGCACCTGCATGGCCCGGGCCCGGTTCTGGATCTGGCTCTTCTCGTCCTGCATCGACACCACGATCCCGGTGGGCAGGTGCGTGACCCGCACGGCCGAGTCGGTGGTATTGACCGACTGACCGCCCGGCCCGGTCGAGCGGAACACGTCGACGCGCAGGTCGGCCGGGTCGATGCTCACCTCGACCTCGTCGGCCTCAGGCAGGACGGTCACGGTGGCCGCCGAGGTGTGGATGCGCCCCTGGGACTCGGTGACGGGCACGCGCTGGACCCGGTGGGTCCCCCCTTCGTGTTTCATCCGCTGCCAGGCGTCCGGACCCTTGAGCACGAAAGTGGTCTCGTTGAGCCCTTCGCGTTCGGAGGGGTCCGACGACAGCACCTCCAGGCGCCAGCCTCGTTGCTCGGCGTAGCGCCGGTACATCTCGAAGAGGTCACGGGCGAAGAGGTTCGCCTCCTCCCCCCCTTCGGCACCACGGATCTCCACGATGACGTCACGCCCGTCGTCGGGGTCCTTGGGGAGCAGCAGGCGGCGCATGTCCTCCTCGGCCGCCTCGAGGTCTTCTTCGGCCCGTTCGAGCTCCACACGGGCCAGCTCCCGGTCGGCGGCGCGCGCCTCCGAGAGCATCACTCGGGCCGCAGACAGGTCGTCCTCGGCGCTGCGAACCCGGTGAGCGGCGTCGATGAGACCCACCAGCTCCTTGTGCCGGCGCGAGGCCTGGCGCAGGCGAGCCTGGTCCGAGAGAACCCCGGGGTCGGCGAGCTGCTCCAGGATCCTCTGCTGCTCGTCCTCCCAGGCCTTCAGGCGCTCGGCGTCCACGTGGTCACCGTACCCACCGGCCGGAGCCCACCGGACCCAAACCGGCCGCAGCACCCCATTCGGCCGCAGCACCCCATTCGGCCGCAGCAGCTCACCGGCCGCAGCAGCTGGGTGGGGTCAGGCGCCTTTGGGGCGCGAGCGCTGGCCGCGCTGGCCGTAGCGGCGCTGGAACCGCTCGACGCGTCCACCGGAGTCCACCAGCTTCTGCTTGCCCGTGAAGAACGGGTGGCACTCGTTGCACAGCTCGACGTGCAGGTCGGCCTTGGTGGAGCGAGTGGTGAACGTGTTGCCACAACTGCAGCGCACGGTGGCTTCGACGTAGACGGGATGGATGTCGCTCTTCATGTCTGCCTCCTGGGAGCCTCACCCGGGACTCGGGCAAGGCCTCGTTTCATACGGCTGGGCCCTTGGCGATCTCGGCCAGGAACTCGTCGTTGGACTTGGTGGTCCGGATCTTGTCGATGAGCAGCTCGAGGCCGGGGGCGGCGCTGCCGTCGGCGGCCAGGGCGTTGAGGACCCGGCGCAGCTTCCACACCTGCTGCAACTGGCCCCGCTCGAACAGGAGCTCTTCGTGCCGAGTGGAACTGGCATTCACGTCGATGGCCGGATACAGCCGGCGCTCGGCCAGCCGGCGGTCGAGGCGCAGCTCCATGTTGCCCGTGCCCTTGAACTCCTCGAAGATGACCTCGTCCATCTTGGAACCGGTCTCCACCAGGGCCGTCGCCAAGATGGTGAGCGAGCCGCCCTCCTCGATGTTGCGGGCTGCCCCGAAGAACCTCTTGGGGGGGTACAGCGCACCGGAATCCACACCACCGGACATGATCCGTCCGCTGGCCGGCTGCGCCAGGTTGTAGGCGCGCGACAAGCGGGTGATCCCGTCGAGGACGATCACCACGTCCTTGGCCAGCTCCACCAGCCGCTTGGCCCGCTCGATGGTGAGCTCCGAGATGGCCGTGTGCTCGTCGGAGGGCCGGTCGAAGGTGGAGGCGACGACCTCGCCCTTCACCGACCGGCGCATGTCGGTCACCTCTTCGGGGCGCTCGTCCACCAGGAGCACGATGAGGTGCACCTCGGGGTTGTTGGCCTCGATCGAGTGGGCGATCTGCTTCAAGATCGTCGTCTTGCCCGCCTTGGGAGGGGACACGATCATCCCCCGCTGGCCCTTGCCGATGGGAGAGAGGAGATCGATGATGCGCGTGGTGGCCTCGGCAGCGCCTGCCATCTCGAGCCTCAGCTTCTCGTCGGGGAAAAGCGGGGTCAGGTCCTCGAAGCGAGGCCGGTTGCGAGCCTCCTCGGGATCGAGCCCGCACACCGAGTCGATACGGATGAGGGCGGGGAACTTCTCGTTGGAGGCCGCCGGACGGCAGGCACCTTCCACGTAGTCGCCCTTGCGCAGGGCGAAGCGCCGGGCCTGGCTGATGGACACGTACACGTCGCGGGAGCTAGGGAGATACCCGTCGGCACGCAGGAACCCGTAGCCCTCGTCGCGCAGGTCGAGCAGGCCGCGTACGGCGATCAGCTCGCCGGAGTACTGGGCCTCCTGGCCGCCGCCCTGCAGCTCGCGCTCGCCGCCACGGTCACGGCCGCGACGGCGCCGGTTGCGACGATTGCCGGGCTCGTTGCTGCCGCCGGGACGGTTCTGGGTGCGCTGTGGGCCGGGGCCGTGGCCGCGCTCACCTGCGGGAGCGGCGACAGTGGAAACCTGGCCTCCGGTGTCGCCCTGGCCATTGGAGCTGGGCTCGCTGGCGCTGGGCTCGCTGGCGCTGGGCGCCTGGGAGCTAGCGGTGGCGGCAGAGTCGGAGGGCGGGTCCGGCCGCTCGCCGTTCCCTGTGCCCGGCTCGCTCGGCTGGGCGCTGTCGGCCGTAGCGGCGGCACCCCGGCGAGCCCGGGGGCGGGTCTGGCCGCCGCCGTTGGCACCGGCATCCACGCCGGCGGCGTGCAGGATCTGGTCGATGATGTCGGCCTTCTTCGTGCGCGAGTTGGTCTCGAGCGCCATGGCCTGGGCGATGGCGCGCAGCTCTTCGCGTTCTTTGCGATCCAGTACCGACCACACGAGCTGTTGCTCTGCAGCCATGGAATGCCACCTCGCTGACTGGTGCCAACCTGGAGGGCCCGACCTCGGGGGGTCGGGGTGCCCGCTCCAGACGGCACTGGAATAAGGGCAGGCGCCGGTACCGCCATGGACCGGTTCCACCGCTTCCCCATCACCGACTCCCGGGGGAGCCACCGTCGGGTCGTGAACCGCGCTCCGGAGGATGCTGGGGTGGCGGCGGTAGCTCACATGGTACCGGATGCCGGCGGACATCGCCAACAACACCGCCGCCCGGCCACCTATTCCCTGTCCCTTCTCTCGGGACGGGCGGGGCGGGCTGCCTGCTTCAAACCCCTGCTTTAGAGCCCGGCTTCAGAGCCCGAGAGCGTCGGCCACGGCCCGGTAGTCGGCTCCCACTGCCTCGGGAACCGAGATCTGGCTGATGGCGAGGTCGGGATCCTTGAGCCCGTGGCCGGTGAGGACGCAGACCACCGTGGAGCCTTCGGGCACGCCCAGCTTGAGCAACCCCGCCACCGCCGCCGCCGAGGCCGCTTCACAGAACACCGACTCCTCGGTGGCGAGCAGGCGGTAGGCAGCCAGGATCTCCTCGTCGGTGACGGCGGCGATGCAACCGCCCGACTCGCTGGCCGCCGCCGTGGCGCCGTACCAGGATGCAGGGTTGCCGATGCGGATGGCCGTGGCCACCGTGTCGGGATGCTCGACGCGATGGCCCTCGACGATGGGAGCGGCACCGGCTGCTTGAAAACCGCACATACGCGGCAGCTTCGTCGACCGACCCGCCTGGCGGTACTCGCAGTACCCACGCCAGTAGGCGGTGATGTTGCCGGCGTTGCCCACCGGGATGCAATGCACGTCGGGAGCATCGCCGAGCACGTCCACGATCTCGAAGGCTCCCGTCTTCTGGCCTTCGATGCGGTAGGGGTTGACCGAGTTGACCACGGTGACCGGCTCGCGGTCACCGAGTTGGCGCACGATGGAGAGGGCCTCGTCGAAGTTGCCACGCACCTGGAGGACCTTGGCCCCGTGCACCAGGGCCTGCGCCAGCTTGCCCAGCGCGATGTGGCCCTCGGGGATGAGCACGGCACACGTCAGCCCAGCGCGTGTGGCGTAGGCGGCAGCAGACGCGGAGGTGTTGCCCGTCGACGCGCACAGAACCGCCTTGGCCCCCTCCTCCAGAGCCTTGGTGATGGCGAGCGTCATGCCGCGGTCCTTGAAGGACCCGGTAGGGTTCATGCCCTCGAGCTTGAGCAGCACGCGGGCCCCTGTGCGTGCCGAGAGCCTCGGAGCCTCGAGGAGCGGCGTGCCCCCCTCGAGCAGGGTGACCACCGGCGTGCCGGCCGAAATGGGCAGCATCTCCCGGTAGCTCTCGATGACCCCCGGCCAAGGCTGCCTCACCGCCGGTCCTCCTCGTCACCCAGCACGCGCACCACGCCGCCCACGTGCTCGACCACCTCCAGCCGGCGCAACCCCTCGATGGTGGCCATCACGTCCCCCTGGCGGGCGACGTGGGTGAGGAACACCAGTCTCGCCTCGTCTCCCATGCCCAGCTGCTCCATGGATCGGATGGACACAGCGTGGTCCCCGAACACACCGGCCACAGCGGCCAGCACGCCGGGACGGTCCACCACGTCGATGTTCAGGTACCAGGCGCAGCGCAGGTCGTCGGCGGGGTGCATGTGGGCTCGGGCCCGGGGCAGCGCCAGAGCCGGTGCCCCCACACGCAGGTGGTGGGCGGCGTCCACCAGGTCACCGAGCACCGCTGAGGCCGTGGGCAAGCCTCCCGCTCCCCGCCCATAGAGCATGAGCTCGCCGGCGCTGGTGCCCTCCACGAACACGGCGTTGAAGGCACCGCGCACGGCGGCAAGCGGATGGGTGGCGGGCAGCATGGTCGGGTGCACCCGCACGGATATCTCCGGGCGCGACGGGGTGCCAGGTGCAGCACGCCCGTCGATGCGCTCGGCCACCGCCAGCAGCTTGACCACGTAACCGAGCTGGGCGGCGAAGGCGATGTCCACGGGGGAGACGGCGGAGATGCCCTGGCGAGGGACGTCGTCGGTACGGACGTCGCAGCGGAAGGCGATCGAGGCGAGAATGGCCGCCTTGGCAGCGGCGTCGTGCCCGTCCACGTCGGCGGTGGGGTCGCGCTCGGCGTAACCGAGGCGCTGGGCCTCGGCCAGCGCCTCGTCGTAGGCCAGCCCCGCCTCGGACATGCGCGACAAGATGAAATTGGTGGTGCCGTTGACGATGCCCATCACGCGGTGCACGGCCTCCCCGGCCAGGGACTGGCGGAGGGGGCGGATGATGGGGATGGCGCCTGCCACCGCCGCCTCGTAGAGGAGGTCGACTCCGGCGTCGGCCGCCAGGGCGCTGAGCGCCGCCCCCTCGGCGGCCAACAGCTCCTTGTTGGCGCTCACCACCGGCTTGCCTGCAGCGAGGGCCGAGCGGATCAAGCTCCCGGCCGGCTCCAGGCCGCCGATCAGCTCCACCACGACGTCCACGCCGGGGTCCTCCACCAGGGCCTTGGCGTCACCGGTGAGCAGGCCGGCAGGGACGGCGGGGCGGGGCTTGGCGGGATCGCCCACCGCCACTCCGGCGAGCACCAGGCGCACACCCGAGCGAGCCTCGATGCCCTCGGCGTCCTCATTGAGAAGCGAGACCAGGGCGGTTCCGACGTTGCCGCACCCGAGGACGGCCAAGCGCACCGGGTCGTCCGCTCCGAGAACGCCGGCCGGCGGCGCCTGGTCGTCGGCGGCGCTGCCCCGGTCCTGTCGCGACGGCCTCTTCGCCATCGGTCGAGGCTAGCGCCCGATCCCCCAGGGCCCCGGCCCGAAGCTCAACAGTCGAGGCGGAGGAGGTCTTCCACCGTCTCTCGGCGGACCACGAGGCGGGCCTCTCCATCGGCCACGAACACCACCGCCGGGCGCGGCACCTTGTTGTAGTTGGACGCCATCGAATAGCCGTAGGCACCCGTGACCGGTGTCGCCAGGACGTCGCCGACCTCGAGATCGGCGGGGAGCCGGGCGTCGGCCACCACCACGTCCCCCGACTCGCAGTGCTTGCCCACCACCCGCACTGCCCGCGGCCTGGGTGCATCGGTGGCCCGGGGGAGAAAGGCTTCGTAGCCGCTGCCGTAGAGCACCGGGCGGGGGTTGTCGCTCATGCCCCCGTCGACCGAGACGTAGGTTCGCAGGCCCGGCAGTTCCTTGACGGTGCCCACCCGGTACAACGTCACGGCGGCGGCGGCCACGATGGCCCGCCCCGGCTCGGCGGTGATCCGGGTCTCCTCGGGCAACCCGGCTTGGCGACAGGCGTCGCGCACAGCCTGGGCCCATTGCTCGATGGTGGGTGCCGACTCGCCCGCCACGTAGGCGACGCCGAGCCCGCCACCCACGTTCAGCTCCGAGAGACCGAGTCCGGCGGCGAAGCGGCCGAGGATGCGGGCCTCCTCGGCGAAGGACTCGGCCCTGAACACCTGGCTGCCGATGTGGGCGTGCACACCGACCAGCTCCACGCCGGCAAGGGCCCCGAGCTCTTCGACCGCCCGGGCAGCAGCTCCCGAGGCGAGGGAGAAGCCGAACTTGGTGTCGTCCTGCCCGGTGCGGACGAACTCATGGGTGTGGGCCTCGACGCCGGGCGTCACCCTCACCAGCACCGGGAGGCGGAGGGGGCCGCCTCCCGCCCCGGATCGTGGGGCGCCGAGTCGGCGCAGACGGTCGATCTCGTCGAAGGAGTCCACCACCAAGCGCCCCACCCCGGCGGCGGCGGCGGCCTCGAGCTCCTGGTCGCTCTTGTTGTTGCCGTGCATCACCAGGCGCTGCGCCGGGACGCCGGCTGACAGCGCCACGGCCAGCTCACCGCCGGTGGCGACGTCCCGGCACATGCCCTCTTGGTGGGCCAGGGCGGCCATGGCCCGGCACAGGAAAGCCTTGGTGGCATAGGCCACGCCGTCACCCCAGGCGGCGACGGCCTGGCGGCAACGCTGGCGCAGGTGCTCCTCGTCGTAGACGAAAAGGGGCGTGCCGAAGCGCTCGGCCAGCTCGACGACGTCCACGTCGCCCAGCGACAGGCGGCCCCTGGCGTCGACGGCGGCCGTGATCGGGAGCAGCCGCCGTTCCAGAGGTCCCTCGTCAGGCGCCCCGGCGGGGATCTTCTCGCCCGACATGGAGGAGAGGGTACTGGGCGGCCGGACCTGCGCCGCGGGGTGCCCCGGTCGCCACCACGAGGGGGGCGGTACCATGCAGTGTCGTCCTCTCACCCCGGACCTGTGCACCGTGGCGGGAGCCGACCTTGCACCAGCTTCGTGGGGCGGGATGCGCCCGGCGCAGCATGAGAAGGTGCCGACTGCCCTCGTAGCTCAGCGGATAGAGCACCGGCCTCCGGAGCCGGGTGCGCGGGTTCGAGTCCCGCCGAGGGCGCCGCCCCCTCGCGCCAGGGCGTGAACCTTCGGGTCCGCGCCACCTGGCACGCGGAACCACGGTACGACACGGTCGCAGCGCTCGACACGGATCTCGTGGACAAGGGCCTGGAAGAGCGCCTTGCGCTCCGGCACGGAACCAGTCTTGAGGCACTTGTCGATCTGTCCCCGCGTCGCTGCGCGTTCGTCGGCGTCGGGCGCCGTGCTGGACTCGTGCGCCAGCGACAGGTGGGTCAGTTGCCGCTTGCCAACAATGAAAAATGGGCCTACTGTGGCTAGGACCATGCTGGACGTCAAGATCGACCGAAACGATCCTGTCCTCCTCCACGACCAGGTGGCTGCCGAAATCCGCCGGGCGATTGCCGAAGGTGAGGCCTGGCCAGGCGAGCGACTCCCCCTGGCCAAGGACATCGGAGCCGTGCTGGGGGTGAACAAGAACACCGTGCTACGGGCCATGCACATCCTCCGTGACGAGGGCTTGCTGGAGTTCACTCGGGGTCGAGGGATCACGGTTACCGGCACGCCCGCGAAGAGTGTCGTGCTGAGCCGCGTTCGTGAGCTCGTCACCTTTGCTCGCCACCATGGATTTCGGCGCGAGGAGGTCATCGAGATGATCACAGGGCTGCAATGAGCGAATCGAAGTCGATCCATCGTGTACTCCTTGAACGGCCAGCGCTCGATCACCAACCCGACGTCGAGGCTCTCTTCAAAGAAGCAAAGCGTCGGCGTCGCCGCCGCCGCTTGGTCTGCTTCGGGGTCGTTCTTCTCCTGGTCACCGCTGCCACCGGCAGCTACCTGGCGACTCGCAACACTCCGGCTGTCCCGACACGCTCGCCCACTCACGCCGTCAAGCCCGCCGCCGCCACACACAGCCCTTCGGTTCCAGTCAGTCCAGCGGCGGCCCCTGAGCACCCCTACGGTCTCGCCGTCGCTCCTAACGGGACGCTCTTTCTTGTCGACACCGGGCGCGATGAGATCCTTGAGCAACTCCCTTCGGGTGGGTTCCAGGTCGTGGCGGGAAACGGGGAACGGGGTTTCTCCGGCGATGGTGGGCCGGCGACCGACGCGGAGATCAATCTCGAGACCGAGTCTGCGGTCGTGGTGGCGAAGAGCGGTGCGCTGTACTTCTCCGACTCAGGCAACGGTCGAGTACGCGAAGTGCAACCTGACGGCATTATCGAGACCATCGCCGGTGGTGGGTCGGCAACTCTCGGCACCGCCCCGGTGCCGGCACTAGCGGCATCCTTCGGCAAGCAGCAGCCCGCTGGACTTGCCATCGGACCCGACGGTGCCCTCTACATTGGGGCGGCTGCCGTTTATCAGTTGACCGGGAACGGCGACCTTCAATGGGTTGTGGGTGAACCTGAAAACACACCGCCTCCGCCGGGGTGGCAGGGGGTTTACGCCAACCCGGCCATCCAACAGGACTTCTCGCCAGCCATCCGGCTCGCCTTCGACGGGAAGGGAGACCTGCTCGTTGCCGGCGGCGGAGGATTTGGGCTCTACGAGTACTCGGCTGCCGGCAGTTTGCTGTTCCTCGAGAACTTCAGGGGGGACGGAGAGTGGGGTTCGATGGCTGCTTCGCCGGACGGCGATGTCGTCCTGTCGGCCAGAAATGGTCTTTCCATCTTCGAACCGTCGGGCACCATCACCCCTATCCCCGGTGACTTCGGCCCATTGCTCGGTCCCATGGCAGGGTCCAGGATGTCGAACACGTTCATCGGAGGCGACGGCGTTGCCGTTGGACCGAACGGCGAAATCTACGTCGACACCAACACAGGCAACACCTTCACGTCGGTGAACGCGTTGATGAAGATGGAAGGTGACGGAAGCGCTCCAACGGTGTTGTGGAAGTCGTAGCTGCCCGACGGTTCCAAGTCATGAATGGCCCACTACCGGCCAGGCGGGGCAGGGTCAGGGGCGGCGGCCTCCCCTGCGCCGCCGTCGCCCCAAGGCGTCGTGGAGCAGCGCTTCGATCTCCGGTGCGCTCAACCCTCCCAGAGCGGAGGCGACAGCTGGATCCTCGACCCGGATCGTCTTGTTCTGGCCGATCCTGATCTCGACCGGTTCGGGCTTGCGTGGGGCGTCGGCCGTGTCGTCGACGTCGAGATTGGCAAGCTCCATCTCGATCGCTTCTTTGGTGACGCCCAGTTGCCTGAGGGCGATACCCGCCATGGAGCGATCGGCGTCGAAAAGTGACACCAGTACGTGCCCCGTCGTCATCAGTCCCCGGCCGGCCCAGCCCCGGGCCCGACCCATCGCCGCCTCGAGCGCGGGCGATCGGGACCCCCCGAGCTTCCAGCTCTCCAGCACTTGCTCGATCGAGCCCCGCAGGAGCGCCGGGTCTCGGCCAGTGGCCTCGGCCAACCACGGGTCCCCGCCGTCGGCCTGGCACACCAGGCCCAGGAGGATGTGCTCGGTCCCCATGTAGTTGTGGCCGTGGGCGAGCGCCTCGCGCACAGAGAACTCGAGGATCTTCTTCGCCGCTGGGCTGAACGGGGGCTTGGCCAGGGCCTCGCTCAGCTTCTCGGGCGCGAGGGAGGCCTCGACGTAGTCGCGCACCGCTTGGAGTCCCACGCCGTTTTGCTCGAGCACCTTGGCGGCGACGCCGTCGCCCTCGTGGATCAGTCCGACAAGCAGGTGCTCAGGGCGGATGGCCGAGTGCCTGGCAGCCCGGGCCTCCTCCTCTGCCAGCACGAGCACCCGTCGAGCCCTGTCGGTGAACCGTTCGAACATGCCACGATGGTATTGACCCTGTCAAGACCATGACAATTGATAGGCTTGGTGACCGTGACAGAGCCTGACCAGTGGGACCGCCTGCTCGCCCAGCTGGGCGACTGGCCGGTCGACGACGGCTGGGTGATCCTCGACGACGCAGTGCGGGCGGCAGGCATCTCCCGCTCGACCCTGAGGTCGTGGTACCGGTCGGGGAAGATCGAGTCGCACATGGTGCCCGGACCGAACGGGCCGCAGCGGATCGTGCGCCTCGAAGCGGTGATCGAGCAGGCGCTGCGCTCGTCGCGAGCCCGCCGCCAGCTCGAGCACGCCCGGTCGCTCGAGGCGGACGTGGAGGAGCTGCGTCGACGTGTCGAAGCGCTCGAGCGCCAACTCGGTGTCCTCTGAACGAAAAACCCGACGGGACGAGCGCCGCTCACGCTTCTGGCGCCTGCAAGAAGCGTTCAGCACCTGTACCCGGTAGCGCCGGCGGACCATCCGGCCGCCGCTACCCGAAGACGGAACCGAAGAACTGCTCCATGGCTTCCCAGTGGCGCTCGGCGGCGGTCTCGTCGTAGCTGGGGTTGTCCGCGACGGCGAAGCCGTGGTGGGCCGGGTATGTCTCGATCGTGTGGGTCACGCCGGCATCGGTCAGGGACTTCTCGAGGAGCTCTTTGTCTTCGTCGGAGAACGACTGGTCCTCGACGGCACCGGCGACGTAGAGGGCGGCCTTGATGGCTCCAGCGTTGTGGTGGGGGCTGTTCGGATCGTCCGCCTTGGCGATGCCCCCGCCGTGGAAGGACGCCGACGCCGCAACCTTGTCGCCAAGATTTGCAGCAGTGATGAGCGACAACCGGCCACCCATGCAGTAGCCGGTGGTGCCGACCCCGCCGGGCTTCTTCTCGGGGAGCGAGTCGAGGTAGCGAACGAAGGCGGCGGCATCGCTCACCGCCTTGTCGGCGGTGTAGGCCTGCATCATGCCCATGATCTTCTCCGCCGACTCCTTGTTCGAGAACGCGGTCCTCATGTCGACCGGCTCGTAGGGGCCGTTGCGGTAGTAGAAGTCGGGCACCAGGACCACGTAGCCAAGCCCTGAGAGCCGCTCGCCCATCTTCCGCATGGTGTCGCGCATGCCCCCAGCGTCGGGGAACATGATCACCGCAGGCCAGGGTCCCTCTCCGGCAGGAACGTTGAGCGAGGCGGGGCAGATCCCATCTGCGGTCTCGATCTCCACGGCGCGTTGTGTCATGTCGGCTCCCTTCGTCGTACCGGTCCTCAGAACCTATCGGCAGCATGCCTCGGGAGTGGCGTCCCCGTCGGTTGCTACGGCGGGTCCCGACCGCCCGCATGCGGCATCGCCTGACCGCACTCGGCCGCCGGGAGGGTACAACGGGTACCTATGCGAGGGATCTGGTCGGCGCTCCTGCCCCACTGGGTAGACCGCAACCTCCGGGTTGTTCTCGCTGCCCGCGTGGGGATGAGCGTCGCCCGGGCGATCACATCGATCGTGACTGCCCTCTACCTCGCTGCCATCGGCTTCCCCGCCATCGAGATCGGCGCGCTCTTCGTCGGGGTGACGGTGGCATCGGCCCTGGTGAGCACTACCATCGGCCTGCTCGCCGACCGCTGGGGGCGCAAGCCTTTCCTCGTCGTTTTGCCCCTGGTTGCTGCCGGCGCTGGTGTCGTCTACGCCGAGATCCGGGTCACCGCCCTGCTCTTCGCTGCCGCCGCTGTCGGCTCGTTCGGTCGGGGCTCGGGTGCCGGCGCCGGCAACGTCGGTCCCTACCAGCCGGCGGAGTCGGCATTGGTCGCCGACTCCGTGACGCCCAACCAACGGGCGGCAGCCTTCAGCCGGATCGCTTTCGCCTCGGTCCTCGGGGCTTTCATGGGAGGACTTCTCGCCGAGATCGTCCACACCACGCCCCACATGACTGCCGCCGAGGCGACGGCCGCCTATCGGCCTGCGTACCTGCTAGCCGCTGCCCTGGCCCTCGTCGCAGGGCTGCTCGCCCTGCTTCTACGAGAGGCGCCCGGCGTGACCGCCCGAGCCAGCGAACCCCGTTCGCGTTTCCGGTGGCCCCGGCGCTCCTGGCCGGCGCTATGGCGCTTCTGGGTGACCAACTCGACCAACGGGGCGGCCGTAGGCCTGTTCGGACCCTTCGTGAGCTACTGGTTGTACCGCCGCTACGGGGCAACCCCCGGCACGATCGGCGTGCTGTTCGCCATCGTCAACCTGGGGTCGCTGGCCTCGACTCTTGTCGCCGCCCGCGTCGCCCGCCGCCTGGGCACGGTCCGCGCCATTGCCGCCGTGCGCGCCACCGGAGGCGTGCTGCTCGTGCCCATGGTGCTGGCCCCGGCGTTCTGGGTTGCCGGAACCGTCTACATGGTCCGGATGATGCTCCAACGGGTCGGCTTGCCTCTGCGGCAGTCGTTCACGCAGGACATGGCCCATCCCAAGGAGCGTGCCAGCGTCGCCGCCATCTCCACGTTGCCCGCTCAAGCGACGATGGCCGGCGGCCAGGTGATGGCCGGTTACCTGTTCGACGAAGTCAGCCTGGCGGCGCCCTTCGAGCTGGCAGCCGGACTACAAGTGGCCAACGCTTTCCTCTACACCCTGTTGTTCTCTCTGCGGCCACCGCGCCACCAGATCCAGTCGAACGAAGACGAAGACGAGGCCGATCGTCGGCTCCCCCAGCCGGAGGTGGACGGGTAATCGCAGAGCCGTCACTCGGAGGCTCCTCGTGCAACGGCTCTGCCTGTTCGCGGCCCAGAAAGGGGGCAATGATGGTGCGCGTGACCGTCAAGGAGGCACTCGCCACGCGTCCGTCCCGAGGCGCTGTGTCTCCCAATCGGGCGGTTCCCGGCGCGGCGCTGGCCCTGGCGCTCGTGATGGCCTTGAGCGGGGCGATGCTCCCGCTTCGCAGCCATCTGAGCGTGGCGACAACGGCCCTCGTCCTGGTCGTGCCGGTCGTGGTGGGGGTGGCTCTCGGGGGCTTCGTCGCCGGGATCGTAGCCACCACTGCGGGGTTCTTGGTCTACGACTTCGTGTTCATCCCGCCCTACTACACAATGACGGTGGGCGCAGCCCAGAACTGGACCGCTCTGGGCGTCTACGCAGTGGTGATGGTGGTGACGGCACAGGTCGTCGCTCGCCTGAACGCCACCCGGGCGGAGGCCCAGTTGCGGGCGGTCGAGGTGAGGCGTCTGTTCGACCTGTCTGAGTTGCTCGTCCGCGAGTCGTCAGCGCCAGAGTTGCTGGAGACGATCGTCACCACTGTCGTTGCAGCTTTCGACCTGGACGGAGCGGCTCTGCTCCTGCCGGTGGGAGACAATCTGGAGCTCGTGGCGTCGGCTGGGACCCCCCTTTCGGAGTCGGAATTCCGCCAACTCTCGTTCGCTACAGGCGTTCCGGTGAGCGTGGGCAGCGCCGTGGTCGGTCGAGGCGCCGTCCAAGCGGTTGCGCTGGCTGCCTCGGGAAAGGCCATCGGGCTCTTGGCCCTGCGCGGTCTGCCAGTCACAAGAGGCGCCAACGAGCTGCTCAGGGCCTTCGCCAACCATCTGGCCCTGACTTTGGAGCGAGTCCAGCTACAGGAGCAGGCCGTACGAGCCCAGCTCCTCGAGGAGGTCGATCGCCTGCGAAGGTCGCTCGTCGGGGCGGTGTCTCACGATCTTCGGACGCCACTAGCGACCATCAAGGTGTCGACCTCGACCCTGCTCGATCCCGAAGCGGAGGTCGAGCAGGAAGGTGCACGCGAGCTCCTCGGCTTGATCGATCTTCAGGCGGACCGCCTCGATCGACTGGTGGCGAATCTCCTCGATATGACCCGGATCCAGTCGGGTGCCTTGGAACTTCGTCGTGCCCCGACCTCGATCGGGGCCCTTGTGGATGAAGCGCTGCTCGCCCTCGGACCGGCAGGCGGGGCCGAACGGATCAAGTGGCGAGCGCCGGCAGACCTGCCGCTGGTGGACGTGGACCACGTCCTCATCTGTCAGGTGCTGGCAAACCTCATGGACAACGCAGCGCGCTACTCACCACCCGACACGCCGGTCACGGTTTCGGCTCAGGGAGCCGGAGGACTGGTCGAGGTCACGGTGGCTGACCTCGGACCGGGAATTCCTCCCGACGAGCGGGAGGCCGTCTTCGAGATGTTCAACAGGCGCGAAGCCGGCGGTCGAGGGGGTCTCGGGCTCGCTATCACGAAGGCGTTTCTGGAAGCACACGGTCAGCAGGTGTGGGTCGGCGACGCGCCCGATGGTGGCGCCCGCTTCACCTTTACCCTCCCAGCAGCAAAGGTGGGCTGAGAAATGGCCCGGGTGCTCGTCGTGGACGACGACCGGGCCTTGTTGCGTGCCCTGCAGGTGGGGTTGTCGGCAAGAGGCCACAGTGTGGTGGCGGCCGCCAACGCCGAAGATGGGCTTTCCAAGGTGGCGTTCGATAGCCCCGAGGTGGTGGTCCTCGATCTTGGTCTCCCCGATCTGGACGGACTCGAGGTGTGTCGCCGGATCCGCCAGTGGTCCGAGGTCCCGATCATCGTGCTCTCTGCTATCGGCCTCGAGGACAGGAAAGTGGCGGCCCTCGACGGTGGTGCGAACGACTATGTCACGAAGCCTTTCGGTATGGCCGAGCTGGAAGCGCGCATTCGCGCCGCGGTGCGAGGCCATGTCACCCACGACGTGGAGGAAGGCCGCTTGGTCGCAGGAAGGCTGGACCTCGACCTCGCGCATCACGGCGCGCGCTTTGATGGCCAACCTCTCCACCTCACGGCCAAAGAGTTCGATCTGCTGGCCTTTCTGGCGCGCCACGCCGGCAAGGTGTGCACACGGC
Source organism: Acidimicrobiales bacterium (assembly GCA_046704365.1). Lineage (GTDB taxonomy): Bacteria > Actinomycetota > Acidimicrobiia > Acidimicrobiales > UBA8190 > UBA8190. The sequence continues at coordinate 10,591 of JBJKRZ010000385.1, read as the reverse complement.
AGATGATCTTGGGAGCTGTGTGGGGCGGCGAATACGGAAGCGAGGCCGAATCCCTGCGGGTCTATGTCTCCCGGCTCCGGCGCAAGCTCGACGACCCGGAGGGTCGTCTGCTGCGCACCGCTCCCGGGATCGGCTACTCCTTGTCGCCGGACTGAATCGGCGGACTGGCTCGACAGCTTCACCGCGCACACGAGCTTGCCTTTGTACGGCTGCGCCACGTCCTCGCCCGCCGGCGATCCATGTTGCCTTTCACACTTCTTTTACGGTCGCCGGACACCGGTTCACACCTTGTTTACGGCGGCGCCCGCAAGATGGCGGGGTGGCTGACTTCCTAGCCGTAGTCGGGGTCGTCGTGTTCGTGACAGCGATGCTCGGGTTGATCTGGGCCCTGGACCGGGCGTGACCGTCGTCCAAGGACTGCTCCTCGTGGTGTCGGTGGCGATATTCGTCTATCTGGGAGCGGCGCTGTTCAAGCCCGAGTGGTTCTGAATGGGGTTCTTCTGGACGATCCTCCTCCTCATCGTGCTCCTTGCGATCTGCTGGCGCTATCTAGGGTCGTACGTGGCGGCGGTCTATGAGGGAAGGGTGACCTACCTCGCCTGGATCGAACGGCCTGTGTATCGACTTCTGGGCCTCGACCCAGAGGCAGAGCAGACCTGGCAGCGCTATGCAGGAGCGTTGGTCGTCTTCTCGGGCGTGGCCATATTGGTCACTTATCTCCTCATCCGGCTCCAAGGTTCCCTCCCACTCAACCCACAGGGACTTGGTGCGGTTTCGCCAGCGCTTTCGTGGAACACAGCGGTGTCCTTCGTCACCAACACCAACTGGCAGAACTATGCCGGCGAGTCGACCATGTCGTACCTGTCGCAAATGTCTGCCCTCGCCGTTCAGCAGTTCGTGAGCGCCTCGGTGGGGATCGCCGTGGCCATCGCTCTTGTGCGGGGGTTCGCCCGCAAGGGCTCGCCCACCATCGGCAACTTCTGGGCAGACCTGGTGCGCGGGGTGCTCTACATCCTCCTCCCCGTGGCTTTCCTCGCTGGTCTCGTCTACGTCGGCCAGGGAGCGGTGCAGACACTCGCCGGCCCTACCACCGTCCACAATGCGCTCACCGGTTCGACGCAGGTGATCGCCCGCGGCCCGGTTGGCTTCATGGAAGCCATCAAGGAACTCGGCACCAACGGTGGCGGCTTCTTCAACGCCAACGGGTCTCATCCTTTCGAGGACCCCACGGCGCTCACGCAATTCTTGTCGATCGTGCTGATGCTCGCCATCCCGGTATCACTCACCTACACCTTCGGGAAGATGGTCGGCAACCGTCGGCAGGGGGTCGCTCTGCTCGCCGCCATGGCGATCGTCTTCGGAGTCTGGCTCGGCTTCACCTCCTATGCCGAGTCCCAGCCCAACCCGGCGGTGGCAGCAGCCCACGTCGTCGGACAGCCACAAGGCAACATGGTGGGCAAAGAGGTCCGCTTCGGCCCGCTTCCCACCACCCTCTACAACGTGGCGTCCACCCAGACATCGACGGGGTCGATCTCGGGCGCCAACGACTCCTTCACCCCCGTGGGTGGCTTCGGATTGCTGACCGGGATGATGCTCGGCGAGGTCACCCCGGGCGGCGTGGGTAGCGGGCTGTACACGATCCTGTTGTTCGCCCTCGTCGCCGTGTTCCTCGGCGGGCTCATGGTGGGCCGAACGCCTGAGTACCTGGGCAAGAAGATCGAGGCCAAGGAGGTGAAGCTCGCAGCCTTCGGAGTCTTGGTCATGCCCTTGACTGTGTTGGTCCTCACCGGCGTCGCAGTGTCGATCCACGCCGGTCGGGTGGGCCCAGGCAACGCCGGGCCCCATGGTTTCACCGAGATCCTCTACGCCTTCACGTCTCAGGGGAACAACAACGGCTCCGCCTTTGCAGGACTGAGCAGTGACAGCACCTTCTACAACGTTGCCGGTTCCATCGCCATGCTGCTCGGTCGCTTCGCCATCATCGTCCCTTCACTCGCCCTGGCCGGTGTGCTAGCCGCCAAGAACGTGGTACCTGCCGGTCTCGGCACGTTTCGAACCGACACACCACTGTTCACCGGCCTCCTCATCGGAGTGATCCTCATCGTGGGCGGCCTCACCTTCTTCCCCGCTGTGTCGCTGGGGCCGATCGTCGAGCAACTCAGCCACGGGAGGCTCTTCGGGTGACCAGGGCGGTCGACTCGACCCGTCAGGCGCCGCTGCCTCCCACGGCCCACGGGGTGGCACAAGGGCGCGGACTGTTCGATCGGGACATCCTTGTTCAAGCCGTCACGGGCGCGTTCAAGAAGCTTGACCCCCGGGTGCAGGTGAAGAACCCGGTGATGTTCGTGGTGCTGGTCGGAACGACGATCGTCTTCATCGAAGCGATCGCCCACTCGGGGATCTTCACCTGGAGCATCACCATCTGGTTGTTCCTCACCATCGTGTTCGCCAACTTCGCCGAGGCCATGGCCGAGGGCAGAGGCAAGGCCCAGGCCGACACGCTTCGACGCATGCGCGCTGAGACCCAGGCCCGCCGCTTGCTCGCCGACGGCAGCGAGGAGTCTTGCCCGGCATCTGCCCTGGCCCAGGGGGACATCGTGGTCTGCGAGGCGGGCGACATCATCCCTTCCGACGGGGAGATCACCGAAGGCGTCGCCTCCGTCGACGAGTCCGCCATCACCGGGGAGTCGGCGCCGGTCATCCGCGAGTCCGGGGGGGACCGCTCTGCTGTCACGGGCGGGACGAAGGTGCTCTCGGACCGCATCGTGGTCCGCATCACCGCCGAGCGCGGCCGCACCTTCATGGACCGCATGATCGGACTTGTCGAGGGCGCCAACCGGCAGAAGACGCCCAATGAGCTTGCCCTCACCATCCTGCTGGCAGCCCTCACGCTGGTGTTCCTGCCCGTCGTCGTCGTCCTCGAGCCCTTCGGCCACTTCGCGGGAGCATCGGTTTCGATCGTGATCCTCGTTGCCCTACTTGTCTGCCTCATTCCCACGACCATCGGAGCTCTCCTCTCGGCCATCGGCATCGCCGGCATGGACCGCCTCGTCCAACGAAACGTCCTGGCCATGAGCGGTCGAGCCGTGGAAGCCGCTGGCGACGTCCAGACCCTGCTCCTGGACAAGACCGGCACGATCACCCTTGGCAACCGAATGGCATCCGCCTTTCTCCCCGTTGCCGACCACGACGAAGAGGAGTTGGCCGAAGCTGCTCAGCTCGCTTCGCTGGCCGACGAGACCCCCGAGGGCCGCTCCATCGTGGTGCTCGCCAAGCGGAAATTCGCCATTCGCGAACGTGATCTGGGTGACGGACACGACTTCATCCCCTTCTCAGCCGTGACGCGCATGTCGGGGCTGGACGTGAACGGCCGACGGATCCGCAAAGGAGCCGCTGAAGCCGTGTGCAGGTGGGTCGTCGAGCAGGGTGGCGGGATCCCGACCGGCCTGAACGAGACTGTCGAGGCGATCTCCCGCTCGGGGTCCACGCCGCTGGTGGTAGCAGATGGTGAACAGGTCCTCGGGGTGATCGAGCTCAAGGACATCGTCAAACAGGGGATACGCGAGCGTTTCGACCAGCTGCGATCGGTGGGCATCCGCACCGTGATGATCACCGGCGACAACCCTCTCACCGCTGCCGCAATCGCTCAAGAGGCCGGCGTGGACGACTACCTGGCCGAAGCCACCCCCGAAGCGAAGATGGACCTCATCCGCGCCGAGCAGGAGGGCGGCCGTCTCGTCGCCATGACCGGTGACGGCACGAACGATGCACCAGCCCTGGCTCAAGCAGATGTCGGGGTGGCCATGAACACGGGAACCAGTGCGGCCAAAGAGGCGGGGAACATGGTGGACCTCGACTCCAACCCGACCAAGCTCATCGACATCGTCGAGGTCGGCAAGCAGCTGCTCATCACCCGTGGGGCGCTCACCACGTTTTCGATCGCCAATGACGTCGCCAAGTACTTCGCCATCATCCCTGCGCTCTTCGTCGCCACCTACCCTCAGCTCAACGCGCTCAACATCATGAAGCTCCACAGCCCACAGAGCGCTGTGCTTTCTGCGGTGATCTTCAACGCGCTGGTCATCGTTGCACTCATACCTCTCGCCTTGCGTGGAGTGCGCTGGCGCCCATCGAGTGCCGTCACGATCTTGCGACGGAACGTGCTGCTCTACGGGTTGGGAGGGCTGCTCGTTCCCTTCGTCTTCATCAAACTGATCGACCTCATCCTCACTGCCACAGGCCTCTACTGATGATCGTCCACCTCCGTCGCTCGATCGTCGCATCGATCGTCTTCCTGGTCCTTTGCGGCCTGGCCTACCCGCTCGCCGGAACGGGTGTGGCGCAGCTCTTCTTCCGGCACCAGGCGGACGGCTCCCTGACCCCGGACGGCTCGACTCTCATCGGCCAGAGCTGGAAAGGCCCGAGCTGGTTCCAAGGACGGCCCGACGGGAGCGTCGTCACCACAGGGCCAGGAGGAATTGTGGTGTCGGGTACCAACCAGCCAGGCCCGCGCTCCAAATCGCTCGAGGGCGCCGTGGCCAAGCAAGCGGCGCTGTTGAAGAAGGAGGGCATCGTGCCCACCAACGACCTCGTGACCACTTCGGGAAGCCTTGTCGACCCCGACATCAGCCCGGCCGACGCCTATGCACAAGTGGATGCCGTCGCCACCGCTCGCCATCTTCCACCCGCCCTCGTCCGAAGGCTGGTCGCCGAGCATGTCCACCCCAAGGAGCTCGGCTTCCTCGGGGCGGACTACGTCGATGTCCTCGAGCTCAACATCGCCCTCTCCCGTCTTCGATGAGCACCTACGACTTCACCCCGTGTCCTTGGTGGGGCGGCAAACCCGTTGCACGACGTGTCGCTGACGCACGGCCACGAAGGCGAGTGGTGGTCACGGGGACGATCTCATCTCTCCATGCCATCGACGTGAGCGGCAGCCCGTCGCTCTCTTGCGTGATCACCGACGGCACGGGCGAGATCGGCTTGGTGTTCCTCGGCCGAAGTGCGATCGCCGGCTTGGATGTGGGCACCCGCTGCACGGTCGAAGGTACCGCCAGACCAGGACCCGGGCGGCTGGTCTTGTGGAATCCCCTCTATCGCCTCGAACTGCCCCTTGACTAGTCTCGCCCCCGACACGAAGGCATCGAGATGAGCGAGTTGAGGCCTGCTTCCGAACTCGGTCGCACCGTCGAGGGACTCAGCCGGGCTGCCGGAGCAGGGGGCGACGCCACCGAGGCCGTGGAGGCCGCCGGCCATTTCCGCATCTACCTGGGGGCGGCTGCAGGTGTGGGCAAGACCTATGCCATGCTCAGTGAGGGGCACAGACGGAGCGGCCGAGGCACGGACGTGGCCATCGGATTCGTGGAGTGCCACGGGCGGCCACTCACCGAGCAGCTCATCGACGGGTTGGACGTCGTCCCCCGTCGGAAGATCGACTACCGGGGTGGGCACTTCGAGGAGATGGATCTCGACGCCGTGCTGGAGCGCCGGCCCAAGGTCGCCCTGATCGACGAGCTTGCGCACACAAACGTCCCGACATCTGGCCGCCACGCCAAGCGCTGGCAGGACGTCCTGAGCGTCCTCGATGGCGGGATCGACGTGATCACCACCCTCAACATCCAACACCTGGAGAGCATCGCCGATGCCGTGGAGCTGATGACGGGCTCAAAGGTCCGGGAGCGAGTCCCCGACTGGGTGGTACGAAAGGCCGACCAGATCGAGTTGGTGGACTCCTCACCAGAGGCACTGCGCCGCCGCATGCTCCACGGCAATATCTACCCGCCGGAGAAGGTCCCTCAAGCTCTCACCCACTTTTTCCAAACCGACAACCTGATCGCGCTACGAGAGCTCGCGCTCCGGTTTCTCGCCGACGAGACCGAGGAGGAGTTGCTGGAGCATCTGAGTCGGCGCCCACCGGAGGTCATATGGGAGACCACCGAGCGGATCATGGTGGCGGTGACAGCTGCGCCGGGAACTGACGTCCTCCTTCGCCGCGCGGCGCGGATCTCCTCCCGGGTGAAAGGCGAGCTCGTCGTCGTCCATGTCGTATCGGGCGACGCCGTCGCCCCCAGGGATCGCCTGGCGATCAGCCGCCTCCACGAGCTGGCAACCGACCTCGGTGCCCGCTGGAGCGAGAGGTACGACCACGATCCCGCCCGGGCCCTGACCACATTCGCCCGTGACCACCAGATCACCCAGATCGTCATAGGCTCGAGCCAGCGCAGCCGATGGCAAGAGATCACCGGTGGCGGCTCGATTGTTCGCCGCGTCATCCGTGAAGCAAGCTCCGTGGGAATCGACGTGCACGTCATTGCTAGGCGTGAACTCCCGTCAGCCGAGGCAGAGCCGGGCATCGGAGAGACCTGAGGCTGGCGAGCGGGTTGCTCAGTACCGTGAGGCAGCTGACATGCAGAGCATGCAACCTCATCCCTGCAGGTCAAGCTGGAACGGCGCGCTCATCTGTCGAGGCTGAGAGTGAAGCTCGGCTTGGGTGACGTTTCAGGAAGGCGATGCTCCTCGGCCAGACGCCGGATCGCTGTGCCCGTTGCCAGGAACTCCGTGGCGTGCTCACCCCATACGTGGTTCGATACCACGACGTTGACGCCCACAATGCCGGATGCCTGCGCGTGGGTGGCTTCTTCTTGCATACGGGTGAGCGCGAGCTCCCGGGCCTCGTAGATCCCTTGTGTGAACTGGACCATCTCCTGATTGCGCCCTGCCTGTCGAAGCGCCTGCATGGCTGACTGATGGGCGATGTGGTACACGCAGGTACCCAGGACGAACGCCACGGGCACTGCGCCAGCGGCCAGGAGCCGGAAGAAATCCTGGGCCGACAGGTCCGAGGTGAAGGCACGGCCGTCAGGGGCTCGATGAGCGCCGCCAGCCCCGAGGGCCCGCACGGCGGTTCCTGTGGCAATGAATTCGAGGACCTCTTGGCCCCAGACGTACGCCTGCATCCTCAGGTTCACTCCGACGACACCGTCGGCATCGAGGTGATCGGCCTCGGCCCGCATCCTCGCCATTGCCAGCTCCCGGGCGCTGTACATGGCCTGGGTGAGCACCCCCAACTCCTGGTTCTGGCCCCAGCGCCCGACTTGCAACCCGATGTGGTAGATCGACGAACCGACCACGAAACCGAGCGGCTCGAAGCCAGCTTCCCCAATGAGCACGTATTCCGACACCGAGAGGTCGGAGCTGAAGACCCCGGAGGGATCGGCGCCTGCCGTGTGGGCCAGGCGGCCACTGGCCGCCTCAGGCTCCCAGCCGGCCGAGCCTCGGTCGGAGTCCTTTCCGAAAAGCGGCATGAGACCTCCTGCATCCGAGGCGAAGTCACCGGTACGGTTCAGACTGACGCCCAGACTGACGCCCAGACTGACGCCCAGACGATAGGTCAAGTCAGGGACGGATCATCGAGCCCACCATCTCGACCCAGGTCGCCACCAGAGCGTCGTCGTCCACCGGGACGGCATCGACGCCGATGACGTTGGAGAGCAATCGGGAAGACAGGAGCGATCCCAGCGCCAGCGCCGAGATCGTCGCCGCACGGGCTGGGTCCAATCTCGGGCCTGCCACCTGACGGAGCCACTCGGCGAAGCTCTCGAAGGTCGAGGCGACGAGCTGGTCGACGGCTTCGGTGAGGAGCTGCGGGCGCCGGCGGGTCTCCGACACCAAGATCCTCAGCAGCTCGCTCTGGCTGTCGAGCTCGGCGAGGAAGTAGCGGGCAGTGACCGAGAGCTCGGCGCGCACGTCGCCTAGGTCCCCGAGGACCTTGCGGACGTCTCGGAGAAGGTCGAGGCGCTCCAGGTGCCGACGGATGCCGGTCACGAGCACCTCCTCCTTGGAGCCGAAGTGGTGGTAAAGGCCTCCCGAGCCCGGCTGCAGGCCGGCGGCAGCCTCGATCTGGGCCACGCTCGCCCCCCGGAAGCCGTTGTCGGCGAACAGCCGCATCGCCTCGTCGAGGATGCGCTCCCGGGTCGGACTTGACGCCGAGGCCATCGACTAAGTAAACACTTGGGAAAGCCGATGGTCAACTGAGGAGCGGCGACCATGGCAGAGGGCGGCAGAGGCGACGGGATCCCCACCAGTCGGTTGAGACGCACCGCCCCCCTGGCCGCCCTGGCTGCCCGCGGCGTGGGCGAGGCCGTGATCGACACCTTGCGGCGGGGCCACCAGGTGAGTCCCGAGGAGTACGCCCGGCGCGCCGAGCGCTACGTGGAGCTCCTCGGCCGCTCCAAGGGTGCCCTCATGAAAGTGGGCCAGCTCCTGTCGTACGTGCCCCTCGGTTCAGCCGTGCCTCACGAGAACCGGGCCATCTACCAAGCAGCCATGGCGCGTCTCCAAGCGAACGCCCCGCCCATGGCGCCCGCCCTTGTCGCCCAGATGATCAGCGAGGAGCTGGGGGCCGGGCCGGACTCCGTCTTCGCCGAGTTCTCACCGCGACCCTTGGCCGCCGCCTCCATCGGACAGGTCCACGCTGGGCGACTGCACGACGGGCGGGCCGTGGCCGTCAAGGTGCAGTACCCCGGGGCGGCGGAGGCCATCCGGGCGGACCTACGCAACACGGAGCTGGTCTCGGTCTTCATCCAGCTGATGCGCTCGGTGGTGCCGGGACTCACCCGCCTCGACCCGCGGGAAGTGGCTGCCGAGGTGGCGGACCGGCTGACCGAGGAGCTCGATTACGCCACGGAGGCATCCAACCAGGAGCTCTTCGCGGATGCCTACCGAGGCCATCCCTTCATCTTCGTGCCCCAACCGGTCCCCGAGCTCTGCACGGGCCGGGTCCTCACCCAGGAGCTAGCCGAGGGAGTGCCCTGGGCCGAGGCATTGCGGGCCGACCAACAGCTCAAGGACCGCTGGGCCGAGGCCATCTACCGCTTCGCCTTCGGCACTCTGCGACGGCTCTGCGCCTTCAACGTCGATCCGCACCCGGGCAACTACTTGTTTCGCGCCGACGGCTCGGTGGCCTTCTTGGACTTCGGATGCGTGAAGCGCTTCCGGCCCGAAGAGGTGGCCCAGATGCGCGATCTCGTACGGTCCATCGTCGCCCAGGATGCGCGAGGCGTCTGGCACGCCTTCGTGGAGCTGGGCATGGTCGACGCCAGCGACGCGCCTCCCCCCGAGGAACTCCTCGGCTGGTACAGCAAATCCTTTTTCCAGATCCTCAGACCGCAGCCGTTCACCATCACCCAGGACTACGTCGCCAAGATGATCGAGGCGGTCTACTCCCCTACCGGACCCTCGGGCCACATCGTACGCGCCATGCATCCCAGCCGGGACTACATCTTCATGACCCGGATCGACATGGGACTCATGTCCGTGCTCGCCGAGCTGGGGGCCACGGGACACTGGCGGGCCATCCAGGCCGAGATGGACGACGGCGCCGATCCCGCCACTGAGCTGGGCGAGGCCGAGGCTGAGTTCTGGGAGTCCCGCGGCCTGTCGAGGGTGCCGTGACGGACATTTCCTCTGTGGCGACCTGGCCCGTTCCCACCGACGACCCATACCCGACGCTCGCCGAGCTGCGACGAGCTGGACCGCTATACCCAATGCCGGAGCTCGAGGCGCACCTTGTCGTCTCCCACGCCGTGGCGACGGCGGTCTTGCAGGATTCCTCGTGGTCATCCGACCCGACCCGGAGCCCCCGGCTGGCGGCCCGCTTCGGCGTGGCCCGGACGATGGCCCGTTCGGTGCTGCTCTCCGACCCTCCTGACCATGCCCGCTTGCGCCGATCTCTTCGAGGACACCTCGCTCCACGCGCCGTGGAACAGCTCCGTCCGCGGGTCCGGGCCATTGTGAACGCCGCCTGGGAGGGACGAGAGCCGGACGCGCCCCTCGACGTCATGGCGGAACTCGCCTACCCCGTGCCGTTAGCTGTCATATGCGAGTTGCTGGCAGTGCCTCCCGATGTTGCGCGGCTTCTACGGGTAGAGACGCCTGGCATGGTCGCCATGCTCGATCCCCTGGCTCCCTCCGAGAGCATGGAGAGCGGAGCTTCCAGCGCATTCGCCATCATGCTGGAGCTGGTTCCTCTGGTGGCCGAGCGGCGGGAAACCCCCGGAGACGACCTGTTGTCGGCGCTGGCACAGGGAAGCGTCGGGGGCGATCTCGAAGTCGACGAAGCGATCACCATGGCACTACTTCTCTTGGCGGCCGGACACGAGACGACAGCCAACCTCGTCGGCAACGCCGTGATCGCCCTGCACCGCTACCCTGACGTGGCCGTGAGCTTGCGCCAGCGGCCGGACCTCCTCCCCCGGGCCGTCGAGGAGCTCCTTCGCTTCGAAAGCCCCGTGCAACTGACCTCACGCATCGCCACGCGGCACCAAGAAGTTGCCGGGGCGACATTGTCCGCGGGCGACCAGGTGTTCGTGAGCCTGGGGGGAGCGAACCGAGACCCCGAGGAGTTCGTCGAGCCTGATCGCCTGGACCTCATGCGGGGATCGGGCCGGCACCTCGCCTTCGGGCACGGGATGCACTTCTGCGCGGGAGCAGGGCTCGCCCGAGTGGAGGCCCAGGAGATCCTCCTGCGTCTTCTCGGCGCCCATCCCCCGATCGAGTCGCTCGATCTGGCCGTCGAACGAGGGTCCTCAGC
>JBJKRZ010000384.1:0-4873 GCA_046704365.1 Acidimicrobiales bacterium | reverse complement strand
GACCCGGAGGTAGAAGAAGGCGGCGACGGCGGCCGAGACCATGGCGATCACGGCCAGGACGTTGGAGCCCGCCCCCACGCTGGCCGAGACCACCTCCAGCTTGGCCAGGAAGCCCGTCGTGAAGGGGATGCCCGCCTGGGCCAGGAGCAGCACGGTCAGGCTGAGCGCCAGCCACGGGGCACGGCGCGACAAGCCCCGGTAGTCCTCGAGGTCGTGGGCGCCGTCGTCCCGACCCGCCACCATGGTGACGACGGCGAAGCTCCCGACCACCATGAACATGTAGGTGAACAGGTAGTACAGCGCCGACTCCACACCCCTGGCGGTGGCCGCCTGGAGCCCGAGAAGGATGAACCCGGCGTGGTTGATGGACGAGTAGGCGAGCATCCGCTTCACGTCCCGCTGCACCAGGGCGACGAAGGCGCCGAAGACCAAGGTGAGGGCGGCAATCACCCACACCGCCGGCTGCCAGTCGTTGCGCAGGACGCCGAAGGACGAGATGAACACCCGGAGGAGTGCGGCGAATCCTCCGGCCTTGGCCACCGCCGCCATGAAACCGGTGACGGGCGTGGGCGACCCCTGGTACACGTCGGGGGTCCACTGGTGGAAGGGCACGGCGGCGACCTTGAAGAAGAAGCCCACGAGCAGCAGGGCCAGGCCGGCCAGCAACAGCCCGTCGTGCAGCAGCACGTTGCGGGCCAGGTAGTCGGCGATCTGGGGGAGGTCCGTACTGCCCGTGGCCCCGTACACCAGGGCGATGCCGTAGACGAACACCGCCGAAGAGAAGCTGCCCAGCACGAAGTACTTGAGGCCGGCTTCGCCGGACTCCTGGCGGCGGGCGTCGATGGCAGCCAGCACGTACAGGGCGATGGAGAGGATCTCGAGCCCCAAGAACACCACGATCAGGTCGTTGGCCTCGCCCATGACGACGGCCCCCGAGGCGGAGACGATCATGAGCACCTGGAACTCCGGGCCCGCCATGCCCCGGTTGCGCTGCCAGGTGTCGGCCACCAGCGCCGAGAGGCCCAGGGCGATGGTGACCAGTACGCCCACCAGGGCGCTGAAGCCGTCTTGGACGACGGCGCCGGCGATGGCCACATGGGGGCCGTGGTTGCGCACGTCCACCCACTGGGTGAGCGCCGCCGACAGGGCGGCCAGCGACAGCAGGACCGTGAAGGTGGTGGTGACCGTCACCGACAGGCGCTGGCGGAACAGGGCCGAGGCACCCAGGAGCGTGGCCGCCCCGCCCAGGAGGATGAGGACGGGCAGGATGGAGAGGTAGGCGATCTTGGGCAGCGCCAGGTGGCCGGTGGCGGCGGCGAAGAGGTGCGAGGCGAACAGCGCCATGGTCGTCACCGCCGTCCTCCCTGGGACACAGAGGCGGAGGCCGGGGCGGTGCCGCCGGTGACGGGCGGCGAGGTGGGCGATGTCGTCGAGGTCGTGTGGGCCGCGTAGTGCGGTCCCTGGGAGACCGAGGGCTCAGTGGCCCCGCCCGAGCGGTCCACCTGCTGCACCAGGCGGTCGACGGACGGGGTGATGCGGTCGAGCACGGGCTTGGGGTAGATGCCGAGGAAAGCGATCACTGCCACGAGCGGGGCCACCACCGCCGCCTGTCGCCACGAGAGATCGGAGATCTTCGCCGTGTCGGGGTCCGGTTCCTGGTGGAAGGCCTGCTGGTAGGCCCACAGGAGGTAGAGGGCGGCCAGGACGACGCCGAAGGTGGCGGCCACCGCCCACCAGCGGTGGGTCGTGAAGGTGCCCACGAGCACCAGGAACTCACCGACGAAGCCGTTGAGCCCCGGCAGGCCGACCGCCGCCATCATGGCCACGGTGAACAGGCCGGCGAGGATGGGCGCCGGCCGCTGCAGCCCGCGCAACCCGGACACGTTCCACGTCCCGCGCCGTTCGTAGATCCAGCCGATGACGATGAACAGCACGGCGATGATGAGCCCGTGGTTCACCATCTGCACCACGCCCCCCGTGAGCCCCTGAGTGGTGAGGGCGAAGGTGCCCAGCACCACGAATCCCAGATGGGCCAGCGACGAGTAGGCCACCAGGCGTTTGAGGTCCCGCGTGGCGCATGCCACCACCCCGCCGTAGAGGATGCCGGCCACGCCCAAGCTGAGCAGGAGCGGCGCCAGGTCGACCACGGCATGAGGGAACAAGGTGAGGTCGAAGCGGATGATGCCGTAGGTGCCCATCTTGGCCATGACCCCCGCCAGCACCACCGACGTCCCGGTGGGGGCCTCGGCGTAGGCGTCGGGCGACCAGGTGTGGAAGGGGAACACCGGCGCCTTCACGGCGAAGGCGGCGGTGAAGGCGAGGAAGAGGATGACCTGGGAGGCCGTGCCCAGATGCGTGGCGGTGAGCGACACGAGGTCGAAGGTGAGGTGGCCGGTCTGGCGCTGGTGGATGAAGGCCAGCGCCACGATGCCCACCAGCAGGAAGGCCGAGCCCAGGAACGTGTAGAGGAAGAACTTGACGGCTGCATAGACCCGCCTGGCATGTCCCCAGCCGGTCATGAGGAAGTAGACGGGTACGAGCGTCAGCTCGAAGAACAAGAAGAACACGACGAGGTCGAGGGCCACGAAGCTGCCCAGGCACCCGGCCTCGAGCAGCAGGAGCCAGGCCACCGAGGCCCGGCTGTTGGCTGCTGCGCCGCCCGCCAGCAGCACCAGGGGGAACAGCATGCTGGCCATGAGGACGAGGAACAGCGAGATCCCGTCGATGCCGAGGTGCCAGGAGATGCCCAGCTGCGGCGCCCACTCGTGGTCGGACACCAGGCGGAACCCGCCGTTGCCCGCCTGGTAGCGCACGGCGATGGTGATGGCCAAAGCGAAGGTGGCGAGGGTTGTGCCCAGGCCGAGCAGGCGCGTCACCATCTCGTGACGGACGGGGGCCAGCCAGGTGGGCATGGCGGCGGTCACCAGGGCGCCGCCGGCGGGCAGGAGCACCAGGACGGTGAGGAAGGGGAAGGCGGTGTCGTGCGTCATCCCGGCCTCCTCACGCCCAAGCCCGGAAGACCATGAAGGCGAGGAGCCCCACCGCTCCCACCACGATCCCCAGGGCGTACTGGCGCACGAAGCCCGTCTGCACCTGTCGCAGCACGGACCCGCTGGAGCGGGCCAGGCGGCCCACGGCGTTGACGGCGCCGTCGATCACGCGGCTGTCCACCACCGTGAGCGAGAAGGCGGCCAGCGCCTGACCCGGCTTGCTGATGACGGTGTCGTAGACGTCGTCGAGGAACCAGGCGCGCTGCAGCCCCCGGGGCTCGAGCTGGGGGTGCTCGGGGCTCCGGGCCCACAAGGGCAGGGCGACGCCCAACCCGATGAGGGCCACCACGGCGTCGACCACCCCCAGCACCCACTCGGTGGCGCCGCTCAGATGGGCGTCGTAGAGGCGTGAGCCGAACACCGGCCCCAGCCAGTCGAGCGGCGTCCACCCGGGATGCCAGGGGAGCAGGAGGGCGCCGCCGGCGAAGGACAGCACGGCCAGGACCACGAGCGGCAGCGCCATGGTCCCCGGTGCCTCGTGCGGGTGGGCGTCAGCCCCGTGCTGGGCGCCGTCGGCGGGCCGGGCGTGCAGCACGGCGCGCCAGCGGTCGTCGCCCCAGAACGCCAGAGCGCCCAGCCGGCTCATGTAGTAGGCGGTGAGGGCGGCGGTGACGAGGCCCACCGCCCACAGAGCAGGGAAGCGCACGTAGGCGTTGTCGAGCACGTCCCCCTTGGCCCAGAAGCCCGCCAACGGCGGGATCCCGGCGATGGCCAGCCAGCCCATGACGAAGGTGGCGAAGGTGAGCGGCATCCAGCGGCGCAGGTTGCCCATGAGCTTCAGGTCCTGCTCGCTGTCGAGCCCGTGGATGACCGACCCGGCGCCGAGGAAGAGCTCGGCCTTGAAGAAGGCGTGGGCCACCATGAGGAAGATGGCCGCCTCGTAGGCGCCCGTCCCCACGGCCAGGAACATGTAGCCCAGCTGTGAGACCGTGGAGTAGGCCAGCACCTTCTTGATGTCCTGCTGGGCGCAGCCGATGGTGGCGGCCACGAAGGCGGTGGCTGCGCCCACCGAGGCCACCACCAGCTGGGCGGGGTGCGAGGTGGCCAAAATGGGGTTGATGCGGACCATGAGGTAGACCCCGGCGGTCACCATGGTGGCGGCGTGGATGAGGGCGGAGACCGGAGTGGGGCCTTCCATGGCGTCGGCCAACCAGGGGAACAGCGGGATCTGGGCCGACTTGCCACAGGCGGCGGCGAAGAGCAGCAGACAGATGGCGGTGCGCGAGGCGGGGTCGATGGAACCCACGTGGGCGAAGACGCCGCTGTAGTTCAAGGTGCCTGTCTTGTCGAAGACCAGGAAGATGGCCACCAGGAAGCCCACGTCGGCGAGGCGGTTGTAGAGGAAGGCCTTCTTGCCGGCGCTCGCCGCGCTGGGACGGCCGTACCAGAAGGCCACCAGCCAGTAGGAGCAGACGCCCACGCCCTCCCAGCCCACGAAAGTGAACAGCAGGTTGTCGCCCAGGACCAGGATGAGCATGGAGGCGACGAAGAGGTTCAGGTAGACGAAGAACTTTCCGTAGTCCTCGTCGCCCTTCATGTAGCCGATCGAGTACAGGTGGATGAGAGCGCTCACGCCGGTGACGAACATGGCCATCGTCATCGACAGCGGGTCCACCAGCACCGCCACGTTCACGTGCAGGCCCCCCACCGGGATCCAGGTGAACAGGACCTGGGTGAAGGACCGTGCGCTGCCCGGCCGTTCGAGAAGGCCGGCCAAGGTGATCGAGGCCACCACGAAGGAGCCCGTGACCGTGGCCGTGCCCAGCCACCCTGCCCACGGGTCGCCCAGGCGGCGGCCGAAGAGGGCCAGGACGCAGAAGCCG
>JBJKRZ010000383.1:0-9189 GCA_046704365.1 Acidimicrobiales bacterium | reverse complement strand
GGGCCCTCGGCTTCGGCTTCCGTTGCGGCTTTCACGGCCTGTTGCACATGGAGATCGTGCGCGAGCGCCTCGAGCGTGAGTTCGATCTGTCGCTCATCGCCACCGCTCCGTCGGTCGCCTACGTTGCCGTCCTCGCCGACGGCACCAGCGCGCGCTTCGACAACCCGAGCGAGATGCCCGACGCCGCTCAGCTGGACCACATCGACGAGCCCATGTTGAAAGCGACCCTCATCGTGCCCGCCGAGTACATCGGCACAGTCATGGACCTGTGCCAGACCCGGCGCGGCGAGCTCGCCCGTATGGAGTACCTCTCCCCCGAGCGCATGGAGCTGGTGTACAGGATCCCCTTGGCCGAGGTGGTGGTGGACTTCTTCGACCAACTGAAGAGCAGGACGAAGGGTTACGCCAGCCTCGACTACGAGCCCGACGATTATCAGACGGCGAACTTGGTCAAGGTGGACGTGCTCATCAACCACGTGCCCGTGGACGCCTTTTCGACCGTGGTGCACCGTTCGCAGGCCGAGACCTATGGCAGGCGCATGACCGAGAAGCTGCGGGAGCTCATTCCCCGTCAGCTCTTCGACGTGCCCATCCAAGCAGCCGTAGGCGGGCGGATCGTCGCCCGGGAGACGGTGAAGGCGAAACGCAAGGACGTGCTCGCCAAGTGCTACGGCGGTGACATCACCCGCAAGCGCAAGCTCCTAGAGCGTCAGAAGGAAGGGAAGAAGAAGATGAAGGCCATTGGGCGCGTGGAGGTACCGCAGGAGGCCTTCATCTCGGCCTTGCGCTTGGAGGACTGACCTCGACCGGGTTCACAGCGCACCGATGGACCGGCTGGCCCCCTTCGCCGGGTCAGCGCGGGGTGGAGCTGGCCTCCAAACCCCGGGGCGATCCCCACACGAACACACCGTCGACCTCCGCTCCGATGCCGGCTACGGCATGTGCCGGTATGGCGCTTGTTGGCGTTCCCTGAGCGGTACACGGCGTGTAGAGGGTGGCCGTCACCCGCTGGCCAGCCGACAGGGCGGAGGCAGGACCTGTGAGGTTCGTCGACTGCGCCTGTCCGCACCAGAGCGCTTCGCCGACGGGGGCAGCGCTGGTTTGGCCGTTTTCGAGGTCGAGCAGGGACGCGCCCGAGGTCAGCTGCACCACGATGTGGGTTGCGTCGAGGATGGGGACGCCGGTTCCGGTGGCCATGGCCCTGACGCTGGCCAGCGGAGCAGTCCAGCGCACCGTGCCCGTGGACTCGTCGAAGCCGACCAGGGTGAGCCCCAGGCCGGAGGCAGACAGGCGGCCGTTCACGTAGGTCGCTGAACCGGAGTAGCGGCAAGCGAACGGGGGAGTGACCGGGACGACACCGAAACACTGCAGGGCCCCGGGAATGCTCCAGCTGACCGTGCCGTCAGCGGTGGAGATGCCCAGTGTCTTCAGGCTGGCAAGTGGTTCGCTGCTCCCACTCGGTGTCACACCGATGGTGCCCACGTCGAGCGAGCCGGCGTTGACGAAGTTCCACCCGTATGCGGTGGAGTAGCCAGCATCACCGAAAACGCTGGCGATGCTCTTCGTCCACAGCGTGCGCCCCGAGCTCGAAACAGCTTGTAGCGAGGCGGGGGAGTCCGACGTCGCGTAGAGACCGGCGGCCATCTCTGTCTCTGGCCCTGGCACGGTGGCTGTCACGCTTCCCGTGCTGGGTGAGATCACCTCGAGTTGGGTGCCGCCCCCGGGGGCCGACGTCGTGAGGCAGAAGGCGCCGCCTGACGCGCACAGCATGGGAGCGTCGACGACGGTGACCGGCGAAGAGCTCGCCCAGACCTGCTTGCCACTGGACAGGTCGATGCCCTCGAGCAGCACCGGGCTGTCGGTGGGGCCGCTGGCGGGTTCCAGGGCAAGAGCAACGTTGCCGTCGGTGACCGGGGCGATCGGCACTCCCGGCGGCACGGCCGAGGGCGAGAACGGGACGTGCCAGGCGGTCGCCCCTGTTCGCGGATCGACGGCAGCGAGGGCCATGCCGCCAGAAGGGCTGGCGGTGAGCACGAGGACCCGTCCGCTGGCAGCCACCGGTTGGCTGAGCACGTGCATGCTCGGGTCCGACCAGCTCACCGTGGCGGGGATTGTCGAAGCGGCAGGAGGCTTCCCAGTCGTTTGGGTGCGAGCCGGATGGGAGGGCGTGGTGCCCGAGGTGAACGCCACGATCAGCCCAACGGCGAGTCCGATCACGGCCAGTACGGCGACGACTTCGAGGACGCGCCGTCCCCGCCCTTGTTGCTGCACCTCGCCGGCCCCGACCCCCGGGGCCGCTTCGGTGGTCGCAGGCCCATCGGCGATGGACGGCCCGGGTGCCGGGACGGTGTGCGGTTCCATTTCCGGCGCAGGCGCCGCTTCGTCCACCTCCGGCTCGAGTCCTGCGACGGCGCCGACTTCGGGCAGCTCCTGTGCTACCTCGGCCTGCGGTGCTAGCTCGGCCTCTGGTGCTACCTCGATCTCTGGAGAGGCTGTCACCTCGGCACCGCGACGTCGCCGCCGACGTCTGCGCTGGGGCTTGTCCTCTGCCGGGACGGCAGCAGCTCTCTCGTCTTCCGCTTCCGCAGCAGCCGAAGCAGCCGAGACGGGCTCGGTGAGCGGTTCCTGATCGGGCTCTGGGGTGGCCTCGGCAACCGGCTCCGGCCCAGGCTCTACATCCAGCGCCGGTTCCACCTCGACTCCGGGTACCACCTCGACTTCGGGTATTGCCCGAGCCACGGGCTCCGGCGCGGGCGCTGCCTCCGGTGCTACCTCCGCTTCGGCAACTGGCTCCGGTGTTCCCTCGGCCTCTGGCGAGGCTGTCACCTCGGCACCGCGACGTCGCCGCCGACGTTTTCGCTGGGGCTTGTCCTCTGCCGGGGCAGCAGAGGAGACCTCGTCTCCTGTAGCAGCGAAGACGGACTCGATGAGCGGTTCCCAGGTCGGTTCTGGGGCGGCCTCGGCAACCGGCTCCGGCTCCGCCTCCGGCGACTCCGCCTCTGGCGAGGCTGTCACCTCGGCGCCGCGACGTCGCCGCCGACGTCTGCGCTGGGGCTTGTCCTCTGCCGGCGCGGCAGCAGCGATCTCATCTTCTGCAGCAGCCGAAGCAGCGAAGACGGACTCGATAAGCGGTTCCCGATCGGGTTCTGGGGCGGCCTCGGCAACCGACTCCGGTCCGGGCTCTGCCTCCGGCACCGGCTCGGGGGGAACCTCTGGCACGCCGGTTGACACGTCGGTTTGGACAGGCGTCTCGGTGACCTCACGTGACGAAGCGGCGATCACGTCGGGATGGAGCTGAGGCGGATACCACCGGCCGTCGGAGGCCAGCCACCACTCAGCGGATTGGGGCTGCTGCGCGCCCTCGGGCTGCACCAGTGTGTCGCCACCGGGATGGAGATCGGGCGGATACCACCGTCCGTCCGATGCCAGCCACCAGCCGGGGCCTTCGGCCTGGGATGATCCGTAGGCAGGGGCGCTGCCGCCGCCGGCCCCGGGGTACTGCTCCGGGGGATACCACTTGCCGTTCGAGGCGAGCCACCAGCCGGGACCCTGCGACATGTCGCTCATGTGGGTCTCGCGTCCTCAACGTGGTGATGGGTTCGCAGGGAATACTAGAGGCCAACCGTTCACCGAACGTGGTGGAGAGGGGCGCATGGACGGTTCTGAGACCAATTGCGACGTGCTCGTGGTAGGCGCCGGGTACGCCGGGCTGACCGCTGCTCGACTCCTGCATCGATCGGGCTTCGACGTCGTGGTGGCCGAGGCGCGCTCGCGTGTGGGGGGCAGGGTGTGGAGCGAGAGGCTGCCGTCGGGTGTGGTCGTGGACCACGGAGGGCAATGGATCGGCCCAGGCCAGGATCATCTCCAGGCGCTCGCCGACGAGTTCGGCGTTGCCACGTTGCCTACGTTCACCACCGGCCAAGGTGTGGAGCTACGCCAGGGCAACCGCACTTGCTACAGCGGCCTCGTACCCACTTCCGACCCGGCGGCCGCAGCCGAGGGCGTCGAGGCCATCTTCGAGTTGGACCTCGCCTCGCAGCAGGTGCCGTTGGATCGGCCCTGGACGGCCCCCGACGCGGGAATCTTGGACGAGCAGACCCTCGGTTCGTGGCTGACCGACCATGTGAAGTCGATCGGCGCCCGATCAACCGTCGACGCCGCCGTCAAGGGCATCTTCGGGGCCGAGCCGGGGGAGATGTCGCTTCTGTTCGCGCTCTTCTATCTGCGCGCTGGCGGAGGGCTCATGAACCTGGCCCGGACCACGGGGGGCGCCCAGGAACGGCGCTTTGCCGGGGGTGCCCAACAGATGGCGCTGTCCATGGCGGGCGAGCTCGGCGAACGAGTGTTGCTGTCGTCACCGGTGCGGGCCGTCACCCGTAGCGGCGAGGCAGTCGCCGCCCAGGTGGAGACAGCGGGGGGTATCACGACGGTGCACGCCCGCAAGGCGGTGGTGGCCATGGCCCCGGCGCTGTGTTCACGGCTTCGTTGGGACCCACCGCTCCCGGCCATGCGCGCCCAGCTGGCCATGCGGGCACCCATGGGGGCGGTGACCAAGGTGCACGCCGTCTACGAGACGCCTTTCTGGCGTCACGACGGGCTCAATGGGCAGCTCGTCGCCGACTCCGGTGCGTTGCGCCTCACCTTCGACGACAGTCCCGCCCACGAAGGCCACGGAGTGCTTGTGGGCTTCGTCGCAGGCGACGACTGCCGCCACATCGAGCAGCTCGACGGCGACGAGCGACGGCGCATCGTCCTCGACGATCTAGTCGGCGCCTTCGGGCCGGCCGCCGCCGAGCCTGCCGAGTTCGTGGAGCAGCGGTGGTGCATGGAGGAGTACAGCGGCGGTGGACCCGTTGCCCTGTTCGCCCCCGGGCTGCTCACCGGTTGCGGTCCGGCCTTGCGCCAGCCGGTGGGCCCGATCCATTGGGCAGGCACCGAGACGGCGACCCGCTGGTGCGGCTACATCGACGGGGCCATCTCGTCGGGACAACGGGCAGCCGACGAGGTGGCGTCGGCCCTGGGTCGCTGAAGGCGAGGGTCGAGGCGCCGGTGGCCAGCGCAGAGGAGATCACCGAGGCCTACGGCGACTGGCGCCAGCGGTGCAACGCCAACGAGCGCCTTCGGCGCATGCTGCGAGGCTGGGACCGGGTCGTGCACCTCGAGGCGACCGACACCGGTGACACCTTCACGGTGGAGGTTCGCCAGCAGAACATCGGGGCGCTGTCGGTGGGCAAGGTGGGTGCGCCGGACTTGATGGTCACAGCCACCAGCGAGGACTTCGCCGACCTGTTCTGGGGTGACCTCAACCCCTCGGAGAAGTACATGTCCGGTGAGATCGTCCTGGCGGGGTCCCAGGACGACGTCATGCGCCTCGATGCTCTGTCGATGGTGGCGTTCTTGGACCAGTGACCACCACATCGGGCTCGGAGGCGGGACCGCCGCGCCAGCTGCAACCCGGAGCCGGATCACCGGGCGGCCAGCCGCGCCACCCGGACCACCCGGACCACCCGGGCGCCACCTTGCGGCGTGCCATGGGGCTGCGCACGGCCGTGTCGACCTCCACCGGCTTGGCCTTCGCCGCCCTGGAGTACCTGGCGGCTGCAGGGCTGGTCGCCTACGTGGCAGGCGATTCGGCATGGATCGCCGTCGCCACCGCCGGGCTGCTCGCCCTGTTGGCCTGGGGGTTCTTCGGGGAGCTCAACGGCATGTTCCCCACGGCGGCAGCCATCCGCCTCTACATGAAGCGGGCAATGGACGATCGCCTGGCACTCGTCATCACCTTCACCTACATGACCACGATCGTGCTCGTGATCGCCGCCGACGCCTTTGTGGTGGGCTCGGCGATCGCCAGCGTCTTCGGCCAGGAGTCCTGGACGGCAGGCGCGTGGATCGTGGGACTGCTCGGTCTGGCCGTCGCCTCCAACCTCCGGGGCGTGCGCGTGGCCGGCGCCGTCCAGGACGTCGCCACCTACAGCGTGCTGGTCGCCACCGCTGTGATCGCCACAAGCGCTCTCCTGCGCAGCCACCACGCCCTGCACTTCCCCTTGTCCCCTTTGCACGGACACGGCGCCGGCGACTTCTTCGAAGCGGTGGCGCTCGGTGTCTTCCTCTACAGCGCCTTCGAATGGGTCACCACCAACGCCGAGGAGGTCCGCCGCCCGACACATGTCCATCGGGGGATGCTCATCGCCGTGGGGCTCCTGCTCGTCGTTTGCGCCTTGGTGACGGTGGCCATGAGCCATGTGCTCACCCACAGCCAGTTGGGCTCGGCCTTCCCCCAGCTGTACCTGGGCCGGGCCGCCTTCGGACGCGCCGGACTGTGGCTCATGGCCGGGATCACCGCCGTGACGGCGCTCAACACGTTCAACGGCGGCTTCATCACCGCATCGCGCTTCGTCTACGCCACCGCCCGCGAAGGCAGCCTCCCCCGGGCACTGGCGGCGCTCAACGACCGAGCCGTCCCCTGGGTCCCGGTGGTGGGCCTGGGCGCGCTGTCAGCGGCAGTGGCCCTGGTGGTCGCCGCCAGCCACTCGTGGCAGGTGCTGGTGGCGACCGGTGCCGCCCTCGAGGCCATGATCTACGCCGTGGCCGCCGCATGCGTGGTGCGCCTGCGGCACCGCCTGCCCGACCACCACAGGCCCTTCCGCATGGCCGCCGCCCGCGTGCTCGGCGTGATCGGCGTCATCGTCTTCGGCGCCTTGGCGGCGGTGGCCAGCGTTTCGGTGTCCAACCGTTTCGATGTCGTGCCCCTTGTCGTCATCGCCGCCTGTGCCGCCCTGTCGAGCTACTACGTCATCGGTGTCCTTCCCCGGGTCAGGGCGGCCGAGGAGGCACGGCGCGCTGCCCGAGGCCGCCGCCGGCCCCCACGCCCCGGCCGGGTCCAGGAGGCTGGCACTCGGTAGAATCGAGTGCCAGAAGGCAATGGCACGGACCTCCACCAGCGGTTCTCGCCCATCCGGTACGGGCGGCTCCGGCGCCCGACGCCGGGCGGCCAGCCCTGACGCGCCTGGTGGCGCCCCGGTGCAGAGCGAGGCGGAGGACCTCGACGACCGCAAGGCCTCCATCTTGAAGGCGGTCGTGGCCGAGTACATCGAGTCGGCCCAGCCCGTGGGCTCCGGCCACATCACGGGCCAGCCCGGCGTGAAGGTGTCCTCGGCCACGGTGCGCACCGACATGGCGGCGCTCGAGCGCGAGGGCTACCTCGCCCAGCCGCACACCAGCGCGGGCCGCATCCCCACCGACAAGGGCTACCGCTTCTTCGTCGACCACCTCGAGCGCCAAGGCACGCTGGGGCCCGACCAGCGCCACCAAGTGCGCCAGTTCTTCCGTCACGTGCACGGCGAGGTGGAAGACCTCCTCGGCCGCACCAGCGGGCTGCTCGCCGAGCTCACCGACTACGCAGCCGTGGTGGTGGGCCCTACCCACGAGCTGACCACGGTCCGCTCGGTGCAGTTGGTGGACCTGGGGTCGGGCCTGGCGCTCCTCATCGTCGTGCTTTCGGACGGTTCGGTGGAGAAGTGCACCATCGGCGTCCCCGAAGGCACCGACGACGCCGCGCTGGTGGCGCTGTCCAACCGCCTCACGGCCACCATGCGCGGCCATGGCATGGCCGAGCTCCATCGCCTGGCCCGCGCCCAGCCCGCCGACGACGACCTGCTCGCCTCTGTCGACAGGGGCCTGGCCGAGCTCGCCGCCCCCCAGGAGCACGAGCACGTCTTCGTGGGGGGCTCGTCGCACATGGCTGCGGCCTTCGACGCCATGGAGACCGTGCGCTCGGTGCTGTCCATCCTCGAGGAGCAGCTGGTGGTCGTGGAGCTCATCGAGCGGATCATGGACCGGGGGCTGTCGGTGGCCATCGGCACCGAGCACGGGTACGAGCCGCTGGCCGCCTGCGCCCTGGTGGTCGCCCCCCTGTCGGTGGAGGGGGAGCCCGCCGGCACCATCGGGGTGCTGGGGCCCACCCGCATGCACTACCCGCGCGCCCTGGCCGCCGTGCACGTGGTGGGCGAGCAGCTGAGCGAGCACTTGAGTGGGTCGCCGGGCACCCGCAGTGGGAGCAACCGAAGCGGGGGCAACCGAAGGAGCGCCGCTCGTGGCAACTGACTACTACGAGCTGCTGGGCGTCTCGCGCAACGCCTCCGACGAGGAGATCAAGAGCGCCTACCGGCGCAAGGCTCGTCAGCTGCACCCCGACACGACCGGGGGCGACGCCACTGCCGAGGCGCGCTTCAAGGAGGTGACCCTCGCCTACGAGGTCCTGCGCGACCCCGAGCGCCGGGCCCGCTACGACCGATTCGGCCCCGAGGGGGTGGACGCTCCCGCGGGGGGGATGGCCGACTTCTTCGGTGGCGGGCTGGGCGACATCTTCGACGCCTTCTTCGGCGGAGGCGCGTCCAGCGCCCGCCGGGGCGGTCCGGTGCGGGGTTCGGACGCCGAGGTCCTGCTCGAGCTCGAGCTGCCCGAGGCGGTGTTCGGGGCGGCGCGCGAGGTCACGGTCGAGCAGCCCGTGGCCTGCGGCGCCTGCAACGGCTCGGGGGCGCGCCAGGGCACCACCGTCATGCGCTGCCCGGACTGCCAGGGTTCCGGCGAGCTGCGCCGGGTTCGCCAGTCGATCCTCGGGCAGGTGGTCACCGCCGTGCCCTGCTCGCGCTGTCAGGGACTGGGCGAGTACGTGCCGAGCCCCTGTCCGCAGTGCGCCGGCGACGGGCGGGTGCGCCAGCGGCGGAACTTCACCGTGGAGGTCCCTGCCGGAGTGGACCAGGGCTCCACGTTGCGCTTGAGCGGCCGCGGGCCGGCCGGGCTGCGCGGCGGGCCGCCCGGCGACCTCTACGTGCACCTCGCCGTGGCGCCCGACGAACGCTTCACCCGCCAGGGCGACGACCTGCACGCCGTGCTCCCCGTCTCGATGACCCAGGCGGCCCTGGGCGCCAACGTCGAGTTCGCCACCCTCGACGGGGTGGAGGCCATCCACCTGCCCCCCGGCGTCCAGGGCGGCCACGTGGTTCGCCTGCGGGGCCGGGGCGTGCCGCACGTACGCGGGCGGGGGCGCGGCGACCTGCTCGTCCAGGTGGCGGTGCAGACGCCCACAGACCTCACCAAGGAGCAGGAGGACCTGCTGCGGCAGCTGGCCGCTCGAAGGGGCGAGGAGGTCGCTCCGGCCGAGGAGGGCCTGCTCTCCAAGCTGCGCTC
>JBJKRZ010000382.1:0-4887 GCA_046704365.1 Acidimicrobiales bacterium | reverse complement strand
GGGGGTGGGTGCCCGCCGCGCAGGCGGTCGTGATCGTCTCGCACGGGCCGTGCCAGCCGGCGCGCATGGACACCGTGGCGGCACCGGCGTTGGGCATCATCATGGGGATGAGGAACGGTGAGATGCGCGAGGGCCCCTTCTGCTGGAGCACGATGCTTTGGGCCTCGAGGGACTCGAGGCCCCCCACGCCGGTGGCGAAGACCACGCCGGCCCGGTCGGGATCGGGGCTCACGTCGCCGGCATCGGCGCGGGCCATGTCGGCGGCAGCGACCGAGAACTGGGCATAACGGTCCACGCGGCGCGCCTCTTTGGGACCGAACCAGTTGGTGGGGTCGAAGTCCGGCACCCGGTGCTCACCTCGGGGTGCCGGCGCCAGCAGGCCCTGCCAGAAGTCGTCGGGCCCGATGCCGCAGCACGAGACCACCCCGATGCCGGTGACCGCCACGCGCCGGCCCCGCACGGGGCCCTCGGGGGTCGTGCCCAGCAGCATGCTCAGAGCTTGGCCGAGATCAGGTCGTAGGCCTGGCCCACCGTCTCGATGCCCTCGAGCTCGGACTCCTCGACCGTGACGTCGAAGGCCTCCTCCAGGGCCATGACGAGCTCGACGAGGTCGAGGCTGTCGGCGTCGAGATCGTCCCCGAAGCGCGCTTCGCGGACGATCTTGTCCTCGGGCACCTGAAGCACCTCCACGGCGCAGGACCGGAACTTGTCGAAGGTGGCATCGCTCACCGCTGGTCTCCTTTCGTCGGCCTCATAGGCCCATGCTCGTCGGCCTCATAGGCCCATGCCCAGGCCGCCGTCGACAGGCAGGACGGCACCGGTGACGTAGGCGGCGTCGTCGGAGGCCAAGAAGGCGACCGCTCCTGCCACCTCGTCGGGGGTGCTCCGCCGGCCGAGCGGCACCATCGACGTGAGCTGCTCCAGGCGGCCTTCGCCCAGCTCAGCGATCATATCCGTCTCGACGACCCCGGGCGCCACGACGTTGACGGTGATGCCCCGGCTGCCCACCTCGCGGGCGAGGGAGCGGGCCATGCCCACCAGGCCGGCCTTGGCGGCTGCGTAGTTGACCTGCCCGGCAGAGCCCAAGAAGGCCACCACCGACGATACGAGCACGATGCGCCCGCCGTGCGCCCGCACCATGGGACCCAGCGCCCGACGCACCACGCGGTACACGCCGCTCAGGTCGGTGTCGAGCACCTGTTGCCACGTCTGCTCGCCCATGCGCAACAACAACGTGTCCTTGGTGATCCCGGCGTTGGCCACGAGCACCTGCACCGGCCCCATCTGCTCCTCGACGGTGGCGAAGGCGGCGTCCACGGTGGCGGGATCGGTCACGTCACAGGGGACGGCCAACGCCCCCGGGCAGTCTGGAGGCGAGCTGCGGTAGGTGGCCGCCACGCTGTCGCCCTGGGCCACGAAGCGTCGGGCGCATGCCAGCCCGATGCCGCGGTTGGCACCGGTGACGAGCACCACCCTGGTGCGCCCGGCGCTGTCAGCGCTGGTGCCGCCGGTCATGCGAGCGAGGATGCTCTCACGCAGCGGGGGCGGCCGACCAACACGGCTGGGGGCGCCGGCCTCACGCCGGGTCTTGCCCGGCCCGCAGCCACGCCACGGGCTGACCCGCCGCCAGCCGCTCGCCGGCCAGCGCCAGGAAGCCGGCCAGTTGCCCGGCGAAAGGGGTGCGCACCTCGACGTTCCCTACCGTGCCCAGCAGGGCGCCCACGTCCACCGGCGTGCCCGCCGCCTCACCGGCCGCTGCCTGGCCCCGCAGCCTGGCGCCGGGGGCGGGCACCGACAGCTGGGCGGGCTGGAAGACGCCGGCAGCGGGGGAGACCACCAGTCGGACGGCGGTGAAGAAGCGCTCGCCGTGGTGGTCCTCGTGGGCGGAAGCACCCGCTCGGCTTCCGGCCAGCACGGCCAGCAACTCGTCGACGTCCTCGGGCTTCTGGACGGCCACGGCGGTGGCCGAGGGCAGGGTGCGACGAGCCAGTGCGCTCAAGACTCCTCCTGGACCGAGCTCGACCAGGGGCTCGGCGCCCGTGGTGGCGATGGCCTCCAGGGTCTGACGCCAGCGCACGGGGCTGCACAGTTGTGCCGAGAGCAGTCCAGGCCAGTCGGCGGGCGCGCCGTGGGTGCGTGCGTCGACGTTGGCGACGACGGGGGTGTCGGGCGCGCTGAAGAGCGTGTCGGACAGCGCCTTGCGCAGCCTGGTTCGAGCCGGGGCCATGAGCGCCGTGTGGAAGGCGCCGGCCACCGGCATGGACATCACCTTTCGGGCGCCCAACTCCTTGGCCAACGCCGAGGCGGCCTGCACCGACTCGACGGTGCCGGCGATGACGACCTGGCCGGGGGCGTTGTAGTTGGCCACCCACACGTCCCCCTCGGCTCGCTGGCAGGCCGCCTCCACGGTGTCGTCGTCGGCCCCCAACACGGCCGCCATGGTGCCGGGGTTCTCCTCGGAGGCGTCGCGCATGGCCTCGCCACGCTCGAGAACCAGCCGCACCCCGTCCTCCAGGGCCAGGGCCCCGCTGGACACGAGGGCGCTGTACTCGCCCAGGCTGTGCCCGGCGCACAGGCTGGGCTCGATGCCGACCCGCTCCACGGCGTCGAGGACGACCAGGCTGAGCACGAACGTGGCCAGCTGGGCGTTGTCGGTGCGCGTCAGCTCGTCCTGCCCGGCTTCCACCAGCAGACGGGGCAGGTCCCGGCCGGAGAGGGCCGAGGCTTCCTCCACCACCTCCCAGCTGGGGTGGTCCACCCAAGGGCGGCCCATGCCGGGGCGCTGGGAACCTTGACCGGGGAAGGTGAAGGCCGGCACCGTGTCGTGGCTCCTCTCGGCTCCGCTCGCTGCTGCCGTCGTGCAGGTGCCTGTCAGGGTGGCACGCTCCGCCGCCGCCGTCACCTTACCGAGGGGTAATGCGAGCACCGCCTCGTGCGCTCGGCGTGGCGCGTTCCAGCGTCGGGGTTCGAGCACCTGGCTACACTGAGCGGCGCCGCGACGGGCCCGAGTGGCGTAACCTGGCAGCCGCGATGGATTCAAAATCCATTGTCCGCAAGGACGTGCGGGTTCGAATCCCGCCTCGGGCACTGTGCGCCTCGGGCACCGGCCACAGCCCGCAACGGTCCTCGAAATGCCGGGGCGAAGCGTGGCGAACGGGTGTTCGGCTGAGCCCACCGGTGGCGGCCCGCTGCGCCGTGAGTGCTGCGTACAATTCGTGCCCCCATGCGACGGTCGACGGTCGAGCGCTCCCTGAAGGACGTCCACGGGCGTCTGGTGCGGGCGCGCCAGGAGCTGGCCGTGCTCGACGAGCAGCTGCGCACCCTCAACGACACCGCCGACGACGCCCGTCTGCGGGCCCTGGTCTCTGAGACCCCGGTGGCAGGGTCCGACTACTCCGATGCCCAGCGCACCGCCGATGCCGCCGCCAAGGCCCGGGCTGCGCTCAAGGCCACCATCGACGAGCTCGAGCACCGCCAGGACGAGCTGCTCATGCGGCTCGGGGACCGCAACTGACGGCGGCCCGGTCGGGGGCCGGTGCTCCGCAGTACCCTCCTTTTGAGAGCGACCGAGGAAAGGGAACGCCCCGCATGCCCGAGCGCACCAAGCGCGTCGTCATCGCCGAGGACGAGGCCATCATCCGCCTGGACCTGAAGGAGATCCTCGAGTCCGAGGGCTACGACGTGGTGGGCGAGACGGGCCGCGGCGACGAGGCCATCGACCTCGTGGCCCATCACCGTCCCGACCTGGCCATACTGGACGTGAAGATGCCCGGGCTGGACGGGATCGAAGCGGCCCGGCGCATCACCTCCGAGCACCGCACGGCGGCGCTCATCCTCACCGCCTTCTCCCAGCGCAACCTCATCGAGGACGCCCGGGACGCCGGGGTGGCGGCCTACCTGGTCAAGCCCTTCCAGCGCAGCGAGCTGATCCCGGC
Organism: Acidimicrobiales bacterium; assembly: GCA_046704365.1. GTDB lineage: Bacteria > Actinomycetota > Acidimicrobiia > Acidimicrobiales > UBA8190 > UBA8190. The sequence goes on along the minus strand of JBJKRZ010000382.1, from coordinate 952 downwards.
CATCGAGGTGGCCATCGCCCGCTTCGAGGAGCAACGGGCCATCGAAGAGGAGGCCGCCCGGCTCTCCGACGAGGTCACCCGCCTGGAGGACAAGCTCGAGACCCGCCGCCAGGTGGACCGGGCCAAGGGGGTGCTCATGGACAAGCACGCCATGGGGGAGGGCGAGGCCTTCTCCTTCATCCAGAAGACGGCCATGGACCGCCGGGCCCGCATGCGTGACGTGGCCACGGAGGTCATCGAGGGGACGCTCACCCCCTGAGCACCTCCCTGAGCACCGAAGGCGCCCTCTACCTCCTCGACGGCAACTCTCTCGTCTTCCGCGCCTTCTTCGCGCTGCCCACCGACCTGGCCACCACTGCCGGCGAGGTGACCAACGCCGTGCACGGGTTCACTTCCATGGTGGTGATGCTGTTGCGCGACCAGTCGCCCAGTGGCATGGCAGTGGCCTTCGACCGCCCCGAGCCCACATTCCGCGACGAGGTGGTCCCTGACTACAAGGGCAACCGTCCCGACACGCCAGAGCTCCTCGTGCCCCAGTTCACCCTGGTGCGCCAGGTGCTGTCGGCCATGGGCATCGCCATGGTGGAGGTGGCGGGCTTCGAGGCCGACGACGTGCTCGCCACCTTGGCCACCCAAGGGCGCGACGCCGGGCGAGACGTCGTGGTGGTGACCGGCGATCGCGACACGTTCCAGCTCGTCGAGGACCCGCACGTGAAGGTCATGTACACCCGCCGCGGCATCTCCGACACCGTGGTGTACGACGAGGCGGGCATCGTCGAGCGGACGGGGGTGGCGCCCCGGCAGTACGTGACGCTGGCCTCGCTGCGGGGCGACACCTCCGACAACCTGCCCGGCGTGCCCGGGGTGGGGGAGAAGACGGCGGCCAAGCTCGTCACCAAGTACGGCGACCTCGACGGCATCTTCGCCCATCTGGACGAGCAGACCCCCAAGC
>JBJKRZ010000381.1:0-17068 GCA_046704365.1 Acidimicrobiales bacterium | reverse complement strand
AGACACGATGCACTGGCCCACTTTCATGTGCACCACCAAGAACACGGCGATGACCGCCATCCACCACGAACGCGGGCGCTGACCGCCCGGCACCCGCGGCTGGGTCCGGCGGCTCAGCAGCAGCATGTCGACGGCGTCGAGGGCCTGCTCCTTCGAAACCGGGGCCTCCACGGTCTCGGCCATGCTCGAGATGGCGGTGGCGCTCTCCACGAGGTGCACCCGGCGCGTGTACTCGTAGGGGTCGATCTTGTTGCGTTCCAGGCGATCGAGCAGGCACCGCAGGTACTGCTCTCGGGCCTCCTCCAACCCGGCAGGGGCCGACGGCGGGGCCGGGGCCAGGGCCGACGGCGGGGCCGGTGGTTGGGCCGGGCCCGATGGCGGGGCCGGGGCCAGGGCCGACGGCGGGGCCGGGGCCAGGGCCGATGGCTGGGCTGGAGTCTGGCCCGGGGCGCGGCCGCTCATGGCGTGGTCGTCCACCTGCCAATTCTCGGCGGTGGCCGCCCTCGCCTTGAGGCGCCTAGGGTGCCCGCTCGGTGAAGGTCGACGGAGGACTGGGCCTCGACGCCAAGGACGCCGCTGAGGGCGCCCGCCGGGTGGAGGCGGAGGGATTCGACGGGCTGTGGTGCGCCGAGACCAGCCACGACCCCTTTCTGGCCCTCGTCCTGGCCGCCGAGCACACCGAGCGCATCGAGCTGGGCACGGGCATCGCCGTAGCCTTCGCCCGCAATCCCATGAGCACGGCCATGGTGGCGAACGACCTGCAGGCCTTCTCGCAGGGCCGCTTCCTCCTCGGGCTGGGATCGCAGATCAAGCCCCACATCACCAAGCGCTTCTCCATGCCCTGGTCGCACCCGGCACCGCGCATGCGCGAGTTCATCTCCGCCATGCGGGCCGTCTGGTCGGCGTGGAACGAGGGCACGAAGCTGGCCTTCCGGGGCGACTTCTACACCCACACCCTCATGCCACCGTTCTTCGACCCCGGGCCCAACCCCTTCGGGCCCCCCAAGGTGTTCCTGGCCGGAGTGGGCGAGCGGATGACCGAGGTGGCCGGTGAGGTGGCCGACGGCCTGCTGGCCCACGGGTTCACCACCTCCCGCTACATGCGCGAGGTCACTGTGCCCGCCCTGGAGCGGGGCCTGGAGCGGGCCGGGCGGAGCCGCAGCGACTTCGAGGTGTCGTACCCCGCCATGATCGTGACGGGCCGCAGCGACGAGGAGATGGAGGCCGCCGCCACCGCCGTGCGGGCCCAGCTCGCCTTCTACGGATCGACTCCGGCCTACCGGCCCGTGCTCGAGCTGCACGGCTGGGGCGAGCTGCAGGCCGAGCTCAACGCCCTGTCCAAGCGTGGCGAGTGGGCGGCCATGGGCAAGCTGCTCCCCGACGAGCTCGTGCAGGCCTTCGCCGTGGTCGGCCCCCCCGACAAGGTCCCCGCCCTGCTGGCCGAACGCTTCGGGGACATGGTCACCCGCATGAGCTTCTACGCCCCCTACCGCGTCGACCCCGACGTCACCCGGGGGCTCGTCGCCGGCCTGCGCTCCGCCTGAGCTCCCGCCTGAGCGGTCAGGCGCGCACCACGTTCACCAGGCGCGGGACCCGTACCACCACCCTGACGGGCTGCTTGCCGTCCAGCGCCTCGGCCACCTTGGGCGAGGCGAGGGCCAGGGCCCGGGCCTCCTCCTCGCCGACGGCGGCGTCGACCTCGATGCGGTCGCGCAGCTTGCCGTCGACCTGCACCACCATGGTCACGCGCTCCTCCTTGGCCAGCTCGGGGTCGAACCCGGGCCAGCGCTCGGCATGGATGCGCGCCCCTTGGCCTCGACGGCGTTCCCAGGCCTCGGCCGTGACGTGGGGCACCATGGGAGCGAGCACGAGGAGCAGGGCGTCGACGGCGTCGGCGTCGGTCTCCTGGTGGGGGCCGCCGGAGGCCGAGCGGCGATAGGCCTGCAGGGTGTTGGCGAACTTCATGCACTCGGCCACCGCCGTGTTGAACGACCAGCGCTCGAGGTCCCCGCTCACCTTGGCGACCAACCGGTGGGTGGCGCGCCGCATCTCCACGTCGCCGGGGGTGGGTTCGCCGCTCCGGCCGGCGGGCGGGCTCCCGGAACCGGCGGCGTCGGGAACGGCCAGGCGCCACAGCCGGTCGAGGAAGCGGCCGCAGCCCTCGATGACCTCGTCGGTCTGGCCCGTCCAGTCCATGTCGTCGGCAGGAGGGCCGACGAAGAGGTGGAACAGGCGCAGAGCGTCGGCGCCCACACTCTCGACGTAGCGGGCCGGCGTGACGAGGTTGCCCTTGGACTTGGACATCTTCTTGTGGTCCATCCGGATCATGCCCTGGGTGAAGAGCCGTGCAAAGGGCTCACGGGGGACACCGGGGGCCAGGCCCACGTCGACAAGGGCCTTGGTGTAGAAGCGGGCGTACATGAGGTGCAGGATGGCGTGCTCGATGCCGCCGATGTACTGGTCGACGGGCATGAAGTGGGCGGCGGTGGCCGGGTCGAAGGGCGCCTTGTCGTTCCAGGGATCGCAGAAACGCAGGAAGTACCACGAAGAGTCCACGAAGGTGTCCATGGTGTCGGTCTCCCGCTCGGCCGGCCCGTCGCCCAGCGGGCAGGAGGTGTGGCGGAAGCTGGGATGCCGGGCCAGCGGGGAGGCGCCGGTGGGCATGAACTCCACGTCGTCGGGGGCCAGCACGGGCAGCTGGTCCTCGGGCACGGGGACGATGCCGTGATTGGGACAGTGGACGACGGGGATGGGACACCCCCAGTACCTTTGGCGCGACACCAGCCAGTCGCGCAGGCGGTAGTTGACCTTGCGCTCGCCCGTGCCCCGCTCCTCCAGCCACGTGATGGCCCTCTCCTTGGCCTGGGCCACGTCGAGGCCGTCGAGGAACCCGGAGTTGATCTTGGTCCCCTCGCCCGTCCAGGCGCCGCCGTCGAAGCCCTCGGGCGGCTCGGTGGTACGCACCACCGGGAGCCCGTGCACATGGGCGAAATCCCAGTCGCGCTCGTCCTCGGCGGGGACGGCCATGATGGCGCCGGTGCCGTATCCCATGAGGACGTAGTCGGCCACGTACACCGGTATGGCTTCGCCCGTGAACGGGTTCACGACGTGCCCGCCCGTGAAGGCCCCGGTCTTCTCCGTGGACGGTGCGCTGGTGCGGTCCAGCTCGCTCAGACGGGCGGCTTCGGCACGCAGGTGCTCCACGGCCGGGCGCTGGACGTCGGTGGTGAGCACGTCGACGAGCGGGTGCTCGGGCGCCACCACGGCGTAGGTCATGCCGAAGCTCGTGTCGGGGCGGGTGGTGAAGACACGCAGAGCGAGCCCTCCGTCCTGTCCCACCACGGGCAGGTCGAACTCGACGCCCTCGGAGCGGCCGATCCAGTTGCGCTGCATCGTCTTCACCCGTTCGGGCCAGTCCAACGCGTCGAGGGAGTCGAGCAGCTCGTCGGCGTAGGAGGTGATGCGTAGGAACCACTGCTTGAGGTCGCGCTGGATCACGGCGTCGCCGGAACGCTCGCAGGTGCCGTCAGCCAGCACCTGCTCGTTGGCCAGCACGGTCTGGCAGCCCGGGCACCAGTTGACCGGCGCCAGGGCCCGGTAGGCCAGGCCCGCCTCCAGGAAGCGCAGGAAGATCGCCTGGTTCCAGCGGATGTAGGTGGGGTCGTGGCTGCGGACCTCACGGCGCCAGTCGTAGACCGCCCCCAGAGCACGCACGCTGGCCTTCAGCTCGGCGATGCGGGCCTCGGTGAAGGTCCGGGGATGTTCCCCGGTGCGGATGGCGGCGTTCTCCGCCGGTAGGCCGAAGGAGTCGAACCCGAAGGGGGAGAGCACGGCCTCTCCCTGCATGGTGCGGTGGCGGACAAGAAGGTCGCCGAAGGTGTAGTTGCGTACGTGGCCCTGGTGGGCGGGCCCGCTCGGGTAGGGGTACATGCACAGGACGTAGCGGGCGGGGCGGGGGTCCTCCGCGTCGACCTCGTAGGCGCGCTCGTCGGCCCAGAGGTCCTGCCACTTCTTCTCCACCTGCTGGACGTCGTAGGCCCGTGCCATCTGGGCGAGTCTACGGATCGCGCCGACGCAGCCGGCGAGACCGGGCACCTCGCCGGGGGCCTCCCCTCACGGGGTGAGCCGGGTCCCGCCGGGTGCTTGCGGTGAGACGAGGTGGCCCGGGGTGAGAAGGGGTGGCCCGGTCGCCTCAGGTCGACTGCGTCGATGACCCGGTGTTGCCGAACAGGGTCCCGAGCTGGCCGCTCTTCAAGAGGCCGGAACCGTCGGCCACTTGGTCCGACGGCGGAGCCGTCACCGACACCGGCGTCCCGAAGCTCCCGAAGTCGCTCGTGGCCGTCACGGTGAGGCCGATCACCGAGAAGGTGGTGGAGAGCTGCCGCGCCCTTCCGGCACTGTCCACCCAGACGTCGACGGGGATGTCGGAAAGCCCGAGGGCCCGTGCCATCTGGGGGTTGAGGAGAGCTGAGCCGCCCGCGCTCCCCGTGCCGCCGCCCGCCAAGTCGATCTGGCCCTGGTACTCGGTGGTGGGCACCCCGTCGACCTGGCCGGCGCCGAGGTCGGTCACCGAGCCCGAGAGCTGGCGCAGCAGGCCCAGGATCTGCGTGGGGTCGCCATCGGCCAGCGATCCGAGCGGGTTGGCGCTTTGCCCCTCGGCCTTCTGGAAGGCGCCGAGGTTGACTTCGACCCACGGCTTGCCGCCGTCGATGGAGGACAGGCGGGAGTTGCCCACGTAGAGGTGGTTGCCGACCACCAGGATCTGGACCGTCCCTGCTCCTCCAGTGCCGAGGGAGGGAGAAGTGATGGTCATCTCACCGGTCTTGTTGGCGAAGGAGAAGACGCCGTGTCCTGTGATCGTCACCGACACGGGAGTGCCGCCGGCAGCGACTCCCCCCAACGAGGGCGTCCCTTTGACCGACACCGAGATGCCGATGGCAGCGGAGCTGGCGGACTCGGTGCCCGCCACCGAGGCCAACACGGCCTGGCGAGGGCTGCGGTGCACCGCCGGCGTGGCCGAAGGCCCGCTGCTACAGGCGGCCGCTGTCATAGCCAGTGCCAGGCCAGTGGCAGCAACCGAGGCACCGCGCACGAAGCGTCGCGGCAGCACGGGCGAGCCGATCCCCTGGTTCATCGTGCTCCTCCGGTCCGGGCGCCGTTCGTCGCCGGGCCACCTCCGATGCTACAGGCGGTCCGGGTGAAACGGGGCTCGGTCCCCCGCCGCAGCGCTTGCCCACTGGCGCCAAACGCTCCTCCGGGGCTGGTCCCACAGGGCGGCTGGTATCGTGACCGTTTCGCCTCTCGGGGGCGTAGCTCAGTTGGTAGAGCGCTTGACTGGCAGTCAAGAGGTTCGTGGGTTCGAGTCCCATCGCCTCCACCCGAAGGCCCAGGTAAGGGGCCAGATCTGAGATCGCAGTCACCCGCTGCCAGTAGACGGCAGCCTAAATGGTCGCCAAACCAGGAGGCGCCCTCAATGGCCGTCAACGGACGGCGTGCGGGACACGGCGACGCCAAGGTCTTTCGAGCTGCAGACGGCAGGTGGTACGCGTTCCTCGAGCTCGATCAAACCTTCGACGGAAAGCGCAGACGAAAGAAGGTCTCCGGCCAGAGTCGCGCGCACGTCCTCACCAAGCGCAATGACGTGCACGCCGAGCTGGCAAAAGGTATCCCGCCAGCCAACGAACAGGTGGCTGTGAGCCAAGTCGTCCAGGCATGGCTCACCGACAGCGAGGAACGGGTCTCTTCCACCACTCTCGCGAGCTACCGCTACGTCGCCAAGCTCCACATCACGCCATCGGCTCGGGGCAGGAGGCGGGGTGGCCAAGCTCACGTGAACAGCTGGCCGATCCTGGATAGGTAGGCGACAACGCTATGAGCGCGCATTCTGAGCGGATTGCATGCCGGGTAGCTGACGTCGATCTGCTCGCCTCCGGGAGTCGCGACGTGATCGACGACGCCCATGCAGATGTGTCTGGCGTACCCCGGCCGCCAGGTGGGCGCCCAGCGGAACCTCGGCTAGCTGTACAACTCGTCACCGATCAAGTGTACACTGCGCCTATGGACGTTGCCGTTACAGAGTTTCGAGCCCATCTGAGCACCTGGATCGAGAAGGTCCGCCATGGTGATGAGATCGTCATCACCGATCGTGGCGTCCCTGTGGCGCGCCTGCGGGGACTGACCACATCCTCTGCTCTGGAGAGGCTGGTCACCGAAGGGGTGATTGCCCCACCAAAGACCGCTCGCCGTCCCCGTGCCGCCGGAAGGGTCCGAGGGCGATCACGAAGGTCACTATCCGATGTGGTCGGAGAGCAGCGGCGTTGACGAGTGTCGCTCGTTTATTTCGATTCCAGTGCGCTTGTGAAACTGCTCATCGAGGAGGCTGGGACGGACCTTGCCGTTGAGCTCTGGGATGGCTGCGATGCGGCTGTGGCAAGTCGATTGGCCTATCCTGAAGTGCGAGCGGCGCTCGCAGCCTCGAACCGAGACCGTGACCTCACCGACGAGGACCTCCGGTCAGCGGAACGAGCGTGGGCCGACTATTGGAAGGCCGTGCGACCGATTGAGCTGACGCCAGCGGTCGAGCAGCACGCCGGCCGCCTGGCGGGCCAGCATTCCCTCAGAGGAGCAGACGCCATCCACCTCGCTAGCGCGCTCGTCCTAGGAGACAGCGATCTCGTTTTCGGAGTTTGGGACCGACGCCTACACGCAGGAGCGACGTCAGCAGGCCTTCGCGTTGCGCCAATGAAGCTATAGCAAGACCCTGCTCCCAAGGCTACCGATTTGCATTTATTGGCGATTGCTGTCCATTGGAGTTAGCCGCACTTCACCGTCATCATCGGCGTCGATCTGGGGGAGCCGGAGGTGACAAGTGTCGACTCGGTGGTCGACCCAGCGCGAACCGAGCCGCCCTGCACGACGCTTGGCTACAGGTCTTGTCTTTCCTACGAAGCCACATGATCTGACCTACGAGAACCTGCGATCGAGTCGCGGTAGGGGGTGCCAGTGATGGCATCGGCGACCCGATCGAGGTCCTCGATGCTGCAGCCTCGGAACAGCGTCCGGTCGGTTAGCTCTCGTCAGCCCGTCGCATGCCGGCCTCCTCCGCCCCCGGGGCTGAGCATAAGACCGTGGCGCCGAGCTGTCTCGTGCCCGCCCCGACCAGCGCCTGCGTCGAGCGGCCAGACTGTCTCCTGTGAGCGACCATCGCACCACCAGCTACGCCGATGCCCCCGACGGGGTGAGCCTGTGCTTCCAGGTGACGGGCGAGGGGCCACTGAACCTGGTGTGGATCCCGAGCATCTCCTACCCGTTCGACCTCCTCTGGGACGAGCCCGGGTTCGCCCGGCTGACAAGACGCCTGGGGGCCTTCGCTCGGGTCCTGTGGCCGGAGATGAGAGGGATCGGCGCGTCGGGAGGGGAATATCTCGACAACTTCTCCACGAGCGGCTTGGACGCCGACCTGAGTGCGCTGACCGATGCTGCCGGGTTCGATCGGTTCGTGCTCGTCGGTTCGGGCCTGTGGGGTTGGACCGCCGTCCATTACGCCACGAGCCATCCGGAACAGCTTGCCGCCCTCATCCTTGTCGACGCCTATGCCCACTACGCGAGGCAGCCCGGCTACCCGGTGGGATTCTCGGCTCGTGCCCTGGAGGCGGTCGTCAATGATGTACGCGCCCGTTGGGGAGCGGGTTCGAGCGCCGTCCTCGCTCCGACGAAGGCCGGCGATAGTGCCTTCGTCGAGCGCCTGGCGCGCGCCGAGCGACTGGGCGTGTCCCCCGACCAGGCAGCAGAAGCGATCCGGCGCACGCTGCTGGTGGACGTGCGAGGGGATCTACCAGCCATCTCGGCGCCCACGCTGGTCCTGCACCGCGAAGGGGACGCCTTCATCCGACCCGAGGCCGGCCGCTACCTGGCCGAGGAGATCCCCGGCGCCAGGTATGTGGAGCTCCCCGGAGTGGACCATCTCTTCTACACAGACGACGTCGACGCCCTTGCAGACGGGATCGAGGAGTTCCTGACCGGCGGCCACCAGGGCGCGGAAGGTGACGTGGTGACGAAGACCGTGCTCTTCACCGACATCGTCTCTTCGACCGAGCAGTCGGCCCGCATGGGGCACCGGAAATGGACCTCGGTGATCGCCGACCACGACGTCATGGTCCGTGCCGCCCTCGTGCGCCACCGGGGCGAGGAGGTGAAGACCATCGGCGACGGATTTTTGGCTGTGTTCGACGCCACCACCCGAGCTGTCCGTGCCGCCGCCGAGATCGTACGGGCAGCGAAGGGCATAGGCCTGGAGTTGCGGGCCGGCGTCCACACCGGCGAGGTCGAGGTTCTGGCCGACGACGTCATGGGCCTTCCCGTCAGCATCGCCAAACGGGTCTGTGATCTCGCCGGTCCGGCGCAGGTGTTCGTGACCGAGGTGGTTCGGCTGCAGGTGACGGGTTCGGACATCGAACTGCAGGAGCAAGGCGACCACGACCTCAAGGGTGTTCCTGGGTCGTGGAGGCTCTACTCCGTAAAGGGCTGACGAGCCTCGCGGCTCGGGCTCCTGCTCGAGCGTGGGGAACATGAGTTGAAGGGGCTCCCGGGAAGCTGGAGACTCTTCGCAGTGCGGGGCTGAGCCGCTCGTCGCAAGCCAATACGGTATCGGCGTTCGCCCTCCGCGTTCGACGCCGGAATCACGCGGACCCCTTTCAGAAGCTCATGGCGGGCCAGCATCCGGATTCGGCGTTAGGTCGCACCGTCGGGGTGTTTCCGAAGATACAGATCGATGCTGTACTTCACGGCTCGCCGGACCGAGGACTTGCCGGTAAGGAAGGACCCACCTCGAAACAGCGGGATGTAGTTCCCAGATCGGGTGTCTAGGACCCGAGCCCGATATCACGGGCCGAAGACATTGGACCCCTCACCCCGGAAGCGTGAGTCGCCCGTCTCAACCGGAAACCAGTCGTTCGCCATGGGGCTATCTTGGCTCAGAACGATCAATCCCGAGTGTCTGGTTAGCGGACCCGGAACTTGGTGGCCGCTCGGGAATCGGCGTTCGGCGCATCGGAGTCGGCGCCCATAACAACGCCCTCCAACTGGTGGTCCGCCGGGTACCGGACCCAGTTGGAGGATCCCGGCTCTTGTGATCGGCTGCGTAGCGCCTCACGACACTCTCGAGGCGTCGAACATGCTCGACCGATGCAGACCGGAGAGCATTTGCGTCCCACGGGGACACCGAGCCTGGGCGATGCCAGTGCCATCTCGCCCACCGTTCCACCAGACTCCGGGCCGATGAAGGCTGCCATCAGCCGACCCGACGATTGGCGAGCTTCGCCGCTCGCCCGATGGAAGGCGTTCCCCGATGTCCTCGTACCGTCGAAACCGAGCAGAAGAAATGGCCCCGAGGAGGCCTCGACCCGGCGTCGTTGTGCCACTTGTCCAATCCGATGCCGGCGCCTCATGACCGGAATCAACGTCACCGCAACCGACGAACCGCCAGGAAGAGCGTGGCGGCACCGAAGAGTCCAAGGCCGGTCCAGCCAAGGACGAGCGTTCCAGTATGAGTGTGGCCAAGGCTCACGAAGGAAGCCGGCGTAAGCACCACAGCGAGAGCCAAACTCGTGGCCAGGAAGCCAAGCAAAAGAGGCTCCCATCCGGGCTTGTGCGTAGTGCGCGCCTCTCGGCTCGGCGACGAGTTGTCAGACGGTGCGAGACCCACGTCGATGCTCCACGATGATTTCGGGTCTCAACGGACTCCCGCCAGAGGCGTGATACCGGCCTCGCCTTGGCTGTCTCCGGCAGCGAGGTTCTGGAGCGGAGCCAAGGCCCGAGACAGTGCCTGGCGTTCGTAGGGGGCCAGCTTGGCCAGAAGGTCTGCGAGCAGGGCGTTGCGGGACTGAGTCAGGGAACGCAAGACGGCTCTTCCCCGCGCCGTGATCTCCACGACGACGGCACGGCCGTCGGATTCGTCGCTCCGCCGAACCGCCCATCCCGCGCTCTCCAGCGTGTTGACCATCGCCGTACAGGTGGGCTGTCGCACGCCTTCGATCTCCGCCAGGTCGGTGATTCGCTGGGGTCCCCGATCCCTGAGGGTGGAGAGAACCAGAGCCTGGGTGAGGCTGAGCGACCCCTGAGACAGAAGTGAGCGCCTCATCAAGGCGTAGAGGCGGGAGAGGACGTCTCCCAGCTCCTCGACGAAATCGTCCGTGCCTTTCTCCATGACCATAGGATATCTATATAACCTTATAGGAAACCTATTTGGTTGACCGGAATCAAGCAAAGAAACCTGAGGTGCGCGTGGCAGGAGCGATCGAGATCGAGGCACAGGCGGCGCCGAACGACCACTACAAGTGGATCGCCCTGTCCAACACGACGCTCGGCATCGTGATGGTTACCATCAACCAGTCGATCCTGCTCATCTCGCTGCCCGACATCTTCCGGGGCATTCATCTGCAACCTCTGGCGCCGGGGAACACCTCCTACTTCTTGTGGATCTTCATGGGCTTCCTGCTCGTGACCGCCGTGTTGGTCGTGAGCCTCGGCCGGGTGGGCGACATGTACGGACGAGTGCGGATGTACAACCTCGGCTTCGCCATCTTCACCTTGTTCTCCATCCTGCTTTCGGTGACGTGGATGACCGGTCCAGCGGCTGCGCTGTGGATCATCCTCATGCGCGTCGGCCAGGGGGTAGGCGGGGCGTTTCTCTTCGCCAACTCGAGCGCCATTCTCACCGACGCCTTTCCGCCGCTAGAGCGGGGACGGGCCATGGGCATCAACGGCATCGCCCTGGTCACCGGCTCGTTCATCGGTCTCATTCTCGGTGGGGTGCTCGCCCCGGTGGAGTGGCACCTGGTGTTCCTGGTATCAGTGCCTTTTGGCCTCTTCGGCACGGTCTGGGCCTACATGAAACTGAAGGACACCGGGGTGCGCGTCCACACGCCCATCGACTGGTGGGGCAACACCACCTTCGCCATCGGCTTGACTGCCGTGCTCCTCGGCATCGTCTACGGCCTGCTTCCCTACGGGGGACACACCATGGGATGGACGAGTCCCTTCGTGCTCGGCACCGTGCTCGGGGGCGTGGCTGTGCTCGCCGTCTTCGTCTGGATCGAGCAACGGGTGGCCCATCCCATGTTCAACCTCGAGTTGTTCCGGATACGAGCCTTCACCGCCGGCGTGTTGGCGTCGCTGCTGGCTGCGGTCGGCCGGGGAGGACTGCAGTTCATGCTCATCATCTGGCTTCAGGGCATCTGGCTCCCCCAGCACGGCTACAGCTTCGCCAGCACGCCGCTTTGGGCCGGCATCGCCATGATCCCCCTGACGGTGGGCTTTCTCATCGCCGGGCCCATCTCGGGGGTGCTGGCCGACCGCCACGGCGCCCGGGGGATCGCCACCGTCGGGCTGGTGGGATCGATGGTCTGCTACGCCCTATTGGAGGCGCTTCCCATGAACTTCGACTACGTGGAGTTCGCCGCGGTCATCTTCTTCTTCTCCATGTTCGCCGGCATGTTCTTCACCCCGAACCAGACGGCGGTGATGAACAGCCTCCCTGCCGAGCAGCGCGGAGCGGGGGCGGGAATGAACGGCACCTTCATGAACTCGGCCCAGGTGCTCTCCATCGGGGTGTTCTTCTCCGTCGTCACCCTGGGCCTCGTCTCGAGCTTGCCGGGGCATCTGGCCTCAGGCCTCATCGCCCAGGGTGTCCCCCCGGCCGCCGCCGACAAGGTGGCGCACCTGCCGCCCATCGGGTCGCTCTTCGCCGCCTTCCTCGGCTTCAACCCCATCCAGACCGAGGTGCCCCATCACGTCCTCGCCGCGCTCGGCCCCAGCCGGGCCGCGTACTTGACCGGGCGCAGTTTCTTCCCCCGGTTGATCTCGTCGTCCTTCCAGACCGGCCTCCGCCTTGCCTTCGATTTCGCCGTGGTGCTGACAGTGGCTGCGGCCGCTGCCTCGTGGCTTCGCGGCGCCAAGTACATCCACGTCGAGCATTCGCTCGAGGAGGAGGCCGGCACCGGACTCTTCGACGTCGGGGAGCTGGCCTCGGCCGAAGTGGGCGCCGGTTACCTGGAGTGATGGGATGTCGGCTCGCACCGCTCCGACCCGGGTCCGGCAACCGTCCCCTTCCGGTAGAAGTCCCGCCCCTTTGGGCGAAGGAGTCCACCCGATGGCGCTGCGCCTCTGCTGACCCCGGGGCTTGGAACTGGCCGGGCTGCTCGCCCGGTAGGGTCCCGACGAGATGGCCCACCCGTCACCTTGTTGTCGGGGCGCATGGTCACGGCGAGCCGAGGAGGTTCCTGATGGTACTGGACCACGACACCAGGCGGCTGGCGACGGCCGCCACCTTCGCCACCGTCGTGACCTTGATGCCCGGTAATCAACCCCAGGCCCAGATCCGCTGGGTGGACGTCGACGACGAGCACATCTTGATCAACACCGAGCCACAGCGGCAGGCTGCCAGGAACGTGGCCCGCGACCCGCGCGTCACGGTCCTCCTGCGTAGCGAGGAGGATCCCTACGACTGGTCCGAGGTACGCGGCCGGGTGGTGGCGACAGTGGGCGGGGAGGAGGCCCTGGCCCACATCCACGCGCTCTCGCGCAAGTACACGGGGAGCGACTACCAGAACCCGATCGGACCCGAGGGACGGGTGATCCTACGAGTGGAGCCGACGAGGGTGGTCACCCGTGCCCAGCAGCTCGCCAAGACACGGGCCTCGGGTTGACCCGACTGCCAAGGATCGGGGCCGTCGGGTGAGCCGCCTGGAGCGCTCGGGTCGATGCGGCGGCTGCCACGGCGCCCACCTGCGCCGGCACAGGGTCGCACCGCACGCTGTGAGGGTTGCAGGCACAGACCGGCCGGTGGCGAGAGCGGATTGGCTTCCCGGCTCATGGCTGACCACACTTGCCCGATGGGCACCGAAAAAGCACGAGAAGCGGCGGCCGCTCGTTTGCGAGCGCTCAGTCATGCCTTCGCAGCGCATGACCTCGCCGATGATGCCCTTTTGTCCCTGGCAGCGACCGCAAGTGAACTCGCACAACGAATCGACGAATCGCCCAAACGTGATCGCCTGGCTCTAATGCGGAATCGCCCGGCGGGGCAGCCCTTGGGCGCAGAGGGGTTCGAGGACCGGGCTGTGGGAGGGTCGGCCAACCCGACGAGTGTCGAACTCAGCGTGCGTTTCGAGGAGGAGGACGTGGTCGCCGATATTGTTCTGGGGCGTGCGTTCGAGGGCGCGCCCCGCCGCGCCCATGGCGGCATAGTCGCCGCCGCATTCGACGATGTGACCGGCTTTGTAATTGGCAAACTACAGGAACCGGCATTCACGGGAGAGTTGACGGTTCGCTATCTCGCGCCGGTCCCCGTCGACGAAAGCCTGGAGATTCGTGCTCGACTCGACGGACGCGAGCGCCGCAAACTCTTCATCAGTGCTGAAATGCGCGCCGGCGAGCAGGAAGTCGCGACCTGCCGCGCCATCTACATCACCGTCGACGCGGCACGCTTTGCGGGGGCACCCGACCCGCGCTGAGCAGCAGGGAACGCTGTTGTCGGATCCACCAGCGATCCAGCCTTCCGAAATGAGCTCGACAGAGTCCGGAAGTGTGGCTCCTTGGTGGTTACACTTGGGCTCAGGAGGATCACCGATGTCCCGACCAACCAGCGCTGGCGGAGTCCGACCGGATGCTCCCCCCACACGGGGCGTACAGGCTGTTTGCTCGTTTTGCGGCAAGCCTCAGTCCATTGTGCAGAAGATCATCGCTGGACCGAACGCCTACATCTGTAACGAGTGTGTTGATCTCTGCAACGACATCATTTCGGAGCAGTTGATCGAGGCAGGAGGCGCTGAGGCGCCGCCATCGCCTGCTTCCCTGGCGGCTCCGAGCCTGGCGGCTTCCCTGGAAATTGTGCAGAGGCAGATGCAGGCGTTGACGAACCAGCTCCGAAGGCTGGCCGAAAAGGCCGGCAAGGACCTCCCGATCTAGCTCGACCCTGGCACCCGCTCGGTCGGCACGCCTGGTCGACGGCGTCTCAGAGCCCCTGAAGGCTCGGGTCGTACCGGCGGTGGCCGGGCTGTCCGACGTATAATCGGCGACCGGGAGGGGTCGTGAACACATGATCTTCAGCCAGCACTACCTGGCTTGCCTGTCGCACGCCTCCTATCTGATCGGGGACGAGACGACGGGACGAGCAATAGTCGTCGACCCGCGACGTGATATCGGGGTCTACCTCGAGGAGGCCGACGCCAACGGTCTGCGAATCGAGCGGGTCCTCGAAACCCATCTCCATGCCGACTTTCTCTCGGGCCATCTGGAGCTCGCCGCCGCCACTGGCGCCGTGATCTCCTTCGGCGAGGGCGCCCAAGTCGACTTTCCCATGGAACCCCTCGTGCACGGCCAGCGGATCGAGCTAGGGCAAGTCGTGCTGGAGATCCGCGCCACACCCGGCCACACCCCTGAGTCGATCTGCGTGGTCGTCTACGAGCACTCCGGTGACGACACCCCCTACGGAGTGCTGACCGGCGACACCCTCTTCGTAGGCGACGTCGGTCGGCCGGACCTGCTTGCTTCGAGCGGGACCGGGCTAGACGCCGGCACGCTGGGGCGCATGCTCTACCGTTCCCTGCACCAGGAGGTTCTCGGCCTCCCCGATGCCACGCGGGTCTTTCCCGCTCACGGTGCCGGCTCGTCCTGCGGCAAGCAGCTCTCGAGTGAGACCAGCTCCACCATCGGAGCGCAGCGGGGGTCCAACTACGCCCTCCAACCAATGACGGAGGACCAGTTCGTCGCTGTGGTCACCGAAGGTCAACCGGTCCGACCGCACTACTTCACGTTCGACGCCAGGCGCAATCGCGAGCAGCACCGATTGCTCGACGAAGCGAAACTGCCCCCCGAAATGAGCCTCACGGAGGTCCTCGACCGGCTGGCCGGGGATGCCGTCGCGCTCGACACTCGAGAGGCGGCAGACTTCGCGGCGGGCCACGTCCGTGGTGCGGTGAACGTCGGGCTCAGTGGCCGCTTTGCCGAGTGGGCGGGTGACGTGCTCGATCCCGACCGGGAGATCGTGCTCGTCGGCGATCCCACCACCGCCTCCGAGAGCAGCGTTCGACTGGCCAGAGTCGGCTTCGACACGGTGGCCGGCTATCTCGGTGATCCGAGCCAGCTCTTCATCGACCGCCCGGACCTCGTCGAGGCAAGCTCGAGGTTGACCACCGAGCAACTCGCCCATCTGATGGGTCTGGAGCCGGGCGTGCAGCTCGTCGACGTGCGCAACCCGGGCGAGACAGTGGCTGGAACCCTGACCGGAGCCCGGATCATCCCTCTCCCTGTTCTCGTCGATGCCCTTGACGAGCTCGACCGGAGCGCCCCCGTCGTCGTCACGTGCGCCAGTGGTTGCCGGTCCCTCGTTGCCGCCAGTCTGCTCCGCCATGTCGGATTCTCCGACGTGTCGGATTTGATCGGTGGTTACGATGCCTGGACAGCGGCCGGCTTGCCCGTGGTGACAGTCGGGTCCGCGCCCTAGGGCTTCCGGTCCACGTTTCCCTGTCGAGCTCAGGCCGCCCGGCGTGGCGGAAGGGGCCACAGCTGGCCGTCGACCCATTCCCAGCCGGCGTCCTCGCTGCGGTGCCAGCGCGAAGGGTGTGCGGCCTCCAACTGGCAGCGGACCAGGCCGGTTACCGGTCCGATCCAGATACCGCCGTCACAGCATCTCTCGTCCTGGTCCATGGCACGCCCCTGCTCCTGTCGTCAGGAGGAACAGCCGGGGCGAGGCCGCCTTGCGCGGCCCAGGCGGTGCAGCGACGACCAGGGCCTCTCGGACGGCGACGGCGAGTACCTGTGCTCGAGGCGCCAGCAGGCGTCCTCGGCCGATACCCATGCGCACTACAGGTTGGTGAGCCGCCAGATGATCGAGGGCCCCGGCAGGGCGGCCTTCGTCTTCAAGGGGATCGTGACCGTGCCCGACTCCGTGGTCACCTCGAGCTCGCCGACGATGGCGCCGGCAGCCACCGACGATCCCAGGGTGCGCTCCTTCACGGTCGCCGCCAGCTGCGTGCCCGGCACGGCGATGACCGTGGGAGCGTTGGACGCCGTCACGCCTACCGAAGCCCCCCAGGGGGCCGTGACCGTTCCCACCTGCTCACCTGAGGGCACGAGAGGTACGGGGCCGAGGCTCGAGAAGGCGGCACTGGCGAGGGACTCGGCGGTGCTGAGCGCCTGGAGGAGCATGGAGTTGAGCGGCGGGGCGTACTGCTGACCGAGGACAGCACCCACCAACGTCACCTGCTTCCCCGAGACGGTCTTCTGGGCGGCGAACAGGAAGCACCCGCCCGCGGCCCCGTCGGATCCGGTCTTGATGCCGATGATCCCGTCGTGCCCGAGGGCGTAGTCGAAGTTGTAGATGAGCCCGGCTTCGGGCAGCGTCACCGAAGGCATGGCCACCACCTGACGGATGGTGGGGTTGCCCATGACCTTCTCGCCCAGGCGCACCATGTCCTCGGCACTGGAGACGGTTCCCGAGTCGAGGCCGCTGGGGTCGGTGACGTGGGTGGCCGTGAGCCCCAGGGTCTTGGCGGCAGCATTCTCCTTGGCGACGAAGGCGTTGACGCTGCCGGCGTCCCAGTCCGCCAGCAACAGGGCCATGTCGTTGCCCGAGGCGATGAGCATGCCCTCGAGAGCCTGCATCTCGGTGAGGGACTCGCCGGCAGAGACCTGCACCTCCGATTGCTTGGTGGCGATGCCCTGCTGGTAGGAGCTCGCCACGGCGGCGGGAACGGCGATGGAGGGCCCCTGGCTGCCGGGGGCCAGGGGGTGATCCTGGAGCACGACGTAGGCCGTGAGCACCTTGATCATGCTGGCTGTGGGAACGCCCGCCGTAGTGCCCGAGTGACCCAGGCTCCCCACCCCCACTTCGGACATGGCCGCTGAACCCGTGGTGGGCCAGGGCAGGGAGGGAGCCGTCCCCGGTAGGCGCAGCGAGGTCGTCTGGGCATGGAAGGTGGCGGCGGGCACGGGCCGGAACCACTGCACACCCACGTAGACGGCAGCGGCGACCACGACGAGCACCACGAGCCAGATCCCCAGGCCGCCGCCG
>JBJKRZ010000380.1:0-11158 GCA_046704365.1 Acidimicrobiales bacterium | reverse complement strand
TCATGGCCCGGGCACGGCGCAAACGCCGACGCTGGCGCTCGGACATGCCCCCCCAGATGCCTAACTTCTCGCCGTTCGCCAGGGCGAACTCGAGGCAGACCACTCGCACGACGCAACCCCGGCACTCCTCCTTGGCCTCACGCGTGGACGCACCACGCTGCGGGAAGAACAGGTCGGGGTCGACCCCCATGCAGTTGGCTCTGGATTGCCAGTCGCGTTCCTGGCGGCGGTACAGCAGCGAAACGGCGTCCACCGGCACGCCTCCCCTCGCCACCTAGTGGCATATGTGTAGTTACAGCTTTGTCATCATCACCTATGCGCCAGGGTGCCGCAAGGGGAATTTCCGAAATTGGTCACAGACCGTGAACGTTGCAGAACCACATTTGGAGAGCGCCAGAGGTGACGACGGAAGCCGGTGAGCGGGGTCAGGCGCCGCGCCGGCCGGCTGTGCGGGCCGTGCGCCGGTGTTCCAAGAAGTCGACGAGGACGTAGTCGCCGAGCGTCTCGGGTGTGGTGAAGAAGGCTCGCCCCCGGTTCAGCTTGGTCATCTGTTCGACGAAGCCCTGCAGGGAGCGGTTGGCGTCGAGCATGAAGGTGTTGATGGTGATGCCGGCCTTGGTGCAGCGCAGCACCTCGCCCAACGTGGCGCGCACCGTTTCGGGGACGGGCGGATAGTTGAAGAAGACTTCGAAGTCTTGGGACCCGGGCGTGCGCACCAGGTGCGCCGTGGGCTCGCCGTCGGTGATCATGATGATCTGCTTCGACCCCGAGCGGTGCGCCAGCATGCGCCTCGACAACATGAGCCCATGCTGCATGTTGGTGCCGTACACGAAGTCCCACGACACCTCGGGCAGCTCCTCGGCCTTGATCTCCCGAGCCACCTCCGAGAACCCCACCAAGCCCAGGAAGTCACGGGGGAATTGCGTGGAGATGAGGGAGTGCAAGGCCATGGCCACCTTTTTGGCGGCCAGGAAGTTGTCACGCATGGGCATGGAGAGCGACAGGTCCACCATGAGCACCGTCGACGAGCGGGTGAGGTGCTCGGTTCGCGAGATCTCGAAGTCCTCGGGAGCGAGGCGCACGGGCGTGCCCGAGCCCCCCCGGCGCACAGCGTTGTGCACGGTCTGCTGGATGTCGAGGGCGAAGGGGTCGCCGAACTCGTAGGGCTTGGTCTGACCCTCGGGCTCGTGTCCGGTGCCCAACCGGATGTTGCGGTGGCCGCCCAGGCGGTCCTTGGCCAACTTGGAGAAGAGGTCCGACAGCGCCCGCTGACCGATTCGCCGTATGCCCCGGGCCGTGAGCTCGTAACGGCCCTCGCGTTGCTCGATGAGCCCGGCCTCCTCCAGCTCCTTGGCCAGGCGGGCAAGGCGATCGAGCGAGCGCGAGGCGTCCTCGCCCAGGTACTTCTCCACCTGCTCCAGGTCCACCTCTGCCAGGGCACCGGGTGAGGAGGCCGATCGGAGGAACTGCTCGAGCTGGTCCATCTCCCCCAGACGACGGGCGGCGGCGGCGGCGTCGGCCAGACCCATGGGATCTGTCCCCGTGAACCGGTACTGGCGTCCCCAGCCGGCCTCGGGCACGGCGCTGCGCAGGTTCTCGGCCAGGCGCTCCACCTGCCAGCGCAGGTCCATGTCCCCGAGCAGCGAATCGGCCAGAGCCTGGAGCTGGGCCCGCTGCTCGGGGGAGAGCGAGTCGAGGGCGGCCTGCACGGCGGCCATCTGGGCGGCGAATTGCTCGAGCAGCTCCTCGAGCGACTGGGGGTTGCCGGGGAAGAAGTCGCCGAAGCTGTCCATGAACTGCTCGAAGCTGGGGTCGAGCTCCTCGCCCTGCTGGCGCTGCTCGATCATTCGGTTCAAGGCGTCGAGCATCTGGCGCACGCGCTCCAGCTGGGCCGGGTCGGGATCGGCCATGGACTGGGCCATCTGGTCGAAGAAGCTGCGGGCCACCTCCTGGCGCAGGCGCTCGAGGAGGTCCTCGAAGTGCTGGCGGGCCTCGGAGGACGTGAACTCGTAGGCCTGCAGACCCCGAACCTTGGAGGCGAGGTCCTCGGGCAACAGGTCCAGCTGCATGGAACGCTCCGCCACCACCTCGTCGGTCACCTGCTGGCGGCGCTCGTCGCCCGAGGCCCGGGCCTGCTCGGCCAGGTCCCCGAGCCCCCGGCGCTCCTCGGCCACCACCTCGTTGAGCTCCTGGGCGATCTCGTGGAAGGACCCGCCCAGGTCCCCGCTCTCCAGCTCCTCCTGGCGACGCCGGCGCAGCTGCTCCATGAGCTCGCGCAGCCCCTGCACCCGCTCGCCGTCGGGCCGGCGGTAGCCGGAATTGAGCAGCCGTCGCAGGGCGGCGTCGGGGTCGCCGTGGTACAGCAGGTCGTCGGCCATCTCCGAGAAGACGTCGTCGATCTCGTCGATCGTCGAGCGCTGGCTGCCGTCCCAGCGCCGGTAGCTCCAGCGGTGGATCATCCCCCTCCCCGGCTCATCAGCGTCCCCGGTAGGTGGTCCGCCCGGCGGCCGCCTCTTTGTTGAGGCGCTTGGTGAGGTGCAGGCCCTCGAGCACGAACTCGGTGGCCGACGCCATGGCCCCCGGCGACTCGCCGGGGGCGAGAGCCGACACGGGCGCCTCCAGAGCGGGAAGCTCGGCGAGCAGCTGGGCGTAGGCGCTGGCCGGGAGGTCGTCCCCGGCGTGCACCACTCTGCTCTCGTCGAAGGCCGCCACCACCGGCCCCAGGTGCTCGCTGGGCACGCGGCGGCGGAAGGTGGCCAGCACGGCGGCGGACACGAGGCCCTGCAGGATGCGCTCCTCGCGGCCCTCCTCCAAGGCCTCGATCTCGATCTTGCCCTGGGTCGAGGTGACGATGGCCGACAGGTCGCTCACCCGGGGCACGGCCTCGGGCTCGTGCAGGCGCAGGGCGCGGCGCACGGCATTGGCGGCCAGCGTCTCGAAATTCGAGATGGACAGGCGCACCGACACGCCCGAGTGTTGGTTCACGTGGGGGGACTGACGGGCCAGTTGCGAAACCTCGGCCACCACCTCGGCCATGAACTCGGGAACCTCCAAGCGCGGCCCGCCCGGCACGGAGGACGGCATCTTGGCCTCCTGGCGCACGATGCCCAGCTCGACGTCGGTGTCGGGCGGGTAGTGGGTGCGGATCTGTGCCCCGAAGCGGTCCTTCAAGGGGGTGATGATCCTGCCCCGGTTGGTGTAGTCCTCGGGGTTGGCGGTTGCCACCAGGATCACGTCGAGGGGCAGGCGCACGGTGAACCCGCGGATCTGCACGTCGCGCTCCTCGAGGACGTTGAGCAGCCCCACCTGGATGCGTTCGGCGAGGTCGGGCAGCTCGTTCACGGCGAAGATGCCACGGTTGGCCCGGGGCACGAGCCCGTAGTGCAAGGTGAGCTCGTCCGACAGGTAGCGGCCTTCGGCCACCTTGATGGGGTCCACCTCGCCGATCAGGTCGGCGATGGAGGTGTCGGGCGTGGCCAGCTTCTCGGCGAAGCGCGTGCTGCGATGCACCCAGTGGACGGGGGTGGCGTCACCTTCTTCGGAGACGAGGTCCCGGGCGTGGCGCGACACCGGGGCGAAGGGGTCGTCGCGGATCTCCGAACCGGTCACCACGGGGAGCCATTCGTCGAGGAGGTCGACCAGAGAGCGCACGATACGGGTCTTGGCCTGACCCCGTTCCCCCAGAAGGATGACGTCGTGGCCGGCCAGCAGCGCGTTCTCCAGCTGGGGCAGCACGGTGTCGTCGAAGCCCAGCACCCCCTCCACCAGGGGCCGGCCCTCGGCGATCCGTGCCACGGCGTTGCGGCGGATCTCCTCGTGCACGGCAACCGGCTCCCACCCGCCGGCCCGCAGCTCGCCCAAGGTGGCCGCCAGACCGGAGGGAGGCTCGGGGGGGAAGAAGGCGCTCATGGTGGCGAGCCTAGGTCGAGGCCGCTCGAAGTTCGCCCCGGCCCGTCTGTGGTGGAATGATGTCGCCGTCGGTGCCTCGCCGACGATGCGCCCCGGGCTGGGGGAGGCCGGGCGCGGAGGCGAGCCGGTGCACGTGGAGGGGTGGGCCACGCCGCGCCAACAGGACGGGAGGAGCGACGAAGGCGTGAGCACCCTGGAGGACGTGAAGCCAGTCGGGGTGACCCTGGGCGGCGTGCGAGGCGGCCCCGACGTGCGCACCCTGCGACGAGACCAGTGGTGGCGCTACCCGGCCGTCACGGCGGGATTCCTGACGGTGGTGGTCACCTACCTGACGTGGGCCATCTTCCAGAACGCCTACTACTTCGTAGGCACGAGCATGCACCGGGACCTGATCTCGCCCTTCTACTCACCGTGCATCCAGGGCAGCTGCGTTCCCGGGGCACACGGAACCTTTCTGGTCCTGCACTGGTGGACGATCACCCCGGCGCTGATGCCCGCCGTGCTCATCGGGGGGTTCCGCTTCACCTGCTACTACTACCGCAAGGCCTACTACCGCAGCTTCTGGCAGGCCCCGCCGGCCTGCGGCGTGGCTGACAGCCACGCCGTCTACAGCGGCGAGACCCGCTTCCCCTTGATCTTCCAGAACCTGCACCGCTACTTCTGGTTCATCGCCCTGCCCTTCAACATCATCCTCACCATCGACGCCGTGATGGCCTTCCGCATGCCGGGCGACGGGGGCATCGGGGTCAGTGTGGGCACCCTGGTGCTGGTGGTCAACGCTGCACTGCTGTGGCTGTACTCGACCTCCTGCCACTTCTGCCGACACCTGTGCGGGGGGAGCGTGGACAAGTTCTCCGAGCACCCCATCCGCTACCGGATGTGGAAGTTCTTCTCGAGGCTCAACCAACGCCACATGGAGTTCGCCTGGATCAGCCTGTTCTGGGTGGCCTTCGCCGACCTGTACGTGCGGCTGGTGTCGAGCGGCGTGTTCAGCGACCCAAAGATCTTCTGATCCGATGAGCGACCCGATGTCGGACTACCTGGTCCACGACTACGACGTGGTGGTGATAGGCGCCGGTGGCGCCGGCATGCGAGCCGCCGTGGAAGCCCGCCAGCGGGGCCTGCGCACGGCTCTGGTGTGCAAGTCGCTTCTGGGCAAGGCCCACACGGTGATGGCCGAGGGCGGGGCCGCTGCCGCCATGGGCAACGTGTGGCCTCAGGACAATTGGCAAGTCCACTTCCGCGACACCATGCGCGGCGGCAAGCTCCTCAACAACTGGCGCATGGCGCAGCTGCACGCCCAGGAGGCACCAGAGCGCATCTACGAGCTGGAGCGCTGGGGGGCGCTGTTCGACCGCACGTCCGACGGCCGCATCCTCCAGCGCGACTTCGGCGGGCACCGCTACGCCCGCCTGGCTCACGTGGGCGACCGCACGGGGCTGGAGATGATCCGCACCCTCCAGCAACGGGCCGTGGCCCTCGATGTCGACGTCTTCATGGAGTGCAAGATCCTCCGGCTCCTCAAGGACGGAGACGGCCGCATCTCGGGCGGCGTCGGCTACTGGCGGGCCAGTGGCGAGTACGTCGTGTTCAGGGCGAAGGCGGTGGTGCTGGCCACGGGCAGCGTGGGCAAGGCATGGATGTACACGTCGAATTCCTGGGAGTCCACGGGCGACGGCCACGCCATGGCCCTATGGGCCGGCGCTGACATGATCGACATGGAAGCGGTGCAGTTCCATCCCACGGGGATGGTGTGGCCTCTGTCGGTGCGCGGCATCCTCGTCACCGAGAGCGTCCGGGGGGACGGCGGGGTGCTCCGCAACAACGAGGGCCGGCGCTTCATGTTCGACTACATCCCGGCCATGTTCGCCGCCGAGACGGCTGACGTCGAGGACGAGGCCGATCGGTGGTACGAGGACCACGTCAACAACCGCCGCCCACCCGAGCTGTTGCCGCGCGACGAGGTGGCCCGCTCCATCAACTCCGAGGTGAAATCCGGCCGCGGCGGGCCGCATGGCGGGGTGTTCTTGGACATCGCCAGCCGCCGCAGCGCCGAGTACATCCGCCGGCGCCTTCCCTCCATGTACCACCAGTTCAAAGAGCTGGCCGGTGTGGACATCACCGCCGAACCCATGGAAGTGGGGCCCACCCTGCACTACATCATGGGGGGCATCCGGGTGGACGCCGACACCGAGGCGACATGCGTGCCGGGCCTCTTCGCCGCCGGTGAGGTGGCGGCCGGCCTGCACGGGGCCAACCGCCTGGGCGGCAATTCCTTGTCGGACCTGCTCGTGTTCGGCCGCCGCGCCGGCGTAGCGGCTTCCGACTTCGCCGAGGGACGCAGCGGCGAGCCCCACATCGACGCCGCCGAGCTGAGCCGGGCCGTGGAGTCCGCCGAGGCCCCCTTCGCCCGCCAAGGTGGTGAGAGCCCCTATGAGGTCCACCAGGACCTGCAGCGCACGATGCAGGAGTTGGTGGGGATCATCCGCACCGAGTCCGAGCTCCTGCAGGCCCTCGAGGAGCTGGACAAGCTCGACGACCGGACCCAGCGCCTGTCGGTGACGGGCGGACGCGTCTACAACCCGGGCTGGAATTTGGCGACGGACCTCCCCTCCATGCTCACCGTGTCCAGGCTCGTGGCCAAAGGCGCCATCGAGCGCAAGGAGAGCCGGGGAGGCCACACCCGCGACGACTATCCCAAGGCCGACCCCGAGCTCGGCAAGGTCAACTTCGTCCAGCGCCTGGCGCCCAGCGGGGAGCTGACCATCGCTCCCCAGCCCATCGCCCCCATGCCGAGCGAGCTGGCCACCCTTCTGGAGGAGGAGCAGAGCTGATGGACGGGGATCAACTGGCCGGCGACGACTTGGCGGGCGGCGGGCCGGCGAGCGGCGATCAGCTGATGGAGGGGGACCAACTGGTCGGGGACCAACTGGCCGGCGTGGAGGCATCGGCCGGCGCGGACGCATCGGCCGGCGCTGGGGCATGGGTCGGCGCGGCGCCACTGACCGGCGACGTCACGATGCGCCTGTGGCGGGGGGACCCCGAGGGCGGCGACTTCTACGACTACGACATGCCGGCGGTGGAGGGCGAGGTGGTGCTCGACGTCATCCACCGCATCCAGGCCGGCCCCGCTCCCGACCTGGCCTGCCGTTGGAATTGCAAAGCCGGCAAGTGCGGATCGTGCTCGGCCGAGATCAACGGCATCCCACGGCTCATGTGCATGACTCGGATGGACGAGCTGCCCCCCGGCCAGCCCGTGGTTGTCGCTCCCATGCGGACCTTCCCCATCATCCGGGACCTGGTCACCGACGTGTCGTTCAACTACGAGGTGGCCCGGCGCATCCCCGCCTTCTCGCCCGAGCCACCGGGCCCCGACGGCACGCACCGCATGATGCAGGTCGACGTCGAGCGTGGCCAGGAATTCCGCAAGTGCATCGAGTGCTTCATGTGCCAGAACGTCTGTCACGTGATCCGCGACCATGAGGAGAACAAGGCTGCTTTCGCCGGACCCCGTTTCTTCATCCGGCTCATGGAGCTCGATTCCCATCCCCTCGACACAGCCGACCGCCGCCAGCTCATCCGAGAGCAAATGGGGATCGGCTACTGCAACATCACCAAGTGCTGCACCGAGGTCTGCCCCGAGCTGATCCACATCACCGACAACGGCATCATCCCCCTGAAGGAGCGGGTGGTGGACGCCCACTACGACCCGCTGGTGCGCCTGGGGCGCAAGATCCTGCGCCGCTCACGCGCCACCAGCGCCTCCGGCGCCGCCTTGGGCCCGGCTGCCGGGGATCCCGTGCCCGAAGAGGTTTTTTGGCCCGTCCAGTCCCCCGCCGACTCGGCGGGCGACGAGGAGGGGGACACAGGCGGGGCTGAGCACCGCTAGGAAGAGCCGGCTCACCTTTCTCGCCGCCCGAGCTGAGCTGGGGCGACGGGCGCCCGGGCCCCCCGGCACGGCCGGGGGTAGATTTTGGTCAGGGAGGCGTCTGTGAAGGCGCCAGAAGGGGGAAGTGCCGTGACCTTGCCCGGTGTGCTGGACGACCAGGCCCTTCGTCGCTATCGCGAGCTCCTCGACGCCGAGGATGCCGCCTTCGACGAGTTGGAGCACGCCTACGAGGAGGGCGATCGAGCCCACTTCGAGGCCGACCTCGACGCCTGGCGCAGCGCACTGGCCCGCAAGCTGGCGTTCCTCCGGCGCGTGGGGATCGAGATCCCCGAGCCCGCCTCCCTCTGAGCGCCGGCCGGGCGGCCCCGCCCCTCGGCGTCGAGCCGCCCGGCGCGGCCGAGGGCGCTGAACCGGATGAGGCGTGAGGGTCAGATGGGTCCGAGGAGCAGGTCGCGCACTGCGGTCCGCTCGGCCTCGAGCTCCCCGGTGGTGACGGCGATGCGCTCCCGGGCGAAGTCGCTGTGGGCGATCCCCTCGGCCACCCGCCAGTTCCGTCCGTCGCTGCGCACCGGATAGCCGAAGACGAGGCCCTCGGGCACGCCGTACTCACCGTGGGACACCACGGCCAACGAGGCCACGTCGTCGTCCGGGGTGGCCTCGAGGAGGCTGCGCACCGAGTCGACCACGGCGTTGGCTGCCGAGGCGGCAGAGGAGGCCCCGCGGGCTTCGATGATGGCCGCCCCACGCTGCTGGACCTGGGCGATGAACTCCCCCTGCAGCCAGGCCTGGTCCTCGACCACCTCGGGCACAGGCCGCCCCTCGATGGTGGCGTTCTCGAAGTCGGGCAACTGCGTGGAGGAGTGGTTGCCCCAGATGGCAAGGCGCTTCACGTCTGTCACCGGCACCCCGGCCCGCCGGGCCAGCAAGCTGCGCGCCCGGTTCTGGTCGAGGCGGGTCATGGCGAAGAAGCGCTCGTCGGGGACGTAGGGGGCGTGTGCGCGGGCGATGAGGCCGTTGGTGTTGCAGGGGTTGCCCACCACCACCACCCGCACGTCGGCAGCGGCGTGGGCGGCGACGGCCTCGCCCTGGGGCCCGAAGATGCCGCCGTTCACGTTGAGCAGGTCGTTGCGTTCCATGCCCGCCTTGCGCGGCACCGATCCCACGAGCAGCGCCCACGAGGTCCCGTCGAAGGCCGTCTTCAGGTCGGAGGTGGCCTCCACCCCGGCGAGGAGCGGAAAGGCGCAGTCCTCCAGTTCCATGACCACCCCGGCCAGGGCGCCCATGGCCGGCTCGATCTCGAGCAGGCGCAGCACCACAGGCTGCTCGGGCCCGAGGAGCTGACCGGAGGCGATCCGGAACAGAAGCGAGTAGCCGATCTGCCCGGCGGCGCCGGTGACCGTGACGTGGGCGGGAGTGCGGCTGGTCATGCCTCGGAGGCTACCGACAGCACCCCGCCACCGTCATACCGAGCGGCCCAGATGGGCGGCCAGACGGTCGGCGGCGGTGGCGCCCTCGGGAGCCTGGCGCTCGGGGCCGAAGGGTGCCACGCCGTCGGCCCCGCGGAACTGCTCCGGCACGGCCGCCTGGGCCAACAGCTGCTCGGCCAGGTCCGGGACGAGGTCGGTGGACTGCCCGGTGGCCCTGGCCAGGTCCCAGCCGTGCGCCACCTGGTCGGTGGTGACCATGCTCATGATGAAGGCGCCCGGGAGCTCGGCGAAGGGAAGGGCGTAGGTCCCCTCGAGCGCCCCCTGGCGCCCGAAGGCGTCGAGGGCCCGGCGGGCGCTCTCGTCGTAGGCGGCCACCACGTCGCCGGCGCAGAAGTCCTCGGCCGCCACACCCGGGTCGAAGGAGCCGGAGTCGAGCAGATTGGCCATGATGCGCGGCCCGCCCACGAAGTGGTTGACGAGCTGGCGCACCGTCCACGTGGCACAGGGTGTGGGGTCTTCGAGCTGGTCGGGTCTGACGTTGGCCAACACGGCGCGGGTGCCGGCGAAGGCCTGCGAGAGGGGCTCGGTGCTCATGGGCCCGTCCTCCTTGGGGCGCTAGAGGCGTTCGACCACGGCGGCGGCGAACTCGGAGGTCTTCACCTCGGTGGCCCCCTCGGTGAGGCGGGCGAAGTCGTAGGTGACGATCCGTTCGGCGATGGTGGCCTCCAGGGCCTTCACGATGTCGGCCGCCACCTCGGTCCAGCCCAGGTGCTCGAACATGAGCACGCCCGAGAGGACCACGGAGCCGGGGTTCACCTTGTCCAGCCCGGCGTACTTGGGGGCGGTGCCGTGGGTGGCCTCGAAGACCCCGTGGCCGGTCACGTAGTTGATGTTGCCCCCGGGGGCGATCCCGATCCCCCCCACCTGGGCTGCCAGGGCGTCGGAGAGGTAGTCGCCGTTCAAGTTGGTCGTGGCCACCACGTCGAAGTCCTCAGGGCGGGTGAGGACCTGCTGCAGGGTGATGTCGGCGATGGCGTCCTTCACGAGCAGCTTGTCGCCGGGCTCGCCGCCGCAGTCCTCCCAACCAACCGCCACGTCGGCGAATTCCTCGCGCACGAGCTCATAGCCCCACTTTCGGAAGGCGCCCTCGGTGAATTTCTGGATGTTGCCCTTGTGCACGAGGGTCACGCTCCTGCGCTGGTGGCGCAGGGCGTACTCGACGGCGGCGCGGATGAGGCGCTTGGAGCCGGACTCCGACACTGGCTTGATGCCGATGCCCGAGCCCGGGCGGATCTCCCAGCCCATCTGCTCGCGCAGGAAGTCGGCCAGGCGCTGGGCGGCAGGCGTTCCCGCCTCCACCTCGAGCCCGGCATAGACGTCCTCGGTGTTCTCCCGGAAGATGACCACATCCACCTTTTCGGGATGACGGACCGGTGAGGGGACGCCGGTGAACCAGCGCACGGGGCGCAGGCACACGTAGAGGTCGAGGATCTGGCGCAGGGCCACGTTCAACGAACGGATGCCGCCGCCCACCGGCGTGGTGAGCGGGCCCTTGATGCCGATGAGGTGCTCCCGGAAGGCCTCCACGGTGGCCTCGGGCAGCCAGTCGCCGGTCTCCTTGAAGGCCTTCTCGCCCGCCAGCACCTCCTTCCATGCGATGCGCTTGCCGTGCTTGGCGGCCGCCGCGTCGAAGACGAGCCGCGAGGCGGGCCAGATGTCCACACCGGTGCCGTCGCCCTCGATGAAGGGGATGATGGGCTCGTCGGGAACTGCGAGCGACCCGTCGTCGCCCAACGTGATGCGCTCGGCCATTGGTAGTCAGGGGCGCGGTGCTCTGGCGAGCCCGGTTCCCCATCCCCCTTTCAATCCGTACGTGCGGTTTTCCCGCATACGGCTTTCCGACGGTCGTCTTGACATGGTTACGCTGCCTTCG
>JBJKRZ010000379.1:0-7893 GCA_046704365.1 Acidimicrobiales bacterium | reverse complement strand
ACGACGCTCGGAGGCTGTCGGAAGCCATCTGCGCCGTCAAAGAGCGCGTCACCTTCTGCACTCGCTGTTTCAACGTCGCCGAAGGCGAGCTGTGCGACGTGTGCCGGGATTCCCGGCGCGACGGCGGCGTGCTGTGTGTGGTCGAGGACCCGCGCGACATCGTCGCCGTGGAAAGGACCCAGGAGTTCCGTGGTCGTTACCACGTGCTCCAGGGCGCCCTCAGCCCCATAGAGGGGGTGGGGCCGGAGCAGCTGCGTGTGCGCGAGCTGCTCGCCCGCATGGAGGACGAAGGCGTGACCGAGGTCATCTTGTGCACCAACCCCAACCTCGAGGGTGAGGCCACAGCCATGTACCTGGCCCGACTGCTCAAGCCCCTCGGGGTGAAGACGACTCGTTTGGCCAGTGGCCTGCCCGTGGGCGGCGACCTCGAGTACGCCGACGAGCTCACCCTGGGGCGAGCCCTCGAAGGACGGCGCGAAGTCGACGCCTAATCGCCAGCCACACGGCCACCCGTCGACAGCCAGCGAGCTCCGCCTACCGGCGAGAGTCGCCGACCCGGCACCGACGCGTTCGGGGGGCGTGCCGCGCCGGTGCCGGGCCTGGCGATCTACACGTCGACCGGTGAGGGGGGTGCGGGAACCGGACGCGTGGCGAAGGGACGGACAGAGCCAGGGCGACGGGGCTCCGAGGGACCGAGCAGGGCAGGACGCGAAGCACCCGTGGCGGTCGTACCCCGCACTGGTGCTGCCCCCACGATGTCCACCCCCGAACCCCGCTTCCAACCGCAGGCAGCCGGAACGCCCGCCCGTCTACCCCCGGGAACGGGCCGGCGGCGCCCACCTTGCGTGGCCGTCCACGTTGCCGGTTCCGTGAACCCGGGCCCCCGAAGCGGGCCCCCGAAGCGGGCCTCCGCAGCGGGCCCCCGGAGCAGGACCCCGGAGCAGGGGCTGGGTCAGGGCCCGGCGTCCCACAGCGCCGGTTGGGCCCGGGGACCCTCCATGGGGAAGTACCCGGGCAGCTCGTCGGTGGGGGTGTCGATGTAGACCTTGGCCTCCGGTGGCTGGGCGAAGCGACCGTGACTCCAGCGGATCTCCACGTGCCCGCGCACCTCGCCCGTGGTCCCGTCGGCGGTGCGCCGGTAGGCGATGGTCCAGTTGACCTGGGGCTGACCGGCTTCGGCCGCCGCCATGTCGAGGTGCACCAGGCGGTAGGACCGGCGCCAGTCCCAGGGGCTGGCCACCCGCAGGCGCAGCGGTCGGCGGGGGTCGGCGCCCAGCACGAAGTACGAGGCGTTGCCGATACGCAGCAGGCGCCAGGCCAGCCGCTCGCGGGCGGCGGGTGTCGTGGCGTTGGCCGCCCACCGCTGCGCCGAGCGGGCGCTCACCTGCCTGCACAAGTCCCGATAGGCCTGCTGCGCATCTTCGGGATAGGCGCCGCGGCCGGGCAGGGCACGGCGCAGCTGCCGGCGCTGCAAGCTCGTGAGCCGTGAAGGGTCGTCAGGGAGCTCCGTCACCTGGACGGCTTGTCGGCAGGCGCGATAGAGGCGGAGGTACTCCTCGGGGGCGACCTCGTGGTACCAGTCGACGCTGTCCCACTCGCCGGTGGTGGCGAGCAGGCCGTCGAACAGCCGCGCCGGCGAGGCGTTGGCGATCGTGCGCGAGAGGTACTTGCAGCTGACCAGGTACACGTGGTCGACCCGCAGGTCCACCGGTGCCACCTCGTCCCCCGGAGGACGGCGTCCCCCGGTCCACTCCACCAGCAGGGGCGGCCGCCGCCGCAGGGCATCGGGCGCCTCGAGGAAGGCGCGGCCGTTGGCGAAGGCGGAGGCGAACTCCTGACGGAATTGCCCGCCGCGCTGCAGTGCGCTCAGGCGGTCCCAGGTGGGCTGGTCGATGGCCAGCTGCGGCGGCCGCGCCGCCAGGGCCTGTGCCGGCGCGTCGAAGGGGAGCATGCCCAGGGCCGTGCCCAGCTCGGTGACCGTCGTGCGGTCATCGGGCACGGGACCGGCGCCCGCTGCGGGCGAAGCTGCGCAACCGCGAGAGGGCCTGGTCGGCACCGAGCTCCACCACGTCGTAGACGGTGGGCAGTGCCCCTGGCCGGTCGGGGACCTGCAGGGACCGCCAGGCCCGGTCGCCGGTGCTCCCCGGCACAGGGGCCTGGGTTGTGAGCAGCACCAGGGGGCTCTCAGGGTAGGCAGCGTGCACGACGGCGGCACGTCCGAGCGTCGCCCACAGCGTCTCGGCCCGGCGCAAGCCGGCGTCGGAGGTGCTGAAGGTACCCGAGATGTCGAAGTACCAGCGTCGCCCGCTGGCGTCGTGCCCGGCCAGTGCCACCTCCACCCCACCCTGGAGGCGCACGCCGCTGGTCACATCCGAGAAGCCGGCTTTCTCCACCAGAGCTGCCGCCATCTGTTGTGCTCCGGTGGCGGCCCGCGCTCTGCTCGTGGTGGTGGGGACCGCCAGCTCGTCGCGCACCCGCCGTTCGGCGAGACGGACGTAACGGGCCTCGGTGTCGTAACCGACATAGCGGCGTCCGGTTCGCAGGGCGGCCACGGCCGTGGTGCCCGACCCCATAAAGGGATCGAGCACCAGGTCCTCGGCGTAGGTGTACAGCTCGATGAGCCGCTGGGGGAGCTCCACCGGGAACGGGGCCGGGTGGCCGACGCGCGTGGCCCGTTCGGCGGGGATCTCCCACACGTCGGTGGTGGCCTCCATGAACTCGTCCTTGGTGGCGGTGGCCTCGGACGGGAGCCCGAGCGCCCGACGCCGGGTCCTTCCCAGAGCGCGGTCGAAGCGGCCCTTGGAGGCGATCACGACCCGCTCGCTCACGTCGCGCAGCACGGGGTTGGCCGGGCTGCAGAACGACCCCCACGCGCACGACCCGCTGGCGCCCCGGGCCTTCACCCACACCACCTCGCCGCGCAGCAGAAGGCCCAGGTCGTCCTGCAGGATGCCGATCACGTCCGCCGACAGCGAGCGGTACGGCTTGCGCCCCAGGTTGGCCACGTTGACGGCGATGCGCCCGCCGGGTTCGAGCACCCGGGCGCACTCGGTGAACACGTCGCGCAACATGGCCAGGTATTCGAGATAGCTGGCGGGCACGTGGCCCTCGCCCAGGGCCGCTTCGTACTCCTTGCCGGCGAAGTACGGCGGCGATGTCACCACCAGCGCCACCGAGGCGTCGTCCAGCTCGTCCATGTGCCTGGCGTCGGCGGCCACAAGCTTGGCCCCGATGGGGGACCGGAAGACCGCTTCGTCGTCGCTCAGGCGCGGTGCGCTGAAGCGGTCGTAGAAGCCGCTGGCGTCGTGCGACTCGCGCCGACCCACACCGAAGGGCGAGGTCGAGGTGGGCTTGCGGCGCCCGCTCACCGTCCGTCTGCCCCTGCGCCCGCCGTGGGGGTGCCCGCTGTCGGGGCACCCGCCGTCGGGGCATATGGCGCCAGGACGCGTGGCCTTCGGGGGGGACCTGCCGGCCGGGTCGTCATGGGATCAACGGATAGTACCGAGCTGTAACAGCGCCGCCAGGGACCGGGCCTGCCCGAAACCGCCCCGAGCCCCGACGAGGAGGTCAGCCCAGGCTGCGCAGGAGCATGGCGTCGCCCTGCCCGCCCCCGCCGCACAGGGCGGCGGCCCCCAGCGATGCCCCGCGCCGGCGCAGCTCGAGCGCCAGGGTGAGGGCGAGCCGGGTGCCCGACATGCCGATGGGGTGGCCGAGGGCGATGGCGCCGCCGTTCACGTTGGTGACGTCCTCGGTGATGCCCAGGTCGCGCATGGAGGCGATGCCCACGGCGGCGAAAGCCTCGTTGATCTCGTAGAGATCGACGTCCGAGAGGCTCTTGCCCGACTTGTCCAGGGCGGCGCGGATGGCTGCGGAGGGCTGGAGGAGCAGCGAGGCGTCGGGGCCGGCCACCTGTCCGTAGCCGACGATCTCGGCCAGCGGCGTGACCCCCAGGGACTCGGCCCTGGCCTTGGAGGTGACGATCACGGCTGCGGCGCCGTCGGAGATCTGGCTGGCGTTGCCGGCGGTGATGGTGCCGGACTTGTCGAAGGCGGGCCTGAGCCCGGCCAGCGACTCGGCGGTGGTGCCGGGCCGAACCCCCTCGTCGGTGTCCACCACCACAGGGTCGCCTTTGCGCTGGGGGACCGAGACCGGGGCGATCTCCTCGGCCAGGCGCCCGTCCTTGATGGCGACTGCCGCCCGCTCGTGACTGAGCGCCGCCAGGGCGTCCTGGTCCTCGCGGCTCACCTTCGCCTCCTGGTTGTAGTGCTCGGTGCCCAGTCCCATGGCGCAGTGGTCGAACTGGCAGTAGAGGCCGTCGTACATCATCGAGTCGACGAGGGTGCCGTCACCCAGCCGGTAGCCCGAGCGGGCTTCGGTCAGCATGTGCGGCGCTCTGGTCATCGACTCCATCCCACCGGCCACGACCATCTCCGCCTCGCCGGCGTTGATTAGGAGGTCGGCCAGGTAGATGGCGTTCAAGCCGGACAGGCACACCTTGTTGACCGTGGTGGCGGGAATGGACATGGGGATGCCGGCCTTGGTGGCCGCCTGGCGGGCGGTGATCTGCCCCTGGCCGGCCTGGAGCACCTGGCCCATGAACACGTAGTCGACGTCCTCGGGAGCCACGCCGGCGCGCTCCAGGGCGGCGGCGATGGCGAAGCCTCCCAGGTCCATGGCGCTGAAACCGGCCAGTGCCCCCGACAGCTTGCCGATGGGGGTGCGGGCGCCTGCGACGATGACCGAACCGGACATGGAGTCTCCTCCGAAGGGCAAGCGGCAGCCCTTCTGGCCGCCTGGTGCACCCATTCTACGGGCGTGTCGTCAGAGGTGCCTGTCGTCGGTGCACGACGAGAAAGCCCAGGTGGGCTCGCAGCGCTCCCGGCTGTCTCTCGCCGGATGCTCGCTGTCGGCGGATCGGCTGGTCGCCGACCCCGGCATCATTCCTGGACGAGCTCGATCAAGGTGCCGAGCGCCCCCTTGGGGTGGACGAAGGCGACGGTCGTCCCCCGAGACCCCGGGCGCGGTGTTTCGTCGATGAGCCGTCCGCCGGCGTTGCGCACCGCCTCGATGGCCGCCGCGCAGTCCTCCACCCGGTAGCCGACGTGGTGCAGGCCTTCGCCCCGGCGCTCGAGGAAGCTCGCCACAGGCGAGTCGGGCCGAATGGGGGAGAGGAGCTGGATGTAGGAGTCGGCCACGGCGAGGAGCGCTTCCTCCACGCCGTCGCGCTCCACCGTCTCTCGGTGGACGACCTCGGCCCCGAAGGTGGCGCGGTAGAAGTCGGCGCCGGCGTCGAGGTCGTGCACGGCGATGGCCACATGGTCGATCTCGGTGAGGAGGCTGGCACCCCCGCCGGCGCCCCCGCCCGGGGTGGACCCTCGGGTGGTGTCGGCGCTCATCCCTCTCTCCGGAACAGCGTGAGGCGGTCCTCGCCCACCTTGGCCCTCAGCTCGGGGTCGTCGATCCCGAGACCCTCCCGCGGCGCCAGGCCCAGCACGGCGATCTTCCCCTCGTGGAGGTTGTGGTGCACCTGGTAGGCGGCTTCGCCCACGTCCTCGAGCGGGTACACGACCGACAGGGTGGGGACCACCTTGCCGTCGTAGATGAGCTGGTTGGCGTCCCACGCTTCGCGGTAGTTGGCGAAATGCGAGCCCTTGATCGTCTTGAGCTTCATCCACAAGTGGCGGTTGTCGTACTCGATCATGTACCCCGAGGTCGCCGCGCACGTGACCACCGTGCCGCCGCGCTTGGCGGCGAAGACCGAAGCGCCCATGGTCTGGCGTCCCGGGTGCTCGAAGACGATGTCAGGGTCGTCTCCCACCAGGCCACGCACGTCCTTGCCGAACCGGCGCCACTCGGACTCGTCCTGGGTGTGGGTGTCCGACCAGAAACGGTACCCGGCCGCCTTGCGGTCGATGACGGCTTCCACACCCAGGTCGTTCAAGAGCTTCACCTTCTCCGGGCTGGAGACCACCCCCACCGGCACGCCGCCGCCGTTGAGCACGTGCTGCACGGCGTAGCCGCCCAGCCCCCCCGAAGCGCCCCACACGAGCACGCGCTGGCCCTGGCGCATGGCCGCCCCGTTGCGTGAGACCAGCATCCGGTAGGCGGTGGAGTTGCACAGGGCGTTCACGGCCGCCTCCTCCCAGCTCAGGTGCCTGGGCTTGGGCATGAGCTGGTTGGCCTTGACCAGCGTCAGGTCGGCCAGGCCGCCGAAGTTCGACTCGAAGCCCCAGATCCGCTGGTTGGCGGCCAGCATGGAGTCGTCGTGGGCGGAGGGGTCCTGGTCGTCGACGTAGTTGCAGTGGATGGTGACCTTGTCGCCCGGCTTCCAGTTGCGCACCGCCGATCCCACCCGCAACACCACTCCCGAGGCGTCCGAGCCGACCACGTGGTAGTCGAGGGCGTGTCGGGCACCCCACGTGCTCTCCTTGCCCAGCCTGTCCAGAAAGGCGAAGGTCGGCAGCGGCTCGAAGATGGAGGTCCACACCGTGTTGAAGTTGATGGCGCCGGCCATCACCGCCACGTAGGCCTCGTCGGGGGCGAGCTCGGGGACGGCCACCTCTTCGACGTGCAGTGACTTGCGGGGGTCCTTGTCGGTCGAGTCCACGCCGGCGAACATCTCCACCTCGTCGCGCCGCACGAATGCGGCGCGGTAGGACTGCGGTAGCTCGATGGCGGCGAGCTCCTCGCCGCCGGCACCAGCCAGAATTGCCTCACGAAATGCGTCCATAGCGCTGCACCATACCCGGGGCCCCTTGCGCCTAGCGATCCCGCCCGGTCGACGATCCCCACCTCCCGCACGAACAAGGTGTGGGCAGGCAGCGCCCGACCAGGGGCGTCGCGAGGTCAGCTGGGGCTGATGCGCTCCACCGTTCCCGGGTTGGCCGTGGTGGCCCACAACGAGTCGCCGCTCGCCACCACGCGGCGCACGGCACCGGCCATGCGCACCTGCTTGCCCCTGCTCTGGCCGGTTTTGGCGTCGAGGGCGTGGAGCGCACCAGAGTCCCCGTCACCTACCCACACCTCGCCGTCGAACACGGCGACCTGGTCGGGGTCGCCGCCCACCGAATACGTCCCGGTCACTTCGAGGTTCGAAGGGTCAACCCGGCTCACGGTGCCGCTCAGGGCGTCGCCCACCCACACCGCCCCGGGCGACAGGGCCAGTCCGATGGGGCCCTTGCCCACCCGCACGGCCTTGTAGTCGAGCAGCATGCCGACCGGCTTGGGCGAGATGCGGGTAAGGGTGTCCGTGGTTCCCGTCACCCACACGGCGCCGTCGCCCACCGCCACGCGCACGGCACCCACGGCGGGTGGCAGCGCCACCGAGGCGCGCACCGTGCGGCTCTTGGGGTCGATGAGGCTCACGGTGTCCGAGCCCAGGCTGGTCACCCACACCCCTCCCTCGCCCGTGGCCACCGACACCGGGTCCTGGCCGACAGCGATGGGTTGGCCGACGGTCTTGCCGGTGGCGGGGTTCACGACCACCACGACGTTGGCCACCGAGTCGGCCACCCACAGCTTCCCGTACCCCGCCGCCAGCGACACCGGGTAGGCGCCCACCTTGACCGCTTTGGAGGTCCAGGCCCCCGAGGAGAGGTCGAAGCGACGGACGGAGCCGGTCTGGTCGTCGGCCACCCAGCCCGCCCCGTCGGCCACCACCATGTCTGCCGCCGATCCGGTGCGCACCAGGCGCTGGATGCTCGCCACCGGCGAGGGGCCCGACGGGCTTCCCGGCGGCGTGAGGAACCCCGTGACGAACGCCACCCCGATGACGATCGCCACCAGAGCGACGACGCCGATCAAGACGGCGGCGGTGGGCAACCCGCGCTGCGGGCGGGCCGAGCGCCGGCGCTCCTCGGCCAGCCGGCGAGCCTCGGCGCGCCGCTCACGACC
>JBJKRZ010000378.1:0-10793 GCA_046704365.1 Acidimicrobiales bacterium | reverse complement strand
CCCCAGGCCCGCAGGGCCCGAGCCAGCTCGGGCCGGGCGGCCCCCTCCTCGAGGGTACGGGCCACGGCGGTACAGACCTCGCCGGCGGCGGAGCCGGCCGTGAGCTCCCAGGCGGCGCGCCGGAAGGCACAGCGAACGCGCCAACCGACGAGGATCTGTGACGCGAGCTCGTCGGGAGGGCGCTGATGAGGAAGTTCGCCTGTGTCGGTCATGGGCGCAACCTCCGTCGAGGTGCCGTCCTCGGTGTCTGCATGGTCCTCGGGGAAGATCGGCATCAAGGCTCCGGGCTATTAGGCCGAAAGACTCTGTTTGGGCCTATGTAGAGAGCCGGGTGTGCAACCGGCGGGTCGGCCCATGGCCTTCGAGGGCGGGTGATGCCCCCTGTTGGCATCCTGGGTCGGTCGCCCCTCACGAGCCTCAGGTCGCCGGCCCCATGGTGCGGGCCGGCGGGCCGTGGCGGATACCCCTAGGGGGCCTCGACGGGCGCGAGGGCCGCCTGCGGCTCGTCGGCGCCTTCCATACGCCGGGGCCACCATGCCGAGCGCCCCATGAGGGCGGTGAGGCTGGGAGTGAAGAACATGGCCACCACAAAGGCGGCGATGGCGATGCCGCACGACACGGCGAAGCCGATCTGGGTGAGGATGCTGTTGCCCGCCAGCATCAGCGAGGCGAAGGTCCCCGCCAGGATGACTCCGGCGGCACCGATGGTCGGGCCGGCGTGCTGCAGGGCGAGAGCCGTGGCCGGGCGCGGCCCGTTGCCCTCCTTGGCCTCCTCGCGCAGCCGGGCGATCATCAGGATGTTGTAGTCGGTGCCCAAGGCGACCACGAAGACGTAGACGTACACGGGGAGGATGAACACCAGACCGGCCTGGCCCGCCAGTCCCTGGAACACCAGGACCGTGGTGCCCAAGGTGGCCAGGAACCCGAGACCCACCGACACCATGAGGTACCACGGCGCCACGGCGCTGCGCAGCAGCAGTCCCAGGATGAGCAGGATCACGATGGCCGCCACCGGGAACACCACCGAGTAGTCGTGGTTCACGGCCTGCTGGATGTCGGCGTAGACGGACGTGGTGCCGCCCACCAGCGCCTGGGTGCCCGTGGGCGCCGCCTCGTGGGCGGCGGGGCGCACGTAGTTCTTCATGAGGTTCACCGCCGCCGTGGAGGTGGGGTCCTTGGTGAGCACGACGGTGTAGTCGGCGGTGGTCCCCCCTGCGCTCACCTTGGGTGGGCTCACCACGCCCACACCGCGCACACCCGACAGCGCCGCTTCGTACTCCGACAGCTGCAGCGACGTGAGCCGCCCCGACGACGAGTGCAACAGCACGTCGGTGGGGTCGGTGGCCCCGGGAGGCAGCCCCTTCTCCAGGGTGCGAAGGGC
This sequence comes from Acidimicrobiales bacterium, assembly GCA_046704365.1. Taxonomy (GTDB): domain Bacteria; phylum Actinomycetota; class Acidimicrobiia; order Acidimicrobiales; family UBA8190; genus UBA8190. Next base: position 9,412 of record JBJKRZ010000378.1, on the reverse strand, counting down.
CGTCTGGGACTCCGCCGTCTTGGGGATCCCCGCGCTCGAGAGGTCGAAGGTGGCCCTGAAGCCGAAGGTGCCGAGGCCGAGGGCGAGCAGTCCCAGGCCCGACACCGCCGCGTAGGTGGCGGGCCGCTTGGCCACGGACCGTCCGATGCGGGCGAAGCGGGCCGCCTCGGGCTCGCGTTGCCAGCTCCGAGAGGGCCAGAACACCTTGGTCCCGAGCAGCGACACCACGGCCGGCACGAGCGTGAGCGCCGCCACGAGCATCACCGCCACAGCGATGGCGAGTGCCGGCCCGATGGCCCGGAAGATGCTGAGCGAGGAGAGGACGAGCGCCATGAAGGCCACGATCACGACCCCGGCGGCCGAGGCGATGGCCTCGCCGGCCCGGGCCACGGCGCTCACCGTGGCGTCCTTGGGGCTCTCGCCGCCCCGCAGGCGCTCGCGGTAGCGGAACATCACGAAGAGGATGTAGTCGGTGCCGATGCCGAAGAGCACCACGATGAGGATGGTCGTGATGGAGCTGTCGGTGTTCAGGTGCAGCGCCTTGTTCACATCGGCGATGAGCCCGGTGGCCACCTGGGACACCACGGCGATGGCGACGATGGGCATGAGGGCGATGATGGGGCTGCGGAAGATCACGAAGAGCAGCACCAGGATGAGCAGCAACGTGGCCAGGAGCACGAGCTTCTCGGCCCGCTTGTTGGACTGCTGGGCGTCGAGCTGCTGGGCGGCGGCGCCGGTGACGCCCTCGGTGAGCCTGGCCGGCACCAGGGGACCGATGTCGGCGCGCAGGACCTTGATGGCGTCGCCCGCCTTGGTGCCGTTCGAGTAGACGACGCCCTGCGGCATGGCGACGGCGGCGGCGTCCACGAGACGGTTCTGCGACGGCGGTCCCAGTGTGATCGAGGTGATGTAGTGGATGTGCCGGGAGTTGAGCTGGTCGACGACCCCCGAGATGGCCGCGACGTCGGCGTCCGTGAGCCGGCCGCCGTCGCGGCGGGCGAAGACGATGACGGCCGCCGAGCTCACGGTCTTGCCCGTCTGGGGAAAGGCCTTGGCCTGCAGGTTGCTGGCGCGGATCGACTCGTAGTGGCTGGGCAGGAAACTGCTCTCGTTGCTGGTGGTGGGGAGCCCCGGCGAGGTCGACACCAAGATGAAGGCGGCCGCCACCCACAGCACGATCACGCGCCACGGGTGGTGCACGACAGCCCGGGCCAGCGCCGCGAAGGGGGTCCCGGTCCGGGAGGCTGGGCGCGGGGGCGGGGGCGGTTTGGGTGCGGTGTCGAGGGTCTGCACGGGTTCGCGCTCGGGTCACCTTCAGGTTGCTACAGGGGCGGGCACCGGGGCGAGCCTGGCGGTCACTGCGGAGGTCGCGGGAAAGGAGCCAATGCAGTTTAGCTCGCCCTCGGGACAACCCGGCCTGCGCTGTCGGCGCATGACCGACGACCCGCTGAGCGGGCCTTGACAGCCAGCGGAGCCCCGACTTGAATCACGACTGATCAATCAGTCAGTCGACGGGAGGCGGATTCCGTGACCGACACCTCCGGCGGGCACCCCCCGACCTGGTGCAACTCGTGGTGGCGCGGCCGGCGCGGCCGGATGGCGATCGTCGCCACTGTCCTCGTGGTGGTGGTTCCGGTGCTGTTGAGCGGCATCACCGCCGCCAGTGCCGAACTGGGGACCAAGAGCGCAAGCGCCTTCGCGCCGGGCACATTCGCCGAGGGGGTGGACGATGTCGTCCCCGCCGAGCTGCCCATGGTGCGCGACGTCGGGGGGACCAGCCCGCTGTACCTGCGGCTCTACCTCACGTGCTGGGGGAGCCACCAGCTGCCCGTCGACCGCACGGCGAATACGTGGGGCTTCAACGCCAATGCCTCGCAGCTGCAGTACTGGAACAACCAGGGCGTCCCCATGATCGTCTCGCTGGGCTACGACCCCCCGGTCACGACCGAGCCGCCGATCCCGAGCGACGAAGCCGTGCCCGAGCCGGACTGGCCGGAGCTCTACGCCCAGTGCGCCACCGCCTTCACAGAGCGCTTCAGTTCCCTCCCCGAGTTGAAGGCCATCGACATCACCAACGAGCCCGACATCCCCAACGAGTCGACCAGCGACGGGGCCATGCCCTTCGTCCAGCTGGCCGTGATCGACGGGGTGGAAGCAGCCCACAACGCCCTGGCGGCGGGAAACACAACCCAGATCGGCTTCTCCTGGGCCTACGCCACCGGGCCCTACGACATGGGGTTGTTCTCGTCGTGGGGCGCGTTGGGCGGTGCGCGATTCGACGCTGATGTCGACTTCGTGGACATGCACATCTATCCGGGCACTTTCGCCCCCGAGGACCCGTCCTTCGGGGTCTATCCCTGCGGCTACGTCGGGCCGCTCACTGACCCGGCAAACCTCCAGCGGCTCGCCTCGGTCACGTGCCTGCGGAGGCGCCGGGTGCCGCCGGCCAGCGCCCAGGACCCCACCTCCCCCTTCGGCTACTACTACAGCTCCTACAGCTCGGTGAGCTACGGCATCGCCTACCTACGAGGCGTCCTCATGCCCATGGCAGGACTGGGCGAGCGCACGGCCATCATCATCGGCGAAACGGGCTACCGCAGCGCCGGACCGGGCACTTCGCCCGACGCCCAGGTGCCGTTCTTCGACCCGGGCAACGACTACGACCAGCTCGAGCACCTCTACGGCGAGTGGACGGCTGCCTGGGACATGCGATCGGCACCGTTCAACGTCCGCGGCTTCATCCTCTACGAGCTGGCGGACCACTACCACCTGGCCACGGGTGGCTCGACCTCCTTCGGCTCGTGCGCCCTGCCCCAGCCCTACAGCGCCGTGCTGACAAACTGCGTCACCGGCTTCGGGCTCTTCGCCGAGCCCCGAGCCGATGACTACGTGGCGCGGCCCTTCATGTGCGCCTATCGGAGCATCATCGCCGATCCTGCCGCCGCCGACGCCGACCCCCAGGCCGGGATCGAGCAGTTCGACCAGCCGTGTCCGGTCACGTACCAGGTTCCGGGGTGACCGGCCCGCCCCGTCCATGACCGGGCACCTTCGGACCCCCGAGCCCCCGCTCGGGCGGCACAAGCGGAGGGGACGCCGGTGGTGGACTTTCACCGGGCTCGTGCTCCTCTCCTCGGTCTGGGTGTCGATCGGCTCTGTGGCCTCAGCGAACGCCCCCATCCCCTCGGGGCCCTACAACGGCGCTCTCCCCCAAGGTCCCAGCCTGGCGCTGGGACCGGAGCGCTCGGGGAACACCGGGACCTTCACCTGGTCCGACCAGGCTCCAGCCGGGATCCCCTTCGCCCGCTCCGACGCGCTGGCAGGCGTCCGCTTCGACGGGCCCTGGGCTGACTACGCCCTGGGCGACACCTGGTATCCCTCGTGGGGCGAGGACGGCAACCTCTATAGCGCCTTCATGGACGGCGACTGCAATGCCACGGCGGGATCGATGGGCGGCTGGAGCAGCCCCTTCCCCTCGGCGATGGGCACCGCCGTCATCATCGGCGACGACCCCATGGACCTGGCACTGCGCTGCGGGGTCCTCTACGCCGACCACGGCAACGCCGACGGGCGCTACGCCGAGGGGAGCCTCAACTACGACGGGGTCTGGTACTACGGCTCCACCCTCTTCTACAACCAGACCCAGCCCGGGGCCGAGCCGTGCAGCGGGACCGGGTTCAACGGCTGGGGACCGATCTACTGCACGATCGGGCCACTGGTCGGCTACGACATCTCGAGCGACGGCGGCAGGAGCTGGCAGCTGCCCCCTGAGACCCCGAGCGCCCCGCTCTTCGGGGAATCGATCGCCGACGGGCACCGGGTGAAGCTCGGGGCGCTGCACTGGGTCGACTTCGGCCGGAACCAGCAATACGCCACTGCAGCGGGGCCCCCGGGTTACGCCTACGCCGTGACGCAGGGCGGGGGCGGACCGACCTCTCAGGACACCTGGCTCAACGCCGACAACCTCTACCTGGTGCGGGTCAAGCCCTCGCCCGCCACCATCAACGACGCCAAGGACTGGGAGTTCTACGCCGGCACCGATTCGAGCGGCCAGCCCCTGTGGAGCCACGACCTGGCCGACATCGATCCCCTACTCAGCTGGCCGGGCGGGCATCTGGGGGCACCGAGCATCAGCTACGACGCGCCCTTGCACACCTATTTGCTGTGGACGAGCGCCCCGAGCGACGGTGTGGACACCAGCGGTACTTACGACTCGATGCTCCTCGAGTCGAGCCATCTCAACGGTCCGTACACCCTGGTGCAGTACTTCGCCGGCTTCGGTCCCCAGGCCTATCAGCTGAGCACCTCGACCAAGTTCATGAGCGCCGATGGCCTGAGCATGTGGCTGACTGGCCACGTCGTCTACCACGACAGCACCCAACCCGACCCTGCCGGCGGCTTCTACGGGCTCACCTTCCGTCAGATCACGCTGGTACCCGCCTCGTGAGCGCTCACATCACCACCGATTCGGGCTCGCTGTGACGCGACCTCGCGACCGGATACCGCCTGGGCGTGTCCTGCTCCCACGTCGGTTGCTCTCGCGCAGGCAACTGCTCAAGCTCTCGCTCGCCGCCGGCTTGGCGCCAGTCGTGGCCCACCTCGGAGGCGGCACCGAGCTCGCCGGCTCCAGCCTGCCGGCGACCCCCGCTCCGTCGCCCGGCTCGCCCAGGTCCCGGCTGCTCGGTAGGTCGACCCAGGAGTCGACCGCCATGTACCTGTACACGACTCCGGGGAGAGTGGGCTACGAGTACAGCGCCGCCCAGTTGGTCGCCGTGGCCTCGGTGTACGACATGCTCACCTGGGTCTACGCCGGCAGCGGCGTGGCCGAGGCCGTCCACGACGCCAACCCGGAGGTCCTCGTCACCCAGTACTTCGACCTCACCTGGGTGGGCGACTACGACCAGGTCCCCGGCGTGGCGTGGATGCCCGTGCCCTGGAGCTACGTGAACGACCACGAGTCGTTCTTCTCCCACGACAGCCCCGAGGAAAGTGCCTCCGCCCGCATCCCCAATCCCCTTTTCGGTTACGGGTCCACGGCGCAGATGCACCAGCACAACCCGACGGGCTCGCCGCACGAGTGGCTGGCCAACCCCTACGACCTCGACGGCGCCAAGCCTGGAAACCTCGACAGGTGGATCAACTACTTCGCCGCCAGCGCCCAGCAGCTGATCAGCTCATCGGCGATTGACGGGATCATGATGGACGAGGTCGAGCAGCCCTACGGCTTCCCGCCCCCGTGGGGGACCACGCCCTGGTCGTGGCACCACGCCCTCCAGGCCGACCTGGCCTTCATCCGCGCCCAGCTCGGGCCCGACCTGATCATGTTCTGGAACGGCATCGAGGGAGACATGGTCCTCGCCCCGCCACACCTGCGCGACGTCGGGATCTGGGCCAGGCCCGACTCGCTCGACTTCCTGCGCTACTGCGACGGGGTCCAGATGGAACTGTTCGTGACCAGCTACGCCGGGCCCCAGATCTGGCCCGAGCCACTATGGGAGGAGATCCTCGACCTCTGCATGGCCGTCGTGCGCCGCGGCGGCGTGCTGCTGGCGCAGTCGCCCATCCTGGCCGAGGACCCCGTCAACCGGATGTTCACCCTCGCCTCGTTCCATCTGGTCAAAGGCGAGCGGTCGTACCTGAGCCACCGGGGAGGCGGGGACTTCCCGTGGTTCCCCGAGTGGACCGTCGCGCTCGGTGTCCCGCTGGAAACGGCTCCTCACGTCACCGGCTACTTGGTGCCGCCTACGGGGACGGCGGAGATCGCCGGGGTGCAAGGCGTGGCCTACGCCCGGCGCTTCGCGGGAGGCCTCGCCGTCGCCAACCCGAGCTCGAGGAGCACGTCGGTCACGCTACGAGGGCACGGCGAGCTGGTCGTCGCCTCGGGCGGGGGGTGGATCGGCTCCGACGGGACGCTGCCCGAGGGCAGCGTGTCCTACGAACCGGTGACCTCCTTCACCGTGCCCGCCCAGGGTGGGGCCCTCGTGCGCCTCACCTGAGCCCAGCCACGACATGGCCTGTCGCCATGCCGAATCGGCTCTGGTTCTTGCTGGCCGGTCGGCGGGCGGCGGGCTAGCTCCGCCGAGCGAGCAGCTCCTCGGCGATCTGCACGGCGTTCACCGCTGCCCCCTTGCGCAGGTTGTCTCCGGACAGGAACAGGGCCAGGCCGTTCTCGACCCCGGCGTCCTTGCGCAGCCGTCCCACGAGCGTGTCGTCGATCCCGGTCGCCGCCAGGGGGGTCGGGACCTCGCGCAGGCGCACCCCGGGCGCGCTCTCGAGCAACAGGCGGGCCCGCTGCAGCGGGAGCGGGCGGGCGAACTCGGCATTGACGGCGAGGCTGTGGCCGCTGAACACCGGGACCCGTACACAGGTGGCCGACACGGCCAGGTCGGGGATGCCCAGGATCTTGCGGCTCTCGTTGCGCAGCTTCTGCTCCTCGTCGGTCTCCTCCGAGCCGTCCTCGGCGAGGCGCCCGGCCAGCGGCAGCACGTTGTGCGCCACCGGGCCGGCGAAGACGGCCGGCGCCGGGTACTCGAGGCACCCTCCGTCGAAGGCGAGGGCGCCGGCGCGCCCCGACGTCTTGGCCAGCTGCTCCTCCAGCTCGGCGACTCCCTTGCCGCCGGCGCCGGAGACGGCCTGGTAGGTGGAGACCACGATGCGCCTGAGCCCGGCCTCGGCGTGCAGCGGGCCCAGGACCGGCATGGCCACCATGGTCGTGCAGTTGGGGTTGGCGACGATGCCCTTGGGGACACGGTCGAGCGCGCCAGCGTTGACCTCGGGCACCACCAGCGGCACGTCGGGGTCCATGCGCCACGCCGAGGAGTTGTCCACCACCATCGTGCCCGCTGCCGCCAGGCGGGGCGCCAGGTCCTTGGAGGCGGTGGCGCCGATGGACATGAGCGCCATGTCGAGGCCGGCCTCCGGGGAGCGCGCCGCGTCCTCCACGACGAGCTCGTCCTCGCCCCACGGCAGGCGCCTGCCCACCGAGCGGGCCGAGGCGAAGAAGCGCACCTCGTCGGCCGGGAATCGGCGCTGGGCCAGCACGGCACGCATGACGGTCCCCACCTGCCCGGTGGCACCGATGACACCGATCCGCATGGCCCGCAATCCTACGGGATCAAGGGCGGGCCCCTGGCTCAGGAAGCGAGCTCGAAGGCCTGGTGCAGGGCCCGCACCGCCTCCTCCACCTTGTCGGCGCGCACGACGCAGGAGATGCGGATGGAGGAGGTGGAGATCATCTCGATGTTGATGCCATGCGTGGCGAGGGTCTCGAACATGGTGGCCGAGACCCCGGGGTGCGTCCGCATGCCGGCCCCCACCAACGACACCTTGGCGATCCCGTCGTCGGACAGGACCTCGGCCGCACCGATCTCGGGGAGGAGGCCCTCGGTCACCTCCATGGCGCTGCCCAGGTCGTCGCGCGGCACCGTAAAGGAGATGTCCGTCGTCCCGTGCACCGACACGTTCTGCACGATGGTGTCGACGTTGACGTGGCGGTCCGCCAGCGCCCGGAACAGCTGGGCGGCGATCCCTGGCCTGTCGGGCACGCCGGTGACCGTCACCTTGGCCTCCGACGTGTCGTGGGTGACGGCGGTGACGACGGCCTGCTCCATGGCCTGCTCCTCCTCGACCACCCAGGTGCCGGGCTCCCAGGTGAAGCTGGATCGGACGTGCAACGGGACGTGGTGGTTGCGGGCGAACTCCACCGAGCGCAGGGCCAGCACCCGGCCCCCGCTGGCGGCGATGTCCAGCATCTCCTCGAAGCTCACCCTTGCCAGGCGCCGGGCCTCGGGGACGATGCGGGGGTCGGCGCTGAACACCCCCGACACGTCGGTGTAGATCTCGCACACCTCCGCCCCCATGGCCGCCGCCAGGGCCACCGCCGTGGTGTCCGAGCCCCCGCGGCCCAAGGTGGTGATGTCGCGGTCGCTGGACACGCCCTGGAACCCGGCCACCACCGGCACCCGGCCGGTGGCCAGCGCCTCTTTGAGCCGGTCGGCGCGGACGTCGACGATCTTGGCCCTCGTGTGGGTGCTGTCGGTGATGATCCCTGCCTGGCTGCCGGTGAAGGAGACAGCGTCCACCGCCTGGTCGGCAAGAGCCATCACGAGCAGGGCCATGGAGACCCGCTCGCCGGCGGTGAGCAGCATGTCGAGCTCACGCGGCGGCTGCACGCCGCTCACGTCGCCGGCCAACCGCAACAGGTCGTCGGTGGTCTTGCCCATAGCGCTCACCACCACGAGCACGTCGTCACCGCGGCGCCGCGTGCGGGCGACGTGATCGGCCACCGCCCTGATCCGCTCGGCGTCGCCCACAGAGGTCCCGCCGAATTTCTGGACCACCAGGGACATCGGGGCAACGCTACTTGGCCGGGTCCGGGCCCGGAGCGGCTCGAACCGGTCCGGGGCCCACCTCTAGAGGGCCGGGAGCCGGACCGACTCGGACACGGCCGGGAGCCGGGCCGACGCCGACAGGGCTGGGGCGAGCCGACGCCGACGCAGGGCCGGGGGCGAGACGGAGGCCTCGGCGGCGGACGGTAGGGTGGCCGACCGTGCCCAACCAGAAGCGTGCCCGCAAGCGCGCCGCGCGCGAAGCCCGCCTTGCCGCCGTCGAGCGGCGCCAGAAGCGCCGGTCCGCCATCCGCCGGACCCTGCTCGTCGTCGTCCTGCTCGCCATCGCCGGTGGCATCTACGCCGTCACCCGCCCCAGCGGCAAGGCCTCCCCCAAGGCCAGCACCACCGGCCACTTCGTCCCGGTGCCCTCCACCACCACGACGACGACCGTGCCCAACGAGACCACGTCGGCCAACTGCCCCACGCCCTTTACGGCCACCACGAAGTTGAACAAGCCGTCGTTCAGCTCCCCGCCCCCCACGATCATCAACACGTCGAAGTCCTACGAGGCGAAGATCACCACCGACGTGGGCAGCTTCACCATCGCCCTCGACGCCAAAGCAGCGCCGAACACCGTCAACAGCTTCGTGTTCCTGGCCGAGAACCACTTCTACGACTGCGTGGTGTTCCACCGTGTCATCACGGGGTTCATGGACCAGACCGGCGACCCCACCGGCACCGGCACGGGCGGTCCCGGCTACCACTTCGCCAACGAGAACACCAAGTCCAGCTACACCAAAGGCGAGGTGGCCATGGCCAACTCGGGCGGAACGGACACCAACGGCAGCCAGTTCTTCGTCCTCGACGCCACCTACAACAACACCGGGTACTCCCTCTTCGGCCACGTGACCGCCGGCCAGTCGGTGGTAGACAAGATCAACAAGGACGGCACCTCGGGCGGGACCCCGAAGGTCCTGCACCGCATGATCTCGGTGACCATCTCGAGCGCCTGACCGGGTTCCGGGCCGCCGGTACCGGGAACAGTTCCACGTCCGCCCTACGAGAGGACCATCACCATGACCGAG
>JBJKRZ010000377.1:0-23975 GCA_046704365.1 Acidimicrobiales bacterium | reverse complement strand
AAGAGCCTCTGGTCGACGACGCCCATGTGGCCGGGTGCATTCGTCCGTTGCCTGTGATGACAACGATCCGTGAGTTCAGTGATTGCCGGGTCCATAGCCTGCGGCTACGCGGTGGATCGAGGTTTAGAAGTGAAGGGAGGTCCACCATGGCTCTTCACCACCACGAAGTCAGGGGGTCCCATCGGCTCGCCCGTTGGGGCGCCACGAACGAAGAGGTGACGGGATCGTTTCCCCACCCCGAGCTTGTTCCAGACGGCAAGCGATCACCAACGATGGCCGTCACGATCGATGCGACGCCTGAGCAAGTCTGGCCGTGGCTAGTCCAGATGGGGTGGAACCGAGGGGGCTGGTACTCATGGGATTTGCTCGACAACGCATGCCGCCGAAGTGCCACGGCGGTCCACCCGGAATGGCAGAACCTCGCAATCGGGGACCAGTTGAGGTTCTGGGCCTTCGGGCGAGTTCTTGACGCGTACCGAGTCGCCTTGATCGAGCCGAACCGATTCCTCGGCCTGTACGGCTACACCGATCTGCGAGGTCGTTGGCTCGACCCGAACGAACTTCGACCTGCCTCCTACATGGAGGCCCTGTGGGGCTTCCAGCTTGTCCGTCTTCCAGACGGCCGCACTCGGCTCGTGATCAGCGGCTACCAGACATTCCGCCCAAGATGGGTGGAGCGCTTCGTCGCCTCTTGGCTCCTCACCGCCGTGTCATGGCCCATGCAGGCCCGCATGATGGCGGTGCTGAAGCGAAACATAGAAGGCTCGCTCCACGCGCCCCAGTTGGCTGCATAAACCATCTTCCACTTCGCCGCCCCGTATACCCCGAGCCGATACGTCATACGGCGGGGCCAACAAGACGCGAGGTCCTCTACACCTTCTTGATCCTCTGTATGGCGAGGATTAGTTCATGGCGACGCGCCAGTTGGCCTCCGAGTGATCAACCGATACCTTGGTGATCGAGACCAGCCCTGGCTGACCAACACCACCGTCGGAACCCCGCCATGTTGTGCCTCGCACGCCGGGTCCCATCGGCTAACCCATCACAGTGCCGGAGGTCTCCTTCAAGGGGCGGCGACGCGAGAAAGCGCCAAGGTTGATGACGAAGTCACCATGCTGGGACATGTACCGGATTGGGTCGGCGTCGTGGTCGTGGCCCCCTTCGACACGCCTTATGAGCTCGGCGAGGAACTCGCCGACAAGGGGCGCGTTCTTGAACTGGTTACCACTCGTGCCCATCGCCACATAGAAACCAGGGAGACCCGTCTTGTCGTAGATCGGCGCCCAGTCGTCTGAGACGTCGTAGGCGCCGGCGACACCGAGGGGCCGAGTTGGGACGCTGAGGGTGCCGAGGCGGTGCGCCGCCCTCGTCGCCTGGGCGAAAAAGCACGGCACCGTCACGCTCGGGTCGAGATCGTCGGCGTCGTCCAGCCATTGGAGGGGGTCGCACGCTGGCTCCGTTCCACCGACGAGGAATCCGCCCTGCAAATCCGGGCGCCCATAGAAGCCGAGATCGAGATCGGCAATCGAGGGCCAGTCCGGTCCGTCATGAACCTCGGAAGCCAAAAGGCGGTGAACCTCCTGGCGCATCGGTCGCACACCGATGGTGAAGTCGTCGCCGACACGAGCGAGACGGTTGAGCGCCCCGGACCACGGACCAGCGGCGTTAACAACCACCGGTGAGGAGATGCGTCTGCCGTCGGAAAGCACGACACCGTCGACACGATCCTTCTTCTGCACCACTTCGACGACCTGCCGGTTGAAGAGGTAGAAGACACCGTGCTGAGCAGCAGCAGCAGCGAGATTGTGAGCGGCGAGCTGCGGATCGTCGATGAAGCCTGCCTCCGGCATGTACAGCGCACCCAGCTCGCCCGACGCGTCAGAGTAGAAGTCATCGTCATCGACTCGTTTGGGCGGCCAGTAGCACCCGACGTCGATACCGGGCACTCGTCGACGCAACTCGTCCGGCTCCCATTCCTCATACGGGACACCCACGCTGTCGAGCAGCGGTACGACCCTCTGGCGAGGGCTAAGAGGCGAGTCGAGCACGACCATCCCGGTGCGGTGAAAGCGTGCAAGTCCAACGGGATCGGCGAAACCGAGATGGGCTTCCCAGCGCTCCCAGCGGTGTTTGGACTCCCATGCAGTGGCGACGCCGTCCTCGGTCGAATAGTTGAACCGCACGATGGCGCTCGACGCGCTTGTTGAGCCGTAGCCTGGCCCGCCTGACTTGTCCACTCCGATGACGCGAAGCCCAAGCCTTCCGAGCTCCAGGCCGATGGAAGTGCCGATGATTCCTGCGCCTACCACGACAGCATCCGCGATACTCGGGATATCTGGCATGGCAGTTCCGGCCTTCATGAGCCGATGCTACTGGCCAGGCGAGAAGGCCTTCCTCTACTGCCTGGTCGCTCCCTTCGGGGTCCGGCGAGCAAGCAGCCAAACCCCGACGGCGAAGGACGCAACGCCGAGGAACCCAGCGACGATCCCGTAGATGGTGAAAGCCAAGCCAAGTGTGAGCACGAGCAGCACGACACCCAGAGCGATAAGGAACCATGCCATTGCCACAGATATTACGCGCTGCGGCTGGCCGAGGTAGCTACGGCCTTGTCGGGTGGGCGTTTCGAGGCGGACTAGCCTGGCACCTCAACCCGCAGCGAGTCAGCCTTTCCGAATCAGCTCGACCACGGGTATGACCCGGCTGGTCTTCTGCTCGTACTCGGCGAACCCAGGATACCGGCGAGCCTGTTCGGCATAGATCCGATCGCGATCGTCCCCGGTGACCGCCACGGCTGCGGCTCCATATGTCTCGGTCCCCACCTCAACGGTGACATCTGGATTGGCCACGAGGTTCCAGTACCAGTCCGGGTTGGTGTCGGCACCCGCTTTGGATGCAAAGACATAGCGGTGCCCGTCAAGGTCCAAGAACATCATCGGGTTCACCCGTTCCAAGCCGGATTTGGCTCCCACGGTGTGAAGGAGCAACACGGGGGCGCCTGCGAATTGCCCACCCACCCTGCCCTCGTTCCCCCGAAACTCCTCGATGATTTGGCGGTTCCAGTCCTTGACGTCGCTCATTCGCCGACCTCCTTCATGGGGTGACCCTAGCGGGGCCCATTTCTGGACCGCGCGGCGTGGAGATTCAAGGCCCCCTTGGTTCCCGACCCTGCCTGTCCCTCGCCATCGGGCGGCTCCACCAGGTCGGCCCTGCGCAGGCACTCATGCCGACGACCAGATTACCGAGGCTTTGCCAAGCACCTGACCTACAGGGCCCTGTCCCGAGGCGCCTCGTCGGTCGTCCAGGAGCCTTCAGTGCGTGACGATGTCCCCGGAAGTGCCGAGATCAGTGTTGCACCATGGTCCGCTCGTCGTGTTGCCGGTGTAGCGCCATCCCCAGTCATAGTTGAAAGTGCTGATCGTGCCGGAGGTGAAGTAGAAGCCCAGCCAGTCCACCGAAGTCGGGCCGGTCTGACCGTTCCCGTAGGTCCCGAGGAGGATGTCGCTTCGAGTGCCGCCGAAGTCATACGTCCCCACGCTCCCATGGGTGGGCTCGGTCGGGGAGGCGAGCATCGAACCAGCAAGAGTCCCGATGTAGCCGCCCGTGATGCTTCCCTTGCCGTTGCTCGGCTCAGTCGTCCCGTTTTCGGGGCTGCTCGCCCCGCTGAAGGTCTGCCACGTACCGTGGTAGGTCCCAGCCACATAGAATTGGGTGCCCGCCGAGTTCTCCCACACCCGGATGTGTTTGGTGTAGTTGTCGAGCGCCCAATAGCCGACGTTGCCGCTGTCCTCGTCGTTCGTCACCTTCATCACAGCGTTGACGACCTCGCTGTACCCGGCCGGCGGTGAGATGTCGGACTCGCTGACGACAGCCGAGCAAGCTGTAGCGGCAGAAGCTGGCGTTGCCGCCAGGGCAGCCGCCACGAACCCCCCGGCTCCGGTCACGACGGTGGCGACGAGGATCCGAAAGACGTGCTCGAGCGGGTTCTTCATCGATGCCCCCAAAAGTCTCGTTGGATCTTGCGGCTAGGGCATCGGGTTCGCCATTCGCTCCCCGAGGGCCCGGCGGCCAGGCTCGGCCCCAGGACCTGTGCTCCGGCCCCGGCCTTTGTTCTCAGCAACAGTGGCTCGGTGCAACGCTGTCTGGCAATGAGTCGCTCAGCTCATATCCGAACGTCGCTGTGATGCAATCGGTATTGCCGCTCGAGTCAGAGATGCCGAGTCAGTCGGGCGGCGACCCAGATCAGGACGACGACTGCCGGTACCGCTGCCAACACCCAGCCCCCGAGTCGGCTGCCCGACCGCGGGCGCTGGCGGCCGATCATCCCTTGGGCGAACTGGCCGAGACCGACGACCCGGCCTGACCTGATCCGCGAGTGCAGGAGCCGCCGCCCGGCCTGGCCCCGGATCGGCGCCAAGCGTTGAGCCGCAGCTCGACGTTCACGTGCCTTGGAACGACGGGAGGTGGAAGAGCCCAAGGAGCTCAGTCTTGCATCGTGTCGGTTCCATCGCCCGATGCGCACCTGACACCGGCGGAAGGGACACGCTTCGGTTGTCGGTCGGGGTTCAAAGTTCACCGGCGAATCGGCTGAGCGCCTCCAACTGAACGGCAGTGCCGACGCTGATGAGCACATCGCCCGCCTCGATCTGGACATGGGGAGATGGATTTGTGACGAAACCCCCGTCACCTCGACGGATAGCCAAGACCAGAGCGCCCGTGCGGTCGTGAACGAGCGCCGAAGACAGGCTGTTCTTGGCCAGAGGTGATTTCCCACCTACCGACACCTCGGCGAGACGGAACTCCAAGGTGCCGTCGTGCATGACAACGTCGACGAAGTCGACCACATGCGGTTGTGTCACGAGAGCCGCCATCCGACCTCCTCCGAGTTGTTGGGGATTGACCACTCGGTCGGCACCGGCTCTGATGAGCTTCGGTTCCGACGATTCGTTTCGAGCGCGGGCGATGATCTGGAGATCAGGGCGGATAGCTCTGCTCGCCAGCGTGACGTAGAGGTTGTCGGCATCGGTCTCCAAAGCGGCTACCAGAGTGGCTGCACGGCTGATTCCCGCCTCTTCGAGAGTGGCGTCGTCGGTCACGTCACCCTGGACGAAAGGGTGGGGGACGGTGTTCAACCGCTCGGCGCTTCGGTCGATCACAACCACCATGCGCCCTGATGCCGAGAGGAACCGGGCCACTTCTCTTCCCACCCGGCCCCAACCGCATACGATGACATGGCCCGACATTCGTGCGATGGAGCGTTCCATTCGGCGCCTCCTCACGAGGTCCCGCATGTGGCCCTCGATCAGTATCTCGAGCACTTGGGAAAAGGTGTACAGCGCCGTACCGACTCCCAAAAGAACGAGGACGATGGTGAAGGCCTTGCCGGCGGCATGAAGTGGATGTACGGGGCCCAAACCCACCGTCGTCACATTCACCACCGTCTGGTAGACGGCGTCCAGTAGGCCGAAGCCCAGGAGGAAGTACCCGATGGTGCCTCCAATGAGCACCAACGTGAAGGCCGCTAAGCCGATCCCGACCCTTCTGAACGGGCTGTGCACCCGTCTAGCATGCCTGTCGCCGGCCGGTGGACGGAGCACTCTCGCCTCCGGGGTGGCTCTGGCACGATGGACCGGCGGCGGGAGGTACGGCGCTGGCTGCCCCGGCGGGCAGCGCGACATCGGGGCCTTTCGGGCGCCCTCCCCGAGGACCGGTAAGACTGGCTGTCGGTGAAGGTGCGGCCCGCCCGCTCAGTGCCTCGGCGCCCGGGTGGCCGAGTGCGGACGCCGGCACGGTCGAGTACCCGAAGTGTCGAGAGGTGATCACGATGAGCAGTGACCAGGTGGCGCCCGAGACAAAGGGTGTCAAGGCGGAGTTGCTTGCGACCGTCGACCTCGGCCCTGAGATCGAGGGCTTGGTCGGGCGTCAACTTCGAATGCGCATGTTCACCTTCGAGCCCGGGGCCGTTCTCGGCCCGGTGCACGACCACAAGGACAGACCAGGCGTCGTCTACGTGCTACAGGGAGCGATCACAGATCACCGAAAAGGGACCTCTACGGATTATGGGCCGGGAGTCGGTTGGCCCGAGGATCGGGATACCACCCACTGGCTCGAGAACAGAGGCACCGTTCCGGCGGTAGAGATCTCGGTCGATATCGTCAAGCAGGATTGAGTCCGGCTCGCCGGGGGCGGGGATCGTTGCCCAGGGCCTCGCCCGGCCCTAACCTTGACGCCGACCGCGGGTTGGGGGGGTGGATGGGTCGAGTCCCGGGAGTCTGGCTGCCTGGCCCGGTAGAGGGCACCCGGGACCGGGTCTCGTGACACCCAAGCAACGGATCCGGGTTGCCTCACCGCTGACGCTGGTGACGTTGGTGGTGGTGGCCGCTTTGTCCATCGCCACCTGGGCAGTACTCCGCAGCGGGGTCGAGCGCCAGAACAAGGCCCTCATCCAGAACGGCGCCGCTCAGGTGACCTTGGTGCTCCAGACCCTGTTGCAGAACATCCAGACCCAGCTTCGCTCGCTCGCCTTCCTGACGTCTTCCTCAGGCAATTCGACCGCCGTCTTCGACGAACAGGCGAAGGCGATCCTCACCAATCCGCAGTCGTCGGTGGCCTTGGCGGACATCTCCGGCTCGAGCCCCAACATCCTCATGGCCCGCGGCCCCAGCCTGCATCCCGGCCAAGTCCTCTCCCCCGCTGTCGCCTCCTTCGTGTCGGCAGGATCGCCAGCGCTCTCCTCGCTGATCGTCCACTCCGGAACTGCGACCGACCTGGCTCTCAGCGCCTCCTCGACACTTCGTCCGAAACTCGTGGCGCTGGAGCTGTCGCCCGTCGACCCGTCCAAGGCGACTCCCGACAACAGTGGGCCCTACCGGAACATCTACATCGATGTGTACAACGGCAGAACAGCGAGCCGGGACACCCTCGTTCTCACCACCTTCGGGTCGGCGCCCCTGCCGTCCCCGGTAGCCACTTCCCTCCTCAAATTCGGGAAGGTGACGTGGCTCGTGCAGGCGGCTGCGAAGTCCCCACCCGCCGGCGCATATGCAACGGCCAGTCCCTGGGTGGCACTCGGAATCGGCTTGCTGGTCGCCGTCGTCCTCGCCGCCCTGGTCGAGACGCTCGCCCGTCGCAACCGCCACAGCGCGCGATTGGTGGAGCAGCGAACGGCCGAGCTCCTCTCTGCGCAGAAGACGATCATCCGCAACGAGCGACTGGCCGCTGTGGGAGAGCTGGCCACCGTCGTCAGCCACGAGCTGCGCAACCCCCTCGGTGCGGCCCTCAACAACCTCTTCCTCACTCGCTTGGAGCTCGGCGATCGAATAGCCGGGGACCTCGATCGTCACCTGTCGTCGGCGGAACGAGAGGTGAATCGGGCTGCCCGGCTCTCTGACGACCTGACCGCCTACATGCGCGAGCGTGAGCCGCAGTTCTCCCCGGTCGAGTTCTCCGAGCTGGCCGCCGAGGTCCTGGCGTCGACCCCGGCACCTGATGGCATCGAAGTGACCGTCGAGTCGACCGCCGTCATCGACATGGACCGGGTGCTCATGTTCCAGGTCCTCACGAACCTCATCACCAACGCCTACCAGGCCATGACGCAGGGGGGTGCCGTCCGCCTGTCGGCCGTGGCCGGTCCTGCTCCGAAGATCACCGTCGAGGACTCGGGAGAGGGCTTCGACCCCGCCGTCGCCGACCGAATCTTCGATCCCTTCTTCACGACCAAGGACGAGGGCACCGGCCTCGGGCTGGCCATCGTGCAGCGCCTCGTCGAGGCACAGGGCGGGGACGTCTCCATCGACAACGCCACAGCGGGCGGAGTCCGAGTGTCGATCTCCCTCCCCCTTCGGCCAGAACGGTGAGCACGGTCCAAACGGCCCGGGTCCTGGTGGCGGATGTCGACAATGGCATCCGGCTCACGGTCTCGGAGATCCTCGCCAGCTGCGGTTTTCGGGTGATCGAGGCCCGAGACGGCGAGGAGGCGCTGGGGAAGCTCGCATCGGGCGAGGTGGACGCCGTGGTCTTGGACGTGAAGATGCCCGGACGCGACGGCATATCCGTGGTCGAGCACTTGATCCCCGATCCGCCCCCGCCGGGGATCTTGCTGGTGACCGCCTACGACCTCGGCCAGGAGACACATGCTCGCCTGGGTTCTCGGGTGCACAAGATCTTGCGAAAGCCGGTGCCGCCTTTGGCGCTCATCAATGCCGTAAGAGAGGCAGTGGAGGTAGCCCGGCGTGCCCGCATGACCTGAGCGGCCCCTCGGCGCAGGCGCCGGGGCACAAGGCCTCCAGAGCTGGCGTCCGTCAGCCGCTCACCACGAAGGCGCCCACCATGCCCTGTTGGGCGTGGCCGGGCACCGGGCACAGGTATTGGTAGCTGCCGGCGGTATCGGCGGTGAAGGCGATGGTGCCCTCGTGCATGCCAGCTGAGGTCGACTCGCCGAGGAACCACAACGCCGCACCGTCGAAGGCCGGCGAAGCCGTCATCATGGGCATGTACGAGCTGGCCGCCCCGGCCGTCGTCACGACCAGACCATGGGCCATGTCCTCGTCGGCGTTGATGAGCTCGATGGTGACCTTGGCATCGAGAGGCACCACGACGGTCGGGTTGGTCATCCCGGCGATGCGGAAGCTCTCGGCGGGCATGGAGGGGCTGGCCTCCACGGCGAAGCGCACGTCACCGCCGCTGAAGGTGATGCTGTTCGCCTGCGCGTCGACGGTGGCGCCGGCCGGGACCTGATTGCCGAGGCTCGTAGCCTCGGCCTCACTCACCCGCGGTCCCGGCGCGTCGGCCCAGAACCGGCCCATGGCCTGGCCGGGGTCCGTGGTCCCGCCCATCATGAAGCCGGGCAGGCTCCCGCCCGCCATCCAGCCCGGCGCCCCCGTCCCGCCGTACATCCACGAGAAGCCCGAGCTCCCCGCCATCCAGCCGTAGGAGCCGCCCATCATGGCGCGCCCGCCGTAGCGACCGAGCATGGACTGGTAGTAGGCGTAGGGCGAGGACGCAGAGCCGGGAGCTCCGGAAGGCCCGCCGTTCCCGCCGAGGCCGAAGGCGAGGCCCGCCCCGAGGCCACCGGCCAGGAACAGGGCCACCACCAGCGCCAGCGCCATTCGTCGCCGGGGCCTTGCCACGGGCATGTCGGTGGGCGGCGGGTTGGTGACGACGGTCATGGCGGGCGCCCTTTCGACGGGACTGGTCTGCTCATGATCACTGTCGCCCCCCATACGGGGTGGGGGTAGTGCCCTAGGGCCCGACCCGGGACGGCCCATTGCCCCTACCCCCCCGGGGTACGAAATGCGATCCTGGCACCAGAGCCCCGAAGAGGGGCGAGCTGGAGGAGGCCACGATGATGTTCTGGGACGGAGGCCACTGGGTGTTCTGGCAGGTGGCACTCATGTGGGTGGCCATGTTGGTGTTCTGGGGGCTCGTGGTGTGGGCCATCTGGGCCCTCGTGACGAACGCGGCCCGGCGGCCCCCGAGCGGGCCGGGTGGGGGCGAGGACGCCACCACCATCCTGAACCGGCGTCTTGCCAGGGGGGAGATCGACGCCGAGGAGTACCGCCGGCTGCGCCGTGTCCTAACCGGCGAGGCTCCCCTGTCGACCGGTGCCGGTCCCGCTGCAGGCACCGGAGGGAGCCCAAGCTGAACCGTATACCCGATACGGGTAAGGTTCAGGTGGACCGAGAAGCGACGAACCAGTGAGCAATATCGCCAACACGGCCGGGGGCACCGGCACCGCCACGCACGGCTACGTGGCCGACAAGGATGCCCTCGTCAAGCGCATGCGCAGGATCCAGGGCCAGGCTCGGGGCATCGAGAAGATGATCACCGAGGACCGCTACTGCATCGACATCCTCACCCAGATCGCCGCCATCGACACGGCGCTCGAAGCCGTGGCCTTCATGATCCTCGACGATCACGTGAACCATTGCGTGAAGGGCGCCCTGGCGTCAGGCGACGAAGCGGCAGCTGCCGAAAAGAGCCGGGAGCTGCTCGACGCCGTGCGCCGCTTCTCCCGAACCCGCTGAACTCACCCGGAAGCCCCCTCCACGTCAGGCAGAGGGACCGGGGGCGTGGTGCATGGAGCGGATCGGATGGCAAAGAAGGGGATGCCGGCACCTGGCGCACACCAGCCGCGGAGGCATCCTCAGCGATAGCCGGCCGCACGTCGGGCAGCGGCCAAACCGGACGACGCCAAGCATCCCCATGGCCCCCACAATGGCCATCAGCACGGTGGTGAAGGCCAGGCCGGCGAAGAGGACACCGCCGACGAACTCGAGAGCGACCAAACGGCCTCCTTCCGTTTCGACAGCGCACCGAGCTTCGCGCTGATCGCTGCAGATGTGCGCGCGCCGTGAGCGCCGAGCCCCCTCCAGGAACGATCGGGATCCCGAGGCTGGCCCAAGGTGCCCTCTTCCGGGGATAGCGATCAGGGGCGAGGCCCTGGTGGGCGGGCCAAGCCGGTTCTCCTGACCGGGACCTTCGGCCCTATCGGCTCGCCGGAGACGGGGTCCAGCCTTTAGGGGGTGGAGCCTCCGACACGCCCTTGGATCGCCGGGGCGCCCAGGGCGCCGGCGAGCACCAACGCCCTGAGCCGGTGCGGGAGCCCGATGTGACCGACGATCTCGCAGCGCGCCATCCCGACCAAGGTGGCGGTGGCGACCTCGTCGACGGGTCCTCGGGCTCCTACGTCCGTCGGGGACCTCGAAGGAGGACGAGACCGGGCTGGCGACGACCGCTCGCCCTGATCGTCGTCAGTGCCCTGGTGGGATCGGCTGCCTCGCTGGCGGTGGCCCGCATCACCGGCTGGGGCCGCGAGACGATCGTCCGGCAAGTCATCGGCAACACGAGCACCATCGACAACCGTCCTGCCGACATCCAGGGCATCCTGGCGAGGGTCCTGCCCAGCGTCGTCTCGATCGTGGCCACCACGACCCAGATCTCACCCTTCTTCGGCACGGGGATCGGGACGACTGTCACCGCCTCGGGCACGGGGATCATCGTGTCGTCGAGTGGTGAGGTGATCACCAACGACCACGTCGTCGCCGGCGCCAGATCGATCACCGTCACGCTCAATGGTTCATCTGCTGCGATTCCAGCTCGCCTCCTGGGCGCGTCCGCCGCCAACGACCTGGCCCTTCTCCAGATGCAGGGGGCTTCGAACCTCACCCCCGCCACCCTCGGCAATTCCCAGAAGACCGTCGTGGGAGACGACGTGCTGGCGGTGGGCTACGCACTTGCTCTCGCCGGTGGTCCCTCCGTCACCGACGGCATCATCTCGGCAACAGGACGGTCCGTCTCGACCGAGACTGCAAGCGGTCAGTCGGTGACTCTCATGGACATGCTCCAGACCGACGCCGCTATCAGCTCGGGCAACTCGGGAGGTCCTCTCGTCAACTCCTCCGCCCAGGTGATCGGCATCAACACCGTGGTGGCGACCTCGTCTTCTTCATCGACCGCACAGAACATCGGCTTTGCCATCCCCTCCCAGACCGTGAAGAGGCTCCTCCCGCTGCTGCGATCGGGAGGGACCTGACGCCCTCTCCGGGTCAGGCACCTGTGACACGACGCATGCCCGTGAGCCTCCGCCAGGTGGCAAGTGCCGCCATGGTGAGTAAGACCACCCCCGTGGCCGCAAGGAGGACGGCGCTGTCGGGCAGCGACAGCCCGAAGACCCGGCGCCCGAGCCCGGAAGCGAAAGGGATCGTCACCGCGGCCGCCATGGCGGCGATCAGCACCACTTTGGGTGGGTTGAGGGGCCTGGCGATCGAGGCCAGTATCCAGATCCCGAAGGCGAAGAGAGCCAGCATCGCCGTCGTCCGCGCCTGGGTGGCGGTCGTCTGCGCCCCTGATCTTGCCACGGCGTAGCTGGCGAACGTTGCGGCGGCGGCACATGTGCCGGCGGGAACGGTGAAGCGGAGGACCCTCGACGTGAACCCTTGGGCCGCTCTGGGGGCACCCCTGGCCAGAGCGAGGAAGAATCCAGGGATACCGATGGTGAGCGTGCTCACGATGGTGAGGTGCCGGGGGAAGAAGGGAAAGGGAACGGCGCTCACCGCCACGACGACGGCGAGGAGGGCTGCATAGACCGTCTTCGTGACGAACAGGTTGGCAACCCGCTCGATGTTGGCGATGACCCGTCGCCCTTCGTCGAGGATCTCGGGCACGGAGGAGAACGCGTCGTCGAGCAGGACCAAGCGGGCCACGGCCCGGCTCGACTGGCTACCGGCACCCATGGCGATCCCGATGTCGGCCTGCTTGAGGGCCTGTACGTCGTTCACGCCGTCTCCCACCATGGCCACGACGTGACCCTGTGCCTGCAGGGCTCGGACGGCGACGAGCTTCTGCTCGGGCCTGACCCGGCCGAAAACGTCGGTCTCGGCGAGAGCACGCGAGAACTCGGTGTCGGTGAGCTGCGAGGCATCTCTTGCTGCGTCGGAGCGAGGGATGCCCACTCTTCTCGCCACGGCGCCGACAGCCTCGGGGCCGTCGCCCGAGAGGACCTTCACGGCCACGTCCTGGTGCAACAGGTACTCGATCGTCTCTGCGGCGTCGAGGCGGAGTTCCTCGGCCAGCGTGACCAGGCCCACCGGCATGAGCCCTGGGCGCAGGACAGGGCCGTTGACGGGCATTGAGGCTCTGGCCAAAAGCAGCGACCTCCGAGTCGGATCGCTGACAACCGCTCGGTACCCGGATGGCTCCAGGAGCACGTCCGGCGCTCCGAGGACCCAGGCCCCCTGTTCTCTGAAGGTCACAGAGCTCCACTTGCGCTGCGAGGAGAACGGCACCCGGTCCTCCACCTGCCAGCCGGGCACGTTCCTCCCCTCGCGGTGAAGGGCCTGGAGCGTCGCGTTGGGGGAGGGATCGGCGGCGATCATCGCCTCCAGGACGTCCGCTACCTGGTCCTCGGAATGATCCGACAGCGCCGTGATGCTCGACAGCCTCATCCCGGGGGCGGTGAGTGTCCCCGTCTTGTCGATGCACAGGACGTCGACCCGAGCCAGCCCCTCCACCGCAGGGAGCTCCTGGACGAGCACGTGATGGCGGGCCAGGCGCAAGGCACCCACGGCGAAGGCGATCGAGGTCAGCAGCACGAGGCCCTCGGGGACCATGGCCGCCACCCCGGCTACCGACCCGCGCAGGGCGTCGGGCACTGTCTGGTGGCTGCGAAACAGCTGGGTGAGGACGAGTGCGACGCCGGCGGGGACCATCACCCAGGTCACCAGGCGCAGTATGGCGTTCGTGCCTTGCTGGAGCTCGGAACGGATCAAGCTGAATCGTCGAGCCTGAGCCTCGATGTGGGCGGCGTAGCACGTGGGGCCCACCTCGGTCGCCCGGATCCTCCCCGAGCCTGACACCACGAAACTGCCCGAGAGCACGCTGTCGCCTGTCGCTTTGATCACCGGTTCGGCCTCGCCGCTGACGAGCGATTCGTCGAGCTCGAGGAAGGCTGCGCTCAGCACGGTGCCGTCGACCGATACCTGGTCGCCCGGGTGGAGGTCCACGACGTCGTCGAGGACGACCTCGGCGACGGGGATGGAACTCACCTCCCCCTGGCGCACGACGTGGGCACGAGGGGCGTTGAGGATCGCCAGGCGGTCCAGCGCCCTCTTGGCGCGCACCTCCTGGGCGATGCCGATCGTCGTGTTGACGACGAGCACCGCGCCGAACAAGCCGTCCTGAGGTGGCCCGACGACGGCCACCACGACGAAAAGAGACCCCAAGATGGCGTTGAAGCGCGTGAGGACGTTGGCCCGGAGAATCTGGGCGATCGTCCGGCCCGCGGCGGGCGGCGGGACGTTGGCCAGCCCCGAGGCAACCCGCTCCTGGACCTCTGCCCATCGCAGTCCCCATCGGGGATCGACGACGGGCTCTGCCCCTCCTCGGCCCGAAAGACCAGGGGCGGCGGGCTGGGGAACCGTCACCCTCGACCCCTCGGGGGCCACGAGAGCCTTCTCGGTCCTCCCGGCCCGGGCCAAGGCAAGCAGCCGCGCCGACACCACAGGCGGCGGAGGCCTTCCACCCCCACATTGTCCGCGCCCGGCCGCCCTGGCCGTAGGGCCGAACGACCAGTTGGGGGTGCTCACGATGGTGTCGTGACGTAGGGCCCTACTGGATTGGACCCAGCGCTGGCGACAATTCTCCAAATGGCCCGGCACCTCGGCTCGGGGCTGCTCGCCCTGAGCGGCGCCCTACTCGGAATCGGTGGCCTGCTGCACCTCGTGGGCCTCGGCTCCCAAGGCGACATGACCTGGATGGCCACGGGCTCGCTCGCCGTCGCCTACGCAACCTCCACCATGGTGGAGAGCCTGCGCCACAGGCGCCTGGGCGTGGACGCCATCGCCGTGCTCGCCCTGGTCGGTGCCATCGTCGTCGGCGAGTACCTGGCGGCAGCGGTGATCGGCGTCATGGTGGCGAGCGGCCAAGCACTCGAGTCCTCGGCGCAAGGCCGCGCCAGGCGGGACCTGCACGCCCTTCTCGCTCGGGCGCCGCGCGTCGCCCGCCGCCACGTTGCCGGAGGTGGGCTCGAGACGGTGCCCGTCGGCGACATCGGGCGCGGGGACCGTCTGCTCGTCGGCACGGGCGAGCTCGTCCCTACCGACGGCATCCTGGCGGGCGACGCCGTACTCGACGAGTCGGCACTCACGGGAGAGTCGCTCCCCGTCGAGCGGCACCGGGGCGACACCCTGGCGAGCGGTGTGGTGAACGCAGGAACACCCTTCGAGCTACACGTCACGGCCCCCACCTCGGAGAGCACCTACGCCGGCATCGTGCGCCTGGTGAGCGAGGCTGAAGCGTCCCGGGCGCCCTTCGTACGTCTGGCCGACCGCTACGCCCTGGTGTTCCTGGTCGTCGCCCTGGGCGGAGCGGCCATCGCCTGGACGGCCGGCGGTGCCGTGCGCGCCGTGGCCGTCCTCGTGGTGGCGACCCCTTGCCCACTCATCCTGGCTGCTCCTATCGCATGGGTCGCAGGACTGTCGCGGGCAGCACGGCGCGGGGTTCTCGTCAAGGGGGGCGGCGTCCTCGAGCGACTGGCTCGTTGCACGACGGTCCTCGTCGACAAGACCGGCACGCTTACGAGCGGCAGCCCCGGTCTGGCCGCCGTGGTGCCCGCTGCCGGGAGGGATCCCGAGGAGATCCTGCGCCTGGCGGGATCGCTCGACCAGGTGTCCGCCCACGTCCTCGCTCACGCCGTCGTCAAAGCGGCCATCGACCACAAGTGCGATCTCGTGCTCCCCACCGACGTCGAGGAGGTGGCGGGACAGGGCATCCGGGGCCTCGTGGACGGGAGCCGGGTCGAGCTCGGGAAGGCCGCCTGGGTGGGGGTGGTCGGTTCTCCCCCCTGGGCCAAGTCGGCACGGCGTCGAGCACGCCTCGACGGGTCGCTCACCGTCTTCGTCTCCGTCGACGAGGTGCCCGCCGGTGTGCTCGTCCTGGACGACCCCATCAGGCCCGACGCCGCCCGGACCATCCGGGCCCTGCGCCGGAGCGGCGTCAGGCGGGTGGCCATGGTGACCGGGGACCGGCCCGAGGTGGCCCAGACCGTGGCGTCGGTGATCGGTGTGGACGCCGTGTTGGCTGACTGCTCACCTTCGGAGAAGCTCGACGTGGTGCGCGCCGAGCGCAGGCGGGCCCCCACGATCATGGTGGGCGATGGTGTCAACGACGCCCCGGCGCTGGCCTTGGCCGACGTGGGGGTGGCCATGGGCGCTCGTGGCGCCACAGCCTCCTCCGAGACCGCCGACGTGGTGCTCAGCGTCGATCGCCTCGACCGCGTGGGAGAAGCCCGGCTCATAGCCCAACGCTCCCGCACCATCGCCGTGCAGAGCATCGTCGCCGGCATGGCGATGTCCCTGGGTGCCATGGGAGCCGCCGCCCTGGGCCTGCTACCGGCGGTGTGGGGGGCAATCCTCCAGGAGGGGATCGACGTCGTCGTGATCCTCAACGCCCTGCGCGCCCTTCACCCCGCCAGCGGCGAGACTCGACTCGCCCGTTTCGATGCGGCCATCGCCAGGAGGTTCCAGAGCGAGCACCTCGCACTTCGGCGGGACATCGACCGCCTGCGAACGGCGGCAGACTGCCTGGGGAACGTCGACCCGGGGAAAGCGATGGACCAGGTGCGCCAGGTGCACAGGCTCCTGGTGGAGGAGATCGGGCCCCACGAAGAGGCCGAGCAGGACGTGCTCTATCCCGCTCTCGATCGTCTGATCGGCGGCAGCGACCCGACCGGACCGATGAGCAGGGCGCACGTCGAGATCGCCCACCAGACCCGCCGCCTGGGTGAACTCCTCGACGACATCGGGGCCGACGGTCCTGACGACGAGGATCTCTCCGAGCTGCGCCGCCTCCTCTACGGGCTCCACGCCGTGCTGCGACTGCATACCGCTCAAGAGGACGAGAGCTATCTCTCCTTGAGCGACGACGAGCCCGCTGCCGCCACCAGACAGGGCCCTACCCTCTGAGGAGACGAACCGGCACGTCCATGGGGACCTTGCCAGGCCCTTCGACCCTGTTGACGCCGCACGGCGCGGACCAACCTGGCCATCAGAGACCCTCATCCGATGACCAGAGGAGCTCACCATGCCAGGCCGAGCCACCATCGACGAGTTCCTGACCCAGCGCCATCTCGCTTTCGTCGGCGTGTCGCGCGACACACACCAGTTCGCCAATGCCGTCTATCGGCGCTTGCGGGACGACGGCCGGGTCCTCTATCCGGTCAACGCTGCCGCCGCAGGGGCACCCGTCGAAGGAGACACGTCCTACGCCACGCTGGCGGAGGTCCCCGACCCCGTCGACGGCGTGGTCGTCATGGTCCCGGCCCCGGCTGCGGCGGCGGTGGTGAGCGACGCCCTGGCCAGGGGGGTCCCGCGCGTCTGGCTGCACCGCGGCGCCGGAAAGGGCTCGGTCTCCGAGGAGGCCGTCCGTCTCTGCCGAGAGGCTGGCGTTGCCGTCGTCGACGGAGCCTGCCCGCTCATGTTCGAGGAGCCGGTACGAGGGATCCACCGCATCCACAGGGCGGTGAGCGGCCGCAAGTTCGCCGCATGAAGGGAGGTCGAAGCCGATGACGAAGTATCCGGTCCGACTCGAGGCCCACCTCGAAGGCGAGCCGAGCCGCTGGCTGTGGCTGGTGAAGTGGTTCCTGCTCATCCCCCACTGCGTCGTGCTGTTCTTCCTGTGGGTCGCCTTCGCCGTCCTCACCGTGGTAGCCGGGTTCGCCATCCTCTTCACGGGTCGCTACCCGCGCTCCATCTTCGAATTCAACGTCGGAGTCATGCGCTGGACGTGGCGCGTGGGGTTCTACGGCATCAACGCCTTCGGCACCGACAGGTACCCACCCTTCACGCTCGGTCCGGAGCCCTCCTACCCCGCCCAGCTCGAAGTCGACTACCCCGAGCACCTCTCTCGTGGCCTGGTGCTCGTCAAGTGGTGGCTGCTGGCCATTCCCCAGTACATCGTGGTGGGCATCTTCGCCGGAGGCTTGGGCTTCGGACCGGCCGGCTGGCACAGCGCCGAGGGGACCGGCCTCATCGCCGTGCTGGCCGTCATCAGCGCCGTGATCCTGGCCGTCACCCGCCGGTACCCCACCCAGCTGTTCGATTTCCTGATCGGGCTCAACCGCTGGTGCTTCCGCGTGCTCGCCTACGCCGCGCTCATGCGCGACGAGTACCCGCCTTTCCGCCTGGACGTCGGTGGTGCCGAGCCCGAGAGCCCTCGAGATGGTCCGCTCCCGAGCGCACCGGGAGGCGCCACGCCGGCTATGGGCTGAACCCTTCGGCGCTGCCGAACGAGGTGGGCTTCCGGTCCGACCGGGTAGGACCGTAGCGTGCTCCACGCCCACGTGACGCCCTGGGTCCACGACATCGCCTGGTCGACCCTCGCGTTGGCGTTGGTCAGTTCACTTGTCATCACCTTCGACATCTTCGTGCGCGGTTACCGCCAGCACATGTGGATCATGGACCTCGTCTACCCCATCACGGCCCTGTACTGGGGACCGTTGGCCGTCTACCAGTACTTCAAGCGTGGCAAGGTTCGGTCCAAGCCGGTGCTCGCCCGGATCGGCGGCACGGACCACGCCGCTGAGCACGAGGGCGGCACGACGCCGGCTCTCGCCGGAGTGGGGTGGTGGCCGCTCTCGAAGGCCGTCACCCACTGCGGGGCCGGATGCACCCTGGGAGACATCGGCGGCGAATGGCTCGTGTGGGCGACCGGCTTCAGCTTCGCCGGCCTCGCCCTGCCGGCCGACTACCTGCTCGACTTCGTTTTCGCCTGGAGCTTCGGGGTCGTCTTTCAGTACTTCACGATCGCTCCCATGCGCGGGGTCACGGGCGTCAAGGGGATCTGGCTCGCTGTCCGGGCCGACACGCTGTCGATCCTCGCTTTCGAGGTCGGGCTGTTCGCCGGTATGGCGATCTACAACCTCGCCATCTGGGACCCGGCGCTCCCGCATGACTCCGCCACCTACTGGATGATGATGCAGCTCTCGATGATCCTCGGGTTCTTCACCGCCATGCCCGTCAACGCCTGGCTGATCAGCAAGGGCTGGAAGGAGCACATGTAGCCGGTACCCGCATCGGGCCCGATTCGACACCGCCCTGGTCAGCGGGGGTCGGGCCGGTCCAGGTTCCAGTGACGCGCCGCCTGGCCGTACCAGAAGTCCTCCGCCGGCACGACGATGAAACGGCTGATGGTGCGCTGGATGCCCTGCTGGTCGCCGTACAGAAGGTCGATGCGGAACGGCTCCCGGTCGGCGAGCGCCTTCTCGACGGCCGGCCGCATGGGGTCGTGGGCGTCGCGGATGGCCGCCTCCCAGTAACCGGTGCCGCCCGCTGGTACGTAGAGGTCGATGCCCTGGCGCCGGAAGTCCTCTGCCGTTCGGTGCGGAGCGTCGTCGAAGGGTTGGTGGCTCATGGCGAGCCAGCCGTGGATGAGGGCGATGCCCGCACCCACATTACGCAGTCCGAGGGCCAGATAGACGGTCTCGCCCTGGCGCTCGACGACAGCCCTGCCGCCTTCCACCAGCGCCACGTGACGATCACCCCACAGAGCCTTGTGCGTGGGGTCACCCGCCAGCGACGGGACGAGCAGCGGGCGCAGGCCCGCCATGAGCGACTCCTCGGCCACCCGTGCCGAGCGATTGGACGAACGCACGGCTGCGAAGGTGGCCGAAGCCAGCACCAGGGTGCCTCCGGCGGTGGCGAGCGAGGAGATCGTCTGCCAGTTGGCCACGGCGGCACCCTATCCCCGCGCCCCTGCCGACCCGACGTTCAAAGGGCCCGCCACCCGCCGGCCAACTGTCTATCGTTCCTGGCCATGACGCCGACCGAGTCGTACAGGGCCATCGGGTGAGGGTGCTCGCCATGGCGGTGCCCGCCGCCGGCCATGTCAACC
Organism: Acidimicrobiales bacterium; assembly: GCA_046704365.1. Lineage (GTDB taxonomy): Bacteria > Actinomycetota > Acidimicrobiia > Acidimicrobiales > UBA8190 > UBA8190. The sequence continues at coordinate 4,592 of JBJKRZ010000377.1, read as the reverse complement.
CGCTCGTCCCCTTGGTGGAGGCCTTGGTCGCCCAGGGCCACCAGGTCGGCTTCGCCTCCGGGGAGGACCCCGGCGGCGCCATTGCGCGCAGCGGCGCCCAGTACCTAAGGGCGGGCAGCACGGAGATGGAGTGGTTCGAGGTGCTGCGCAGTCGCATGCGCGGCCTTCCCGGCGACGGGATCGCTCCTGAGCGGATCAACCACTACTTCATCCCGCGCCTGTTCGCCGACATCGCAGCGGTCGACATGATCGACGACGTGGTGGAGATCGGGGCCGGGTTTCGTCCCGATCTCGTCCTCTACGAGACCTACGCCTTTGCCGGTCCCCTGGCGGCCGCCGTGCTCGGCGTCCCCGTCGTGCACCATCTCATCAGCCCCATGCTGCCCCACGAGGTCATGGAGCTCGCCGACGACGCTCTCTCACCGCTGTGGCGCTCCTTCGGACAGGACCGCCCCGGGTGGGGGGGCGTTTACGGAGGCCTCACGGTGGAGATCAGCCCTCCTTCGCTCGAACCCCTGTCGGTCCCCGCCGGAGAGAGCATCCGTCTCAGGCCCGTGCCGCTCCCGGCACCCTCTGGAGAGCCGACGGGCACGCCCCTCGCGTACGTCACCCTGGGGACCTTCTTCGGCGGCAACAGCGAGGTGTTCCGCACGGTGCTCGACGGCCTGGAGGCCGAAGACCTCGAGATCCTCGTCACGGTCGGTTCCGACAACGACCCCGAGGCGCTCGGCCCGCCCAGGGGCAACGTACGGGTGGAGCGCTTCGTGCCTCAGGTCGAGCTCCTCCCCCGCTGCTCGGTGGTGGTCCACCACGGCGGGTCGGGAACGATGTTCGGGGCCCTCGCCCACGGGTGTCCCCAGGTCGTCCTCCCCCAGGGGGCCGACAACTTCTTGAACGGCGAACTCCTCGAGCGCTGCGGCGTCGGCCTGTCCGTCCTCCCGGGTTCCCTTACACCTGCCGAGGTCCGCCGCTGCGTGCGGGCCGTCGTGGACGACCCTTCCTTTTCGACCAACGCAGCGAGACTCAAGGGCGAGCTCGCCTCCATGGCGGGCCCCGACGACGTCGCTGGCGTGCTCGCCGCCCGTTTCGGGAGCTGAGCTCCCCCAGGGCGCTCAACGGGAGCGGCGTTCCCGGCGCGGCACGGGACGCCTAGAGCCCGGCACCCGGGACTGCAGGCGGCCCAGCACGGCGGTCGACCCCTCGGTACGGAGCCCACCCCTGCGGGCGTCGGCGAGCTCGAGCATGCCCGAGAGCACGCCGAGGACCATGGGGGCCTCGCCCTCGAGCACGAGGTCCGGCAAGGGGGCGCTGCCCAAGTAGGTGGAGATCCGGCCGCCGCCCACCTCGATGACGGCGGGCTGGTCGCCGGTGCGCACCTCGATGGAGATGGGCGGACCGTCGGGCTGGCCGTCGCGCAGGAACTCCGACACCGGGAATGTGAGCCAGTGGCTCCGGAACACCTCCTCGCCGCTGGGCTCGGGCATGAACCTCGCCCCCCACCGTCCCAGCGCCCGCAGCACCGGCTCGAGCTCCCGGCCGGCCTCGGTCAGGTGGTACAGCGTGGTCGCCACTGGGGGGGGTGCCGACTGGCGACGCACGAGCCCGTGCTCCTCGAGCTCCTTGAGCCGGGCACCGAGCAGGTTGGTGGCGATCCCGGGCAGTCCGTGCTGGAGGTCGGTGTAGCGGCATCCGCCCTGCAAGAGCAGCTCCCGGACGATGAGCAGCGTCCAGCGGTCCCCCACCACGTCCATCGCCTTGGCCACGGCGCAGTACTGGTTGTACGAGCGCACCGCGCCAGTCTACCGAGTCTGTTCTTGATTTTCAATAGTAGTCACTTGACTTTTTCTAGTTAGCAGGGTTAGAACCCTGTCATGCGATCCAAGCCCCTGGTCCTGTCCTCGCTCCTGCTGGCGTCCTTCGCCGTCAACCTGGACACGACCATCGTGAACGTGGCCCTGCCCACCCTGGTACGGGAGCTGCACGCCACCACCACCGAGCTTCAGTGGGTGGTCGACGCCTACAACCTGGTCTTCGCCGCCCTGCTCCTCACCTCGGGCAGCCTCTCGGACCGCTACGGCCGCAAGGGCATGCTGCTCGGGGGCCTCGCCGTCTTCGGGCTGGCCAGCCTGGAGGGGGCTTTCACCACCACGCCCTCGGCGCTCATCGGCGCCCGGACCGTGATGGGCCTGGGGGCGGCCATGATCTTCCCGGCCACCTTGTCGACCATCGCCAGCGTCTTCACCGAGCGTCGTGAGCGCGCCCTGGCCATCGGCCTGTGGGGAGCCAGCGCCGGCGTGGCCGTCGCCGTGGGGCCCATCGTGGGCGGGCTCCTCCTCGAGCACTTCAGCTGGACGAGCATCTTCGTGCTCATGGCCCCGGTGGCCGCCTTAGCCGCCCTGCTCGTCGCCTCGAGCGTGCCCACGTCCAAGGACCCCGCAGCGCCCAGGCTCGACGTACCCGGGTCCGCCATGTCCACGGCCGCCATGGCCGCCTTGGTCTTCACGATCATCGAGGCTCCCGAGGTGGGATGGTCCAGCACCCGGAGCCTGGCCGGCTTCGCCGCTGCCGCCTTGTTGTTCGTGCTCTTCATCGGCTGGGAGCGCCGGGTGCCAGAACCCATGTTGGACATCGGCCTGTTTCGCAACATGCGCTTCACCGCCGCCAGCGGGTCGGTCACCGTGGCCTTCTTCACGCTCTTCGGCTTCATCTTCCTCATGACGCAGTACTTCCAGTTCATCCAGGGCATGAGCCCCCTCTCCACCGGTGTGCACCTGCTCCCCGTGGCCGTCTCGGTGGCGGCGAGCTCGGTGATCGGCACCCGACTGGCCGTGCGTGTGGGCACCAAGCTCGTCGTCGCCATCGGCCTGCTCGCCATCACCGGCTTCTACGTATGGGTGGCGAGCGTGATCACGGCACAGACCACCTATGCGGTGATCGCCGCACAGATGGTCCTCTATGGCGTGGGCATGGGCTTCACCTCGGCACCGGCCACGGAGTCGATCATGGGGGCGGTGTCGATCCAAAAAGCCGGCGTGGGCTCTGCGGTGAACGACTCGACCCGCCTTCTCGGTGGCACCCTGGGCGTGGCCGTGATCGGCAGCGTGTACGCCTCGCTGTACGGGTCGCGGCTCACCGCCGCCCTGCCACCACGTCTCCCCTCAGCGCTGTCCGGTGCCGCCCATCAGTCCGTCGGCGCCGCCATCGCCGTGTCGAAGCGGCTGTCCGGCGCCGGAGCCCTCCACGCCGGCGGGGTCGTGCACCGGGCCGCCTTGGAGGCGTTCCTGCACGGCCTCAGCGTGGGCTGCCTGGTGGCAGGCGCCATAGCCGTGCTCGGCACCTTCATCGCCATCGCCTTCCTGCCCGCCCAGCCCCTCCAGCTGGGGACGCCACCGACGAGCGAGGTCCTCGACGTTGCCGGAGCGCCGTCCCCCAGGGTGGTCAGCCTCCTTGCACGTCGGTGACGGCCCCGGCACAGTCGTCAGCATCGGCTACCACGTTGTCCGCCGTCACGGCGGCGCTGTCTGTGAGGGTGCCCGGGGAAGTCGCCTTCATGGTCACCGTGACGGCGACGGACTCCCCGGGGCCCAGGGTGCCGATGGCGCACACCACGGTCCCACCCTTCGGCCTCGGTCCTGAGGCCGGCGCCTGCCAGCGGCACGACGCCTGGGCAGAGCTCACCGAGGCATATATGGCGCCTGTGGGCAGTGCGTCGGAGATCACCACCCCGGTGGCGCTCGAACCACCGGTGTTCGTCGCCGCCAGCGAATAGGAGAAGTCTTGCCCGCTGCCCACGGTGGCCGGCGCCGTGTCGGTGAGCGACAGGTCCAAAGCCGGCACCACAGGAGTGATCTCGACCACCGGGATACCCGAGGAATCCTCGCCCATGGAGACGGCGGTGGCGCTCGCCAGCCAGAAGCTGGTCCCGGCACCTCCTCCCCCACCGCTCATGTAGCCGTCGCCCCCGGCGCCGCCGCCGTAGAAGCCGCCACCGCCGGCGCCCCCATAGTTGCTGATGTCACAGGTGGCGGACGCATTGCCGCCTGCGCCCAGCGACCCGTCGCCGCCGGCGCACGGGAACGTGCTGCCCGCCGGTCCGCCCAGGCCCCCGCTGGTCCCGCCGAGGCCACCGTTGCCGGCCGCAGTGGCACCACCGCAGGTGTCGCTCCCCGCGCCTCCGGCACCGGCGCCGGTCGCCGTGGCGTCTCCCGCCGTGCCGCCCGGCGTCCCGCAGTCGTTGCCTCCTCCGCCACCGCCGCCGGCCACCACCAGCCGGCTGTCATCGGCGCTCGTCAATGCACCGCCCGCCACGGTGGTGGTACGGACATCCGACGCCCCGCCACCGCCGCCCCCGCACACCGTCGACCCCCCGCCGTTGAACCCGCCGCCGCCCCCGACGTAAGACGCGTTGGTGCACGGTCCCTTCGTTCCCGGTCCCCCCACTTCGACATAGAGGGTCGTCGTGCCCGCCGCCAGAGGAACCGTGGCTGTGACGGTGGCACCGTCGCCGCCCAACACGCCCGTCCAGCTCGGTCCTCCGGGGGCACCGACAGCCGTGACCGTCACAGCGGTGGCGCCGGCCGGCACGCTGTAGG
>JBJKRZ010000376.1:0-2973 GCA_046704365.1 Acidimicrobiales bacterium | reverse complement strand
GGCCAGCGCCTCGGTGGGCCGCGGGTCCCAGGGCCGGGCGAACACCGGCGCCTTCAAGAGCTCCGCCACCTCGCCCGCGTCGGGCCGGCGGGTCGGGTCGGACTCCAGCATGGAGTCGAGCGCCATGCGCCACGACACCGGCAGGCCCTCGGTGGAGGGAATGGCCCCGCCCAGGCGCCGGGCCACCACCTCGGCGGGCGCTCCCTCGAAGAGGCGGGCTCCCGTGAGGCACTCGAGCAGCATCGCCCCGAGCGACCACACGTCGGCGGCGGCCCCCACCCGGTGGTGGGCGAGCTGCTCGGGGGCCATGTACGCCGCCGTGCCGAGCGTCGTGCCGGTGATCGTGGCCGAGGAGGCGTCGAGGACCTGGGCGATGCCGAAGTCGGCCAGGCGCACGCGCTGGCCGGGACCCAGGAGCACGTTCCCGGGCTTGACGTCGCGGTGCACGACGCCGCGACTGTGCACGTAAGCCAGGGCGTCGGCCAGCGAGGCGCCGAGCACGGCGCTCCGGTCGGTGGGCAGCGGTCCCCGACGCAGCCGTTCGGCCAGGCTCTCGCCCTCCACGAGCTCCATGACGAGATAGGCGTGCCTGTCGTGCACGCCGGCCTCGAGGAGCCGCACCAGGCCGGGGTGGTCGAAGCCGGCCACCGCCCGCGCCTCGCGGGTGAGGCGCCGGCCCAGCTCGGGATCGGTGGAGCGGACCACCTTGACGGCCACCGGGGGCCCGCCAGTGGTGTCCTGGGCCAGGTAGACGTCGGCCATGCCACCGTGGCCGAGCAGTCGCTCGAGACGGAATCGGCCGGCGATGGGCTCGGTGATGGGGATGGCGGAGGTCATGGCGCGAGGTGGAGGCCCGAGGGCCCCATACCCTGGCACGTCGGCCATGACGCCCTCCAGGTAGCCGGCGCCCGGCGCTGAGCAGGGACGCCGGGCGGCCAGGCGGGGGTGGCAGGAGGAGCCCTTTGCGACGCCTGCAGGGCCGCGGGCGGCCAGGGGCGGCGGGTGACAGGGTGGTGCCCATGGTCGTGCTCACCTGCCTGGTCCGGCGCAAGGCGGGCATGTCGCCCGCCGAGTTCCATCGCTACTGGCGCCATCGCCACGGGCCCTTCGTGGCATCGACCGCCTCGGGCAGCTATGTCGTGCGCTACGAGCAGCACCATCGGGCGCTCGAGGACTACCCCGAGGAGGACGACGGCGGCTTCGACGGGGTCACCGTGCAGTGGTTCCGCTCACGAGCCGACTACGAGGCGCACGTCGCCGCTGCCGACTTCGGCGACGTGTGGGCCGACATCGAGCGCTTCTTGGACGTGGAGCGCCTCGTCTACGTCCTCACCGACGAAACGGCGGTGATCGTCGACGGCCCGACGTGAGCCGTCCGTGTCGGTGGGAACGTCAAGGGGCCAGCTGGCGCAGGACGTAGTTGAGGATGCCGCCGTGGCGGTAGTACTCGGCCTCCATGGGCGTGTCGATGCGGACCCGGGCGGCGAACTCCCTTCCTCCCGCCCGCACCGTGAGTTCCTTGGGGGCCCCGTCGCCGGCCAGCTCGCCGATCCCCACGACGTCGAAGGTCTCCTCGCCGGTGAGGCCCAGTGAGGCGGCCGACTGCCCGTCGGGGAACTGCAGGGGCAGGATGCCCATACCGATGAGATTCGAGCGGTGGATGCGCTCGAAGCCCTCGGCGATCACCGCTTGCACCCCCAGCAGCGACGGGCCCTTGGCCGCCCAGTCCCGTGACGACCCCGACCCGTACTCCTTGCCGGCCAGAAGGACCAGGGGTGTGCCCTCGGACTGGTAGCGCATGGCGGCGTCGAAGATCGACATCTGCTCGCCGTCGGGGAGGTGGCGGGTGACGCCCCCTTCGGTGCCCGGCGCCAGCAGGTTGCGCAGCCGCACGTTGGCGAAGGTGCCGCGCATCATGACCTCGTGGTTACCGCGCCGTGCCCCGTAGGAGTTGAACTCCTCGACGGCCACGCCGCGCTCGCTCAGGTACTGCCCCGCCGGTGAGCTCGGGCGGATGGACCCGGCGGGGGAGATGTGGTCGGTGGTGACGCTGTCGCCCAGCATGGCGAGCACACGGGCTCCCACGATGTCGGCCGGGGCGGGCGGCTCGCCGTCGGAGCCCTCGAAGAACGGTGGGCGCAGGACGTAGGTGGAGGCCGGGTCCCACGGGAAGGTGTCGCCCTGCCCCACGTCCATGGCCTGCCAGCGCTCGTCGCCGGCGAACACCTCGCCGTAGCGGGAGCGGAACATGTCCGAGGTCACTGCCTGGCGCACGGCTTCGACCACGTCGTGGGCAGTGGGCCAGATGTCGCGCAGGTGGACGGGGGCACCGCTGGCGTCGGTCCCGAGCGGCTCGGTGCTGAGGTCCACGTCGATCGAGCCGGCCAGCGCATAAGCGACCACGAGAGGAGGAGAGGCCAGGTAGTTGAGCCGCACGTCGGGGTGGATGCGGCCCTCGAAGTTCCGGTTGCCCGACAGCACCGACGCCACGGCCAGGTCGCCCTGGCGCACGGCCTCGGACACGCCGGGCAACAGTGGCCCTGAATTGCCGATGCAGGTGGTGCACCCGAAGCCCACCAGGGAGAACCCGAGCTTCTCGAGCGGCTCGCGCAAGCCGGCTCGCTCGTAGTAGTCCATGACCACCCGCGAGCCGGGCGCCAGCGACGTCTTCACCCAGGCCTTGGGTTCGAGTCCCCGTGCCAGCGCGTTGCGGGCCAGCAGGCCGGCGGCCAGCATGACCTGGGGGTTGGACGTGTTGGTGCAGCTCGTGATGGCGGCGATCACGACGTGTCCGTCGCGCACGGTCTCGGCGGGCGAGTCGTGAGCCGGTGCCGAGCGCAGCTCGGCGCTGTCACGCCCGGGAGTGCGCTCCAGCGCCTTGTGGAAGGCGGCCTTGACGGCACCCAGGGCCACCCGGTCCTGCGGGCGTGCCGGGCCCGCCAACGACGGCTCCACCGTGGAGAGGTCCAGCTC
>JBJKRZ010000375.1:0-12125 GCA_046704365.1 Acidimicrobiales bacterium | reverse complement strand
CCAGGGCGTGGCGCCCCACGTTCCCCGTCCCCCACAGCACCACCCGCAAGCGGTCGCTCACAGGTCGGGCATCCCCATGTCCAGGTTGGGCCGGTCCAGGCCGCCGTCCACCTCGAGCACCTTGCCCGTCACGTAGCCGGCCGCCGGGGAGCACAGGTACACGACGGCGGCGGCGATGTCCTCGGGGTCGCCGATGCGCTTGAGCGGCGTGGTCTGCTCCATGGTGCGGCGCAGGGCGTCGTCGGTGAGCACGACCTCGAGGGCCGAGGTGGCCACCGACCCCACGGCCACGGCGTTGACGCGGATGCGCGGGGCCAGGTCCGTGGCGGCCAGGCGGGTGTAGTGGGCCAGGGCGGCTTTGGCCGTGCCGTAGGCCAGGAACCCCCGGCCCTGGGTGCGGCCCATGGCCGAGGAGATGTTGACCACTGCTCCGCAACCGGCGTCGAGCATGTGGGGGACGGCGGCGCGCGTGAGGGCGTGGGCGGTGGCCACGTTGAAGTGGAAGGCCGCCTCCAAAAAGCGCGGGGAGGTGTCCAAAAAGGCCCGGGGCATCGTGCCCCCCACGTTGTTGACCACGATGTCCAGACGCCCGAAGGCCTTGGCCGCCTGGCCGGCCAGCCCTGACAGCGCCTCCAGGTCGTCGAGGTCGGCCACCACCACCTCGGCCCGGCGGCCCGTGGAGCGCAGGCGGCGCGCCACCTCTTCGAGCTGCTCCTCGGTGCGGGCCGACACCAGCACGTCGGCTCCCGCTTCGGCCAGCGCCAGGGCCGTGGCCGCACCGATGCCTCTTCCGGCACCGGTCACCACAGCGGCCCGCCCGCTCAGGGCGAAGCGGTCCAAGATCATCTGCCCCTCTCCCCGCGATCCTCCCGGCCGCCGACCCTACCGCCGGGATGGAACCTGTTCCAGTACCGAGGCAGGGGACCGGCGCCTCACAGAGAGGGCCGGGTGGGCGCCAGGCCCAGCTTGCGGTGGTCCCACGACACCACGCGCTCCACGTGGACCTTGATCACCACCCGCTTGTTCAGCATGGCCTCCACGAAGGGGGCCATCTCCTCGGTGAAGGGGACGTAGTAACGCCCGAAGACGTCGACCCCGAGCTCCCACATGCGCTCGGGCTCCTCCACGATCTCCGCCTTGCCTACGAGCTCGACGCCTCGGAGCTCCTCGTAGCTGTCTCCGTCCTCGAAGAGGCAGGTGACCCGGCCGTCGCGTCGCAGGTTGACGGCCTTCTGCGACTTGGCCTTGGTCTCCACCGCCACGCAACCCTCGAGGAACCCGTACCACATGGCCACGGCGTGGATTGACCCGTCGTGGTTGACCGAGCACATGGTCATGGGCCGACGTTCGTGAATGAACGCCTCGACCTCCTGAGCGGTCATCTTGATCACGTCGCGCTGCTTGATGCCGTGTCCCATCGGGCGGGGCATCTGCTCGGTCACCCTTCCTCCTCCCTGGAGCTGCCGCCTCGGGCGGGGACGCGTCCTACCTGTCGGAACGACAGTAATGCTTGAATCCGGGCATCCTCAGGGCGACGGTCGAGCCCGAAGCGGGAGGTACTCGAAGCGCCGGGTGAAAGGGCCGGGAGCGTAGCGGCCGGCGTCGAGGTCTGCCTCGAAGTCGGGCACGACGGCGAGCAGCTCCTCGATGACGACACGGCCCTGCAGACGGGCCGCTGCGGCGCCCAGGCAGTGGTGGGGCCCGCTACCGAAGGCGAGCATCCGCCGCCCCCGCCGGCTCACGTCCAGGGTCCCGGCGCTGGGGCCGAACTCGCGCTCGTCGCGGTTGGCCGAGCCGTAGAGCAGGTGCACCTTGGTTCCCTCGGGGATCGAGGCGCCGTGGAGGACGACGGGGCGGGTGACAGTGCGCGACAGGCCCTGGACGGGGCTCACGTAGCGCAACAGCTCCTCCACGGCCGAGGGCACCATCCCGGGGTCCGCCAGCAGCCGGCGGCGCTCGTCGCCGTGCTCGGTGAGGGCGGCGGCCGTCCCCGAGATGAGGCCCGAGGCGGTGTCGTTGCCGCCGGCGATCATGACGAAGCAGAAGCCGAGGACCTCCTCCACCGACAGCGGCCGGCCGCCGAGACGGGCGGCGGCAAGCGCCGACACCATGTCGTCGGCGGGCGAGCGGCGTCGCTGCTCGAGCAGTTCGGTGAAATAGCCGTACAGCTCGACCAGCGCCTGGCGAGCGGCCAGGACGCTGCCGGTGGCGTTGGCCGACACGATGGCGCTGCTCCACCCGCCGAACAGCTCCCGGTCGCCATCGGGGACACCCAGAAAGCTGGCCACGACGAGTGAGGGCAGCGGGCCGGCCAGCTCGGCCACCAGGTCGCCGCCACCAGCACCGGCCAGCTCTTGGAGGCGCTGGCGGGTGAAGGAGCGGACCAGTGGCTCCAGTTGCGCCACCTGGCGAGGGGTGAACAGCCCGTTGACGAGGCGCCGGTACTCGGTGTGGCGGGGGCGGTCCATCATGACCAGGGTGGGGGCCAGCCCCAGCGTGGTGATCTCGTCGTGCTCGAAGGTCAGGCCCTGCGCCGAGGAGAAGGTCTCGGTGTCGGTGAGGGCGCCGAACACGTCCTCGAAGCGCGAGAGGGCCCAGAACCCCCTGTCGGCAACCTGGTGCACCGGGTCCTCATCCCGCAGTCGACGGTACAGCGGGTAGGGGTCACGCCACAGGTCGGGGGCGAGCGGTTCGAAGCGCAGCGGAGCGCCCAGGGTCATGCCACCGGTGTGTAGGTGCAGGGCAGGTGCTTGACGCCGTTGATGAAATTCGAACGCAAGCGGACGGGTTCTCCGGAGGCCACGACGTCGGGAAGACGCTTGAAGAGCTCCCGGAACATGACCGTGATCTCCCGCCGGGCCAGATGCGCTCCCAGACAGAAATGAGGCCCGGCCGCCCCGAAGCCCACGTGGGGGTTGGGATGGCGGCGGATGTCGAAGCGCTCGGGCGCCTCGAACACGGCCTCGTCGCGGTTGGCGGAGTTGTAGAAGAGGACGACCTTGTCCCCCTCGTCGAGGGCCTGGCCAGAGAGCACGGTCGGTGCCGTGAGCGTGCGGCGCATGAAGATGACCGGCGAGGCCCACCGGACGATCTCCTCGACCGCCGTCGGCGCCAGCGCTTCGAAATCCTCCGCCCAGGCCCGGCGCTGCTCGGGATGCTGGGTGAGCGCCCACAGCCCGTGGCTGATGGCGGTGCGGGTGGTCTCGTTGCCCGCCACCAGCAGCAAGATGAAGAACGAGGCCAGCTCGGAGCGGGTGAGCGACTCTCCGTCGACATTGGCGTGCACGAGCTCGGAGGTGAGGTCGCCGGTGGGGTGCTCGAGGCGCCGGGCGGCCAGGTCGTCCATGAGCGAGGCCAGCTCGTTGCCCGCCTCGAGGAAGGCCAGCACCACGTCGGCGCCCTCGGGGACGTACTCGGTGTCGCCGGAGCTCAAGATGACGTTCGAGCAGTGAAAGACACGGTCGTAGTCGCTCTCGGGCACGCCCATCATGTCGCAGATGACCTTGAGCGGCAGTCGTCCAGCCACCTCGGTGACGAAGTCGCAGCTGCCCAGGGGAGCCACGGTGTCGATGATCTCGTCGGCCACCTGCTCGATGGTGTCCTCCACGCTCTTCACCATGCGGGGGTTGAAGGCGGCCGAGACGATCCGTCGCAGGCGGGAGTGGCGGGGGTCGTCCATGTTGATCATGGAGCCGAAGAACTCGAGCAGCTCCACGGGCATGTCGACGATGGTCGAGCCCGACTGCCCCGAGCAGTAGAGCTCGGGGTGCCTGCTCACCTCCACGATGTCGGCGTGGCGGGTGAGGGCCCAGTACCCCCGCCCGGCAGGGATGGGGATGGCGGACTCCGCGAGCTCCATCTCCTCGTAGAAGGCGATGGGGCGCTCGGCGCGCAGGACCCGGAACGCCGCTTCTCGGACCTCCACAGGCCGGGCCCAGAACTCCAGGTCGGACAGGTCGAAGTCGTCGGCCGACAGGGCGGGGGTGCTGGCCACGGGCATCTCCTCCACGAGCTGGGCCCATCCTCGCGCCCCCTGCGGCGCGCCCCCAAAATGCTTGCAGGCGGTAAAATGGACGGTGCCCGACGGGGATGGCGGGCGGGGGGCAACGTGGTCTTCGTCGAGGTCTTCCGGCTCCTTCTGGTGCTGGTGGGAGTGGTGTCGGGGCTCCAGCTCGCCCATCACCTGGGCCAGGGCTCGGTCGCCACCGTGGTCACCGTCACCTTGTTCACCTTGTTCACCTACGTGCTCGCCGGGGTCGTGGGCCGACTGTCGGACGTCGGCCTGCGCCGGGCCGTGGGTCGGCTCCGGAGCATGCCGCCCACCGAGGTGTTCGCCGGTTCCCTGGTCGGCACCACGGGCCTGCTGCTCGGCTTGGCCCTCGGCCTGTCGCTGGTGGCGCTCGTGCACTCCACGGTGGGCTATCCCTTGGCGGCAGTGCTGGCCTGGGTGCTGTGCGCCGGCGGGGTGCGCCTGGGGGTGGCCAAGGGCAAGGAGATCGTGCGGGCCGCCGGCATGGGGCATCTGCTCGATCGGCCCCCGGCTTTGTCGACAGAGGCCTTGCTCGTCGACACCTCAGCCGTGCTGGAGCGCCACCTCCTGGCGCTCGGTACCAGCGGGCTGCTCCCCGGCGGGCTGGTGGTCCCCCGCTTCGTGCTCGACGAGGCGACGGCCCTCGTGGGCGGGCCCGACCCGGTGGCCGCCCGCCGGGCTCGCGCCGGCCTCGAGTGCCTGGAGGCCCTTCGACGCCAGGGGGTCGTCGTGAGGGTGGACGAGTCGGAGGTGCCCGAGCGGGCCGGCACCGAGGAGAAGGCCCTCGTCCTGGCACGGCGCCTGGGGCTGCGCCTGGCCACCTGCTCGCCCGAGCTGGAGGCTCGTGCGGAGGAGGCGGGCCTGAGCGCCCTCAACTTGCGGCGCCTGGCCGCCGACATGGCGCCTCGGCACATGCCCGGGGAGCACCTGCACGTGGACCTGGTCAAGGCTGGTCGCCAGCCCGGCCAGGGCGTCGGGTACCTCCCCGACGGTGACATGGTGGTGGTGAACGGGGCCGAGCAACTCGTGGGCCGGCACGCCGTGGAGGTGGTGGTGTCGGCCACGCGGCCCACCAGCCAGGGGCTCCTCCTGTTCGCCCAGCTCGACGACCCTGTGGGCGCCGGGCTGCCCAGCGGCGTCGGTTGAGCCCGGCCGGTTGGGACCGGCTCCAATGTGGTATTCACCTTGACCATGGTCCAGGAGGCTGCCCTGGCCTGTCCGGGCTGCCGGCGGGCGGTTCCGACGCCGTCACAATTCTGCCCCTGGTGCGGAACCAGGCTGTCGGGCTCGACGCTGCGATTCGCCCCGCCGGCGGTGCCCGACCAGGCGCAGGTGCGCTCGTCGCGTTCGCTTCTGCGGTTGTGGGCGGTGCTCGTGGGCCTGGCCGCCATCTTCCTGTTGGGGGCGGTGGGCCTGTGGTGGGCCGAGGTGGTGCTCGTGCCCGCCACCTTTTTGGCCGCCTACGCCTGGTGGGACCACATCGCCGAGCGCCTCGAGGCCCCTGCGGGGCGCTACGGGCGGCAGCTGGCGCTCAACCTTTGGAGCTCGGCGCGCCTGGGCCGGGCCGGGGTGCGGGGGTGGTGGCGCTTGGGTCGGACCCAGGTGCGCGTGTGGCCGGGGGAGCTGGCGTGGCGCTGGCGCCACCGGAGCGCCATCCGTCTCCTCGGTGCGGCGGTGTTCGCCGGGGACGAGGGGGGTGTTGCCGAGGCCAAGGCGCTCGCCCGACAGACCGGCGACCAGCTCGAACGCTCGAAGCACGAGCGTCAGCAGGCGCGGGCCGAGGCCCGTCATCTCCTTCGCCAGGAGCGGATGGCCACCGACGCCACGGTGCAGCTGGACGGCGCCCACCTCGTTGATAGCGCCCGGGGGCCCGGACAGGAGAGCCCGGACAGCTGACTGTCAGCGGCGCTCGGCCCCGGGGGCGCGCCCTACCCGCTGCCGGCGCCACACGCTGGCGGCGAGGACGCCCACCACCAGCACGGGCAGGCCCACCCACACGGCGACGTGAGCAGCGTGCAGCCCCAAGGCGAAGCCCACGAGCACCATCACCGCCACCAGGAACTCGGGACTGTCGCCCACCACGAAGTGCCACAGCCCGCGTCCGAGGGCCTTGCAGAGACCTCCCGCCCTCGCACCCGCCGCCCTCACACCCGCGCCTCTTGTGGTTCTGGTTCGGGCCGCTCAGGTGGAGCGGGCGACGTCCGGCGCAACCAGGCCACCAACCCGCCGGCGGACAGGGCGAACAGGGCCACCAGCACGGGCAGGCTGGCGTCGGACCCCGGCCAAAGGGCGCCGGCACCTTCCCCGATCCAGAAGGTGCCGAAGCTCGTGAGCATCACGCCCACCACGAGCTTGAGGAGATTCTCCGGTACCTCGGACAGCTGCCGGGCCACGACCAGGCCGGCAGCGGCCACCAGCACGGCTGCCGCCCCTGCCGCCCCCGCCGCCGCCTCGAGGCGGTTCTGGCTGGCACCGAGGCTGATGACGATCAGCACGACCTCGACACCCTCGAGAAAGACGCCCTTGAACGCCACGCCGAAGCCCTCGGTGTACCCCTGGCGGCCGGCACCGTCGTGAGCAGAGAGCTCGGAGACCGTCTCGGCGTAGATGAGGTCCTCGTCGTGGCGGGCCACCACCCCGCCGGCGCGCAGCACGGCCTTGCGCAGCCAACTCAGACCGAGAAGGAGCAACAGCGCTCCCACCGCCACCCGGAGCCCGTTGATCGGCGCGTAGCGCACGAGAGGAACGCCGCCCGCTGTCACCAGCACGGCCAGCACGCCCACGGCGACGCCGGCGCCGTGGAGGGCGGGTCGCCATCCGCGGGTGGTCCCCACGGCCACCACGATGGTGAGGGCCTCCACCATCTCCACGGCCGAGGCGCCGAAGACGGCGAGCAGGAGCACGACGAGCGAGCTGGTGCCCGACACGGCCGACAACAGGAACACGGCTCTAGCTTGCCAGCTAGGCAGCTGGTGCCCGGCAGGGGCGAGCCGAATGGGCCGCCCTGACCGAGGCCGCCCCTAGGCGACCTTGACGGCCGCCACGAGCTTGGTGAGCGACTCCTTGGCGTCCCCGAAGAGCATGGTCGTCTTGGGGTCGTAGAGCAGCTCGTTGTCGATGCCGGCGAAGCCGGGACGCATGGAGCGCTTCAGGAACACGATGTTCTGCGCCTCGTCGGCGTGCACGATGGGCATGCCGTAGATGGGGCTGCCCGGCGTGTTGTTGGCGGCCGGGTTGACCGTGTCGTTGGCCCCCACCACCAGGGCGACGTCGGTGGTGGGCATCTCGGGATTGGCCTGGTCCATCTCCTTGAGCTGGTCGTAGGGGACGTTGGCCTCGGCCAGGAGGACGTTCATGTGCCCGGGCATGCGCCCTGCCACGGGGTGGATGGCGTAGTAGACGTCGACCCCCCGCTCGGCCAGGGCGTCGGCCAGCTCGCGGGCGGTGTGCTGGGCCTGGGCCACGGCCAGGCCGTAGCCGGGCACGATGGCCACCTTGCGGGCGTAGGCCAGCAGTACCCCGACGTCCTCGGGCGTCCCCGAGCGCACCGAGCGCCCTTCCACCCCTTCGCCGGTGCCGGCGGTGATCACGGAGCCGAAGGCGCTGAAGAGGATGTTGGTGATCGAGCGCCCCATGGCAGCGCTCATCATGCGGGTGAGGAGCATGCCCGACGCACCCACCAGCGTGCCGGCCACGATGAGCAGGTCGCTGTTCAAGGTGAATCCCGAAGCGGCCACCGCCAGTCCGGTGAAGGAGTTGAGCAGCGAGATGAGGACGGGGGTGTCGGCACCGCCCACGGGCAGGACGAAGGCGACGCCGAGCACCAGCGACAGCCCCAGCACGATGGCGAGCAACGGCGTGGAGGCCGTGCCCACGACGGCGGCCACCAGTCCCAGGATGGCCAACCCGATGAAGGCGTTGACGGGCTGCTGCGCCGGATAGGTGATGGGGCGGCCGGTGACGAGCTCCTGGAGCTTGGCGAAGGCCACGGCACTGCCCGCCAGGGACACCGAGCCCACCACCACGCCGAAGAGGACCTCGCCGATCTTGTACAGGGCGATGGTGGAATGGGGCAGGGCGATGAACTCGGTGATCGACACGAGCGCCGCCGCCCCGCCGCCCACGCCGTTGAAGCAGGCGACCATCTGGGGCATGGCCGTCATCTTCACGAGCCGGGCAGCGGGAATCCCGATGGCGGTGCCGATGACGACGGCCACCACGATGAGCACCAGGTTGCGGGTGCTGCCGTACACGCCCGGCTCGGAGAACGTCCACGCCACCGCCACGATCATCCCGGCGGCCCCCACCAGGTTCCCGCGACGGGCGTGGCGGGGCGAGCTCAGGCCCTTCAGGGCGAGGATGAAGCCGATGATGGCCAGCAGGTAGACGAGGTCGGTGGCGGTGGCGCGGCTCACGGCTTCTCCCCGCTGTCCGTGTCGGCCTCCGTCGAGGGCCGCCCCGGCTGGCGGGCCTTGAACATCTCGAGCATGCGGTCGGTGACCACGAATCCGCCCACCACGTTCAAGGTGGCCAGCACCACGGCGAGGAACCCCAGGACGAGCTGGGCGGTCCCGTGTGCCTGACCCAGGACGATCATGGTGCCCACGAGGATGATCCCGTGGATGGCGTTGGAGCCCGACATGAGTGGCGTGTGCAGGATGCTCGGGACCTTGGAGATGACCTCGTAGCCCACAAAGGCGGCCAGGACGAACACGGTGAGCAGACCCACCAGGCCCGGCCCGGCGGCGGCGACGATCACGATGCCTCCTTGGAGAGCAGCTCGGCTGTGGGCTGGTGCACCACCTCGCCTTGGCGCACGACGCAGGTGCCGGCCACGATCTCGTCGTCGAAGTCGGGGCGGAGCTCGCCGTCGGCCAGCATGAGCGACAGGAAGTTGAAGACGTTGCGGGAGTACAGGAAGCTGGCGTGGGTGGGCATGCCCGCCGGCGGGTTGCTCATCCCGTACACCACCACCCCTTGGTGGACGATCTCCTCGCCGGCGCGGGTGAGCTCGCAGTTGCCGCCGCCGTCGGCCGCCATGTCGACCACGACCGAGGCCTCGGTCATGGCCTCCACCATGGCCGTGGTGACCAGCACCGGTGCCTTGCGCCCCGGTACGGCGGCGGTGGTGATCACCACGTCGGCGGCGGCCACCTCGTTGCCGATGAGCTCGCGCTGTTGGGCCAGGAACTCCTCGGACTGTTCGCGGGCGTAGCCTCCCGAACCCTCTTGGGTCTCGAGCTCGAGCTCGACGAATGCCGCCCCCAGTGACTGCACCTCCTCCTTGGCCGCTGCCCGCACGTCGTAGGCGCGCACCTGGGCGCCCAGGCGCCGGGCGGTGGCGATGGCCTGCAGGCCGGCCACTCCCGCTCCGAGCACCAGCACCTTGGCGGGGGGAACCGTGCCCGCCGCTGTCATGAACATGGGGAAGAACTTGGGCAGTCGCTCGGCGCCGGCCAGGGCGGCCAGGTACCCGGCCACGGTGGCCTGTGAGGACAGGGCGTCCATGGACTGGGCGCGGCTGATGCGCGGGAGCAGGTCGAGGCTGAAGGCCGTGGCGCCCCTGGAGACGAGGGCCTGCACCACCTCGAGCTGGCTGGCCGGCTGCAGGAAGCTCACCAGGCTGACGCCCTGGGGGAGACGCGCCACCTCCTCGGGGCCCGGTGCCTGCACGCCGGCCACCAGGGCGGCGCCCTCCAGCACCGGGGCGAGCTCGGCGACCGTGGCGCCCTTGTCGGCGTAGAGGTCGTCGGGGAAGTGGGCGCCGGCACCGGCGCCGCTCTGCACGGCGACGTCGACGCCTGCCTGGACCAGGCGGCCGGCGACTTCGGGGACGATGGCCACCCGTCGCTCACCGGCCCGCGTCTCTGTGGGGACGGCGAGCTTCACGGGGCGATATAAGAGCACGCTTGTCGCGGCCCACTCCACTCTCCGTGCCTGAGAGGACCAGCCCGCCCCGGGCCGGGCGCTCCTAGCGTGCTGCCAAGCTCGGGTTCGTCTCGTTGTGGCGGCCGCCCAGGGAGAACAGGAGCGGGGGTTCCTGGTTGGCCATCTCCTGCGCCTCCTCGGCGGGCAGCGGCGGTGCGAAGAAGAACCCCTGGGCGACGTCGGCGCCCAGCTCCTGCAAGGCGGCCACCTGCATCGCCGTCTCCACGCCCTCGGCCACTGTGCTCATGGCCAGCGAATGGCTGACCTGGACGATGGCCTGCACGATGGCACGGTTCATGCCGTCACGCTGTTCCAGGGCGCCGATGAAGGACCGGTCGATCTTGGCCACCTCGATGGAGAAGCGGCGGAGGTTCTCGAGGGTGGCCCAGCTGGTCCCCACGTCGTCCACGGCCAGGTGGACGCCGCTGCGCACCAGGGTGTGCAGGTCGCGATTGGCCTGCTCGTCGGCCACCGCCGCCTCGGTGACCTCCACGGTCAGGCGGTCGGGGTTGAGCCCGCTCTTGCGCAGCGCCATCGATGCAGCCGCCGAGGCCTGGTGGTGGCGGAGCTGCACGAGCGAGCAGTTGACGGCGATCTGCACGTGCGAGGGCCACGTGCTGGCCCGCCGGCACGCCTCCTCGAGCACCCAGGCGTTGAGGGCCACGATCTGGTCGTTGGACTCGGCCCAGGGCACGAGCACCGAGGGAGGGATCACCCCGCGGGTGGGGTGCGCCCAGCGCAGCAGGGCCTCGAAGCCGAGCAGCCGTCCGGTGGTGAGGTCGACAGCGGGCTGGAACTCGAGCATGGGGGAGCCGTCGAGCCCGATGCGCGGAGAAGGGGTGGCCTGGCGCCAGTCGCTGTCCACGGCTGGGGTATCGACTGCCTGGGACGCAGGCTTGATGCCGGGCCGCCCCGGCCAGCCGCCCTTGGGGATTGTTGTGCAGTTGTTGCGTAAAGTGGTCGCCCCTCAGCCACCCATCGCGGTCAGAAAGGGTGGACGCTCGCCGCCGCCGTGCGCCTCGACAGCGGCGCCGCTCACGTAGGCGGCCAGCGGGGAGGCGAGGAACAGGCACACCCCGGCCACGTCGGCGGGCGAGCCCATGCGCCCCAGGGGGACGGTGCCGGCCACGGCGGCCAGGCCGGCCGCTCCGCCGTAGTGGTCGGCACTGGCCTCGGTCTCGAGCAGGCCCGCCACCACACAGTTCACCCGCACTCTCGGGGCCCACTCCATGGCCAGCGTGCGGGTGAGGTTGACCAGGCCGGCCTTGGCGGCGCCGTAGGCGGCGGTCCCCGGCGAGGGCCGCAGGGCCGAGATGCTGGCGATGTTCACGATGGAGCCACCGTCGGCCTGGGCCTGCATCACGGCGTTGGCGGCCTGGGAGCAGAAGAAGGGCGCCAGCAGGTTGAGGGCCACCACCGACGTGAAGAAGTTGGGCGATACCTCTGCCGCCGACAGCGTCGGGGACCCCCCGGCGTTGTTGACCAGCACGTCGAGGCGCCCATGGCGCTCGATCACCGCCTCCACGGCGGCGGCGGCGTCCTCGGCCCTGCGGACGTCGGCGGCGACGAAGCTGGCGCCGGCCTGCTCCCGCCCAGGAAGGTCGTCGGGGGCGTGACGGGCGCACACCACCACGTCGGCTCCCGCCCCCACGAAGGCCTCGGCGATGCCGCGCCCCACTCCGCGCGTCCCGCCCGTCACGAGCACCGCCCGGCCGGTGAAGTCCAGCGGGCCTCCAGCCGGCTCGGCCACGGCCACCTCCTCGATTCGGCCGCCTCAAACTAGTGTCCGAGCCGACATGGGCATCGAACGAGCGAGCCGGTCGCCGGGGACCGCCGAAGTGGTGATCGACGTGCCACCGGTGAACGCGCTCGACGTGGCCGCCTGGTTCGCCCTGGCCGAGGCGCTGCACGCCGCCGGAGCTGACCCCGAGGTGCGGGTGGTGGTGCTGCGCGCCGAGGGACGCGGCTTCTGCGCCGGGATCGACATCAAGGAGGTCCAGGCCAAGGGGGACGAGGCGCTGGTGGGCGTCAACCGCGGCTGTGCCGCCGCCTTCGCCGCCGTCTACGACTGCGAGGTCCCCGTCGTCTGCGCCGTGCACGGCTTCTGCCTGGGCGGGGGGATCGGCTTGGTGGGCAACGCCGACGTGGTGGTGGCGTCGGAGGACGC
>JBJKRZ010000374.1:0-3196 GCA_046704365.1 Acidimicrobiales bacterium | reverse complement strand
CCCTGGGGCGGAGGGGACCGGGCGCAGCATCGACGGGGCCCGGCGCTTTACCGACGTGGGGGCGGTGCTCGGCACAGGAAGCGTCGTGGCCGACGGTGGGGACGCCGCCGGGGCGTGGCGGGCGGCGGCCGACCGGGGGGCGTGGGCAGCGGCCGCCGTGCTCGTGGGCGTGGCCGAGCGCCTGGTGTCGATGGCAACCGACTACGCCAAGGCGCGGGTGCAGTTCGGCGTACCCATCGGATCGTTCCAGGCCGTGAAGCACCACCTGGCCGACGCCCTGGTGCGCGTCGAGTTCGCCCGTCCCCTCGTCTACAGGGCCGCCTGGTCGCTCGACGAGGCCGAGCCCGAAGCTTCCATGCACGTGTCGATGGCCAAGGCGGCCGCCTCCGACGCAGCGTGCTTGGCGGCGTCCGTGGCCCTGCAGGTCCACGGGGCCCTCGGCTACACCTGGGAGCACGACCTGCACCTGTGGATGAAGCGGGCCTGGTCGCTGGCCGGCGCATGGGGTGACGCCGGCTGGCACCGCGCCCGGCTGCTCGGCCCGGTCGACTGGTGAGACGAGCGGCCGCTCAGAGCTCCAGCGCGGTCCCGTCGACGACCAGGGTGTCGTCACCGGGGCAGATCCGCACTCCGCCGAGCGACTGGAGGATCACTGCGCCGTCGGTCTCGGTCGGCACGCTGCCTTCAGCAGTGAAGAGCTCGAGCACCAAGCTGTCGCCGTCGACGACGAGCACCTCGCCTGCTCCCCGCTCGAGGTACCACGGCACCTTGTCGTTCGTCTCGTCGCCCGGGGAGCGCACCTCCACCACTAGCGCCGGTGCGCCGTCGACACCGCGATCGCTCCTCGCCTCCTCGGAGTATGCGACGACATCCGGCACCCGGTAGTCGTCGGAGCCGGCGAACACTCCGGTTTCTGGCCGGATACGCAGACCCCGTGCGTGGGCACGAGGTCGCAGGGCGACGAGCAGTTCGGCCTCGATCGATTGATGTCTCTCAGAGGCAGGGGGAACCATGTGCAGCACGCCCTTCCACATCTCGTCGCTCTTGTCGAGGCCGAGACGGTGGCGTTCGGCGATACTGCGTTTGTCCATGTCGAGGACCACGGCCCGCATCGACAAGAGCCTAGGACCGGGGTGTGCCGCTGCTCCTCCGGGCTGGACCTGACGGTGCGTCAGGTCCCTTGGCTATGCTGCCGGCCATGGCCGAGATCCCCCGCATCGTCTCTGTGGACGACCACGTGGTCGAGCCGGCCACGGTATGGAGCGACCGCCTCCCGGCCAAGTATGCGGAGGTCGGTCCCCGGGTGGTGCGGGCCCCCATGGGCGAGATCACCTTCGTGGGGGGCAAGCTGACGGTGAAGCCGGGCACCGAGGGAGTGCCCACCGACTGGTGGTACTACGAGGAGCTGCGCCGCCCGCTGCTGCGCCTCGACGCCGCCGCCGGCGTGCCGCGCGACCAGGTGACGATGAAGGGGATCACCTTCGAGGACATGCGACCCGGTGCCTACCAGGTGAAGCCCCGCCTCGAGGACATGGACGTGAACCACATCGAGGCGTCGCTGTGCTTCCCCACCTTCCCCAGGTTCTGCGGCCAGACCTTTCTGGAGGCCAAGGACAAGGAGCTGGGCCTGCTCTGTGTCGAGGCCTACAACGACTGGATGGTGGAGGAGTGGTGCGGCGAGTCGGGCGGGCGGCTCGTGCCCTTGTGTCTCGTGCCCCTGTGGGACGCCGAGCTGGCTGCCGCCGAGGTGCGGCGCAACGCCCAGCGCGGCGTACGAGCGGTGTGCTTCAGCGAGATCCCGCCCTTTTTGGGCCTGCCCTCCGTGCACGACCCGCAGAACTACTGGGACCCCTTCTTCGCCGCCTGCGCCGAGACGTCCACGGTGGTGAACATGCACATCGGTTCCTCCTCCAAGATGCCCTCCACCTCGGGGGACGCCCCGCCGGCGGTGGGGTCGACGCTCACGCACACCAACGCCACCTTCTCGGTGGTCGACTTCCTGTTCTCGGGGGTGCTGGTGCGCTTCCCCACCCTGCAGCTCGCCTCCTCCGAGGGCCAGATCGGATGGATCCCCTACATCCTCGAACGCGCCGACGTTGTGTGGGAGGAGAACCGGGGCTGGGGCGGGGTGGCCGACAAGGTGCCCGAGCGCCCATCGAGCTACTTCCGCCGCCAGGTCACCGGCTGCTTCTTCGACGACGCCCACGGGCTGCGCTCGGTGGAGGAGATCGGCGTCGACCGCATCACCTACGAGTCGGACTATCCGCACTCGGACTCCACGTGGCCGCACACCAAGGACGTGGCCGAGCGGCAGATGGCCGGCTTGAGCGACGAGGACAAGCGCAAGATCGTGCGGGCCAACGCCATCGCCCTCTACGGGCTGGACCACCTGGCCCCGTAGGGGCGAGCGGTGGACCTCCGTTACAGCCAGGCCGAGGAGGCCTTCCGCAAGGAGCTGCGGGCCTGGCTGGAGCAGGTCGTGCCCACCTTGGCCCCGCCGCCGTCGCCACAGGACTGGGCGGCGCGCCGTGCCTATGACACCGCCTGGCAGCGCATGCTCCACGACGCCGGCTACGCCGGCATCGACTGGCCCACCGAGGGCGGCGGACGGGGGGCCGGTCCCGTGGAGGCCCTCGTCTACCTGGAGGAGCTGGGACGGGCGCACGCTCCCTACGTGGGGGTGAACTTCGTGGGGCTCCTGCACGCCGGCCCCACCATCGCCGCCGAGGGTACCCCCGAGCAGCGCGCCCGATTCCTGCCGCCCATCCTGCGCGGCGACGAGGTGTGGTGCCAGGGATTCTCCGAGCCCGACGCCGGCAGCGACCTGGCCGCTCTGCGCACGCGAGCGGTACGCGACGGGGACCACTACGTCGTGAGCGGATCGAAGATCTGGACGTCGCACGCCGAGGTGGCCGACTTCTGCGAGCTGCTGGTGCGCACCTCCGACGAGGGGCCCAGGCACAAGGGCATCACCTGGCTCGCCATGGCCATGGACGCCCCGGGCATCGACGTGCGCCCGCTGCAGACCATCTCGGGCACGAGCGAGTTCGCCGAGCTCTTCCTCGACGAGGTGCGCGTGCCGGTCGCCAACCGGGTGGGGGAGGAGAACGACGGGTGGCGGGTGACCATGGTCACCTTGAGCTTCGAGCGGGTCTCGGCCTTCGTGGGGGAGGTGCTCGTGACCATGGAGCTGCAC
>JBJKRZ010000373.1:0-8693 GCA_046704365.1 Acidimicrobiales bacterium | reverse complement strand
GCCCGGTCGGCCAGGGGGACCCGCCCCCCCCCGACCGGTGGCAGCGAGGGCGGACAGGGCGGCGGGGGCAACGTGCCGGTGGCGGTCGTCACGGGCCTGGTGGTGGCGGGCGTGGTCCTGGGCTGCTTCGCCCTGGGCCCTCTGGCCACGGTGGTGCTGGCCACGGTGGGCGTGACGTTGGCAGCCGCCGAGACCTACGCCTCGTTCCGGCGCGCCGGCATGCACCCCGCCACCCTTCTCGGGTTGGTGGCCACGGTGGGGGTGATGATCGCCGCCTACGACAAGGGGGTCGCCGCCCTGCCCCTGGTGGCCGCCCTGCTGGTGGTCACCTCGATGATCTGGTACTTGGTGGGCGCCGACCGGGGGGCGCCGGTGGTGGGCATCTCCTCCACGGTCCTCGGCTTCGCCTGGGTGGGGATCCTCGGCTCCTTCGCCGCCCTCATCCTGGCGCCCTCCATCTACCCGCACCGCCACGGGGTGGCGTTCGCCCTGGGGGCGGTGGTGGCCACGGTGGGGGCCGACGTGGGGGCGCTGGCGGTGGGATCGTGGCTGGGACGGCACCAGCTGGCGCCGCACGTGAGTCCCAACAAGACCTGGGAGGGCTGGCTGGGGGGTGCCGTGCTCGCCGTCGTGGCCTCGGTGTTCATCACCGGCCACGTGCACCCCTGGACTCCCGCCAAGGCTGGCATCCTGGGGGTCGTGGTCGCCGTCGTGGCCCCGCTGGGTGATCTGTGCGAGTCGTTGGTCAAGCGCGACCTCGGGCTCAAGGACATGGGTTCGCTGCTGCCGGGCCACGGCGGGGTGCTCGACCGCATGGACGCGCTCCTCTTCGTGCTACCGGCCACCTACTACCTGGTGCGCGTCATGCACCTCGGCTGAGGATGCAGCCGGTCCATCCGCACAGGGCCAGCGCCCACGGCACCGACGAGGGCCCCCCCGTCGAAGTGAGCATCGTGGGCTCCACCGGGTCGATCGGCACCCAGGCCGTCGATGTCGTGAACCGGGAGCCCGAGCGCTTCACGGTGGTGGGCCTCGCTGCCCGTCGCTCGGTCGAGGTGCTCGCCGCCCAGGCCAGGGCCCTGCGCCCCCAGGTGGTGGCCGTGGCCGACGCGACGGCTGCCCGCGCCCTGGAGGCGGCCGTGCCCAGGGGTACCGAGGTGCTGGCCGGCGAGGACGGCCTGTGCGAGGTGGCCAGGCGGGGGCAGGTCGTGCTCAACGCCGCCGTGGGCTTCGCCGGCCTGCCCGTCACGCTGGCCGCCTTGGAGTCGGGGCGCCGCCTGGCGCTCGCCAACAAGGAGTCGCTGATCGCCGGGGCGCCGGTGGTCCAGCGGGCCCGGCTCACCCCCGGGGCGGAGATCGTGCCCGTGGACTCCGAGCACTGTGCGCTGCACCAGTGCTTGCGGGCCGGGGTCGGGCCCGAGGAGGTGGGGCGCCTGGTCCTCACCGCCAGTGGAGGCCCCTTCCGGGGACGGCGTGCGGAGGAGCTCGAGCAGGTCGGAGTGGAGGAGGCGTTGGCCCATCCCACCTGGCGCATGGGACCCAAGATCACAGTGGACTCCTCGACGCTCATGAACAAGGGCCTGGAGGTGATCGAGGCCCACGAGCTGTTCGGCATCGACTACGAGCGCATCACCGTGGTCATCCATCCCCAGTCGGTGGTTCACTCCATGGTGGAGTTCGCCGATGGTGCCACGGTGGCCCAGCTCTCGCTGCCCGACATGCGCCTGCCCATCGGCTACGCCCTCGGATATCCCCGGCGCATGGCCCATCCCTTCGGTGCCCTGGACTGGAGCACCCTGCGCCGGCTCGACTTCGAGCTTCCCGACCGCCTCGTCTTCCGCTGCCTGGCGCTGGCGGAGGAGGCGGGCAGGTCAGGCGGGTTGGCGCCTGCCTGGCTGAACGCCGCCAACGAGGTGGCCGTGGACGCCTTTCTGGGCGGCCGCATCACCTGGGGCGCCATCGCCCACGTGGTGGCCGAGACCCTGGGGCGTTTCGACAGCCCGGCAGCCGCTCAGGCCGGCGACGTGGTGGAGGCCGACCGGCGGGCCAGAGCCCAGGCCGAGGCCGCCGTTGTGCGACTGGGAGCTGCCGCGTGAGCTGGCCGGGGGGGACGCTGCTCGAGGGTAAGCCTGCCGGCGCCCCCGAGGGGCCGCCGTCGCGCAGCACCGGACGCGCCGTGACGGAGCTGGCCCTGGTGGTGGCGGCGGTGGTGGTGGCCGCCTTGGTCACCCACACCACCGACCTGCTCATCGTCATCGTGTCGCTCATCGTCATGATCATGGTCCACGAGCTCGGCCACTTCGTCACGGCCAAGTGGAGCCACATGAAGGTGACCGAGTACTTCCTCGGCTTCGGTCCTCGACTGTGGTCGGTCCGCAAGGGGGAGACGGAGTACGGCATCAAGGCCATCCCGGCGGGCGGCTACGTGAAGATCGTCGGCATGAGCAACCTCGAGGAGGTCGAGCCGGACGACGAGCCCCGCACTTACCGCCAGCAGCCCTTCCGCAAGCGGCTGCTCGTGGCGGTGGCCGGATCGGCCATGCACGGAGTCATGGCCTTCGTGCTCATCTGGACCTACTTCGCCTTCGCCGGCATTCCCTCCTCCAGCGTGGTGAAGGTCCAGGCCATCGCCCCGCTCGCCAGCGGAGGGGACCCGGCCAGGGCGGCGGGACTGCGCGCCGGTGACGTCATCGTCCGCATCGACGGCAAGGCGGTGACCGGCGTCACCATGGTGGTCAACGCCGTGCAGGGGCACGCCGGGGAGCCCGTGACGATGGCTGTCGACCGACAGGGGACCACCAAGCAGCTCACCGTCACCCCCGCCTCGGTGCAGTCCAACGGAAAGACGGAGGGCCGTATCGGCGTGGAGCTGACGAACGGATCCGTCTCCGTGGGGCCGCTCAGCGCCTTCGGCCACTCCTTTGTGGCGCTCGGCGACACCGTCACGGCGTCCTTCGCCGCTCTCGGCCACATCTTCTCGCCGCACGGGCTGGCCTCCTACTGGCGCGACCTCACCAACGCCAAGGCGGCCAAAGCCTCCGAGCACAGCCCCACGCGCATCCAGTCCATCTACGGGGCCGTGCGCACCGGCGTGCAAGGGGCCCAGGCGGGATGGGGCGGGCTCGTGGCGGTGCTCGTGTCCATCAACGTCTTCGTGGGCATCGTGAACATGGTCCCCATGCTCCCCCTCGACGGGGGGCACGTGGCCGTGGCCGTCTACGAGCGCATCCGCAGCCGCCGCGGCCGCCGGTACCACGCCGACGTACGCAAGCTGGCTCCGGTGGCCTACGCCTTTCTGCTCTTCCTGGGCTTCATCGTGGTGGGGGCCTTCTACCTGGACGTGACCCATCCGTTGGCCAATCCGTTCCACTGATCGGCCCGATCGGGCCGATCGACCCGCTCGTCGGACCGCGCCCGGCCCGGGACCCGGCACAATGGAGGGCGAGGAGGTTCGCCCATGAGCCGATTGGCCCAACTGGCCGGCGCCCGGCGCCCCACCCGCCAGATCCACGTGGGCGGTGTCGCCGTGGGAGGCGGCGCCCCCGTCTCGGTCCAGTCCATGACCACCACCAAGACGGCAGACGTGGAAGCCACCTTGAGCCAGGTCTACGCCCTGGCCGGGGCGGGTGCCGACATCGTGCGCTGCACCTGCAACGAGAAGGAGGCGGCCGAGGGGCTGGCCCACATCGTCCCCCGCTCGCCCGTGCCCATCGTGGCCGACGTCCACTTCCACCACGAGATGGCCCTGGCTGCCCTGGAGGCGGGCGTCCAGGGCCTGCGGCTCAATCCCGGCAACCTGCGCAAGCCCGAGGAGATCCGCTTGGTGGCCTCAGAGGCCCGCGACCGGGGGATCCCCATCCGCATCGGGGTGAACGCCGGGTCCCTGCACCCCGAGCTGTACAAGCGCTACGGGGGCGCCACCCCCGAGGCCCTGGTCGAGTCGGCGCGCATGGAGCTGGCGCTCTTCGGCGAGGTCGGCTTCGAGGACGTGAAGATCTCGGTCAAGGCCTCCTCGGTGCCCCTCATGATCGAGGCTTACCGCTTGGCCTCCGAGACCTTCGACCACCCTCTGCACCTGGGGGTGACCGAGGCCGGGCCGCCCCCCGCCGGGCTGGTGAAGGGCACGGCCGGCATCGCCACCTTGCTGGCCGAGGGCATCGCCGACACCATCCGCTACTCGCTCACCGCCGACCCAGTGGAGGAGGCCCGCGCCGGGCGACAGCTGCTCGAGGCCCTGGGCCTGCGTGAGCGCAAGGGTCTCGACCTCATCGCCTGCCCCAGCTGCGGGCGCGCCGAGATCGACGTGATCGGCGTGGCCAAGGCGGCGCAGGAGGCGCTCGAGGACCGCCGGCTGCCCATCCAGGTGGCCGTCATGGGCTGCGTCGTGAACGGGCCCGGCGAGGCCCGGGAGGCGGATCTCGGTATCGCCGCCGGGCGGCGCAAGGGACATCTGTTCATCAAGGGCAAGATCGTGCGCGTCGTCCCCGAGGACGACATGGTGGTCGCCCTGGTGGAAGAAGCCGAGAAGCTGGTGGCCGAGGGCATCGAGGCCCGGCTGGCCGCCGCCGAGGCGGGCGCCGAGGACGAGGCCGAGGCCGACCGCCGGGCGCTGCTCGAGGTGCAGGGCACCGACGCCAATGGCGCCGGCGAGAAGGTCGCCCTCATCCGCAAGACGGTGGGCGGCACCGCTCCCCCACAAGCTCCTCAGTAGGCGCGGCCCAGCACGGCGACGAGCTCCTCGTCGGGGGTGCCCGGCGCCGGCGGACCCCCCTCGGCGTTGAGCAGGCAGCGCACCGACACCCCGGCGTCGTTGGCCCGCTTCTCGCCGTCGGGGCCCAGTGCCGAGGCGGGCAGGGAGGCGAAGCCGTCGGCCGCCGCATCCAGCGCCTCCTCGACCGAGGACACCGAGGCCGTGCGGGCCCGGCGGAAGGCGTCGGCCTCCTCCAACAAGGCGGCCTGCGCCTGCTCCAGGGAGAGGTGCACGTTCTGTGCCAGCGACGCCAGGGGCACCGACTGCTTGGTGCCGTCGTGGCGACGCACGAGGACCGCCTCGCCCCTGGCCACGTCGCGGGGCCCGAGCTCCACGCGCACGGGGACGCCCTTGATCTCCCAGTCCACGACGCGTCGACCGAAGGAGACGTCCACCCGCCCGTCCACCTCCGCCCTCACCCCGCTTGCCCGCAGCTCCTCGGCCACTCGGGCGCCCGCCTGTGCGGCGCCGTCCTCGTCGCGTACGACGAGGACCACCACCTGCACCGGGGCGAGCCGGGGAGGCAGGCGCAGGCCGGCGTCGTCGCCGTGGGCCATGACGAGCGCTCCCATGAGCCTGGTGGAGGAACCCCACGAGGTCTGCCAGGTGTAGGCCTGGGTCCCTGATTCGTCGAGGAACGTGATGTCGAAGGCCCGGGCGAAGTTCTGGCCGAGCTCGTGGCTGGTCCCCATCTGCAGGGCCTTGCCGTCGCGCATCATGCCCTCGCAGGTCCACGTGGTGTCGGCCCCGGCGAAGCGCTCGCTGGCGGTCTTGCGGCCGGCGAGCACGGGCACGGCCAGCACCTCGACCATGAAGTCGCGGTACACCTCCTCGAGCACCCGCAGAGCGAAGGCCCGGGCCTCGGATTCGCTGGCGTGGGCGGTGTGGCCCTCCTGCCACAAGAACTCGCTGGTGCGCAGGAACAGCCGGGGCCGTAGCTCCCAGCGCACCACGTTGGCCCACTGGTTGAGCAACATGGGCAGGTCCCGGTGTCCCTGGATCCACTTGGCGAAGTAGGAGTTGACCACCGTCTCGCTGGTGGGGCGGACCACCACGGGCTCCTCGAGCGTCTTGCCGCCTCCCTGGGTGACCACGGCCAGCTCGGGGGCGAAGCCCTCGACGTGCTCGGCTTCCTTCAAGAAGAAGGCCTGCGGTATGAACAGCGGGAAGTAGGCGTTGGCCACGCCCAGGGACTTGATCCGGGCGTCCATCTCCGCCTGCATGCGCTCCCAGATGGCATATCCGTAGGGACGGATGACGATGGTGCCCCGCACCGGGCCGTTCTCGGCCAGCTCGGCCTTGGCCAGCACGTCCTGGTACCAGCGGGGGAAGTCGTCTGCCTGGGGGGTGAGGACGGCTGTCTTCGCCATGTTCGGCGAGATGCTAACGCCGGCTCAGCTGGCAGCCGCCTCCGCCACCACGGGGTCCCCGGCGATGCGCCGTCCCGAGACGTACTCGGGCACGAGGCGCACCACGCGCCTGCCCGGTGCCCAGGCCGCCCAGGGCAAGTCCATGACGCGGCGTACCAGCTCCGGGTCGTGCAGCTCCTCGGCCACGCCCACCAGGAGCACGCTCCATCCCTGGCGGCGCGCCGGGTCGACCTCGTCGACCTCGAAGGCCACCACCGAGTCTCTGGTGGCAGCCGAGAGCTTGGACCCGGCGCCCGTGCAGAAGACGACGGCACCGTCCACCAGCCCGAAGCTCACGGGGAAGACGGCCGGAACGGCCCCCACGGTGACAGCCACCCGCCCGATGTGCTGCGAGGCGAGCAGGCGGAGGCACTCCGCTTCGTCGAGGACCACCATGGTGCTGCCGTCGAAGACCACGATGGCAGCATCGCCGAAACGGGGCAGCGTCCATAGAGCAGAAGTGCCCCCGTTGGGGGCCCGCCCGGCCCTGTCTCAGACGGCGGAGCCGACGAGCGCCCAGGGTGGGCCGCCAGGGCCCAGGCCGGCGCCCGAGAAGGCGCCAGGCCGGCGGGGCGCCGGGAACCGCCAACAGGGCCGCTGGTATACTGCGAGCCGCCGTTCAGGGTGAAGTGGAGTGGTACGCCGAGGCGTGGGCGGGCAGCCCACGCTTCTGTTTTCTGTAGCGACGGTTCCCGGTGAAGGCCGGGAGCCGGGGATGGTCGGAGCTGACGAACCTGTAGGGAGGTGAGCGAGCGTGGTCGACGAGCTCTTCGATCTGCTCGCCTCCACCGTCGCTCCCAGCGGGTTGGAGCTCGTCGACCTGGAGGTGCGCCCGGCCAGGGTCCGGGTCGTCGTCGACGGACCGGGCGGCGCCCAGCTCGAAGCCATCGCCGAGGCGACCCGGCTGGTCTCCGCAGCTCTCGACGCCCACGACCCCCTCCCCGGCCAGCGCTACACCCTGGAGGTCTCGAGCCCCGGTGTGGAGCGGCCCTTGCGCAGCCGCCAGCAGTTCGCCCGGGCGGTGGGGGAGACCGTGAGCGTGCGCACCGTGTCGGGGGACCCCGGCGCACGACGGGTGACGGGGCGCCTGGAGTCGGTGGACGACGACGGCTTCGTGCTGCGCAGCGACGAGGCGCAAGCCGGCTCGGCACGGGGCGACGGGGCCGCCGCCGCGCCTGGCTCGCTCCGGCACTTCGCCTTCGATGAGGTGGAGCGGGCGCGCACGGTCTTCGAATGGGGGCCGGCGCAAGGTGACGCCCAGTCGGGCAAGAGCGGCAAGCGGCGGCGCCACGGTGGGCGGGGAACCGACAGGAAGAAGATCACGACGCCATGAGCAAGACGAATTTCGAGTTCCTCGACGCTTTGAGCCAGATCGCCCGCGACAAGGGCATCTCGGTCGACACCTTGCTGGACGCCCTGGCCAACGCCCTGGTGGCCGCCTACAAGCGCCGTCCTGGGGCGGCCGAGGAGGCGGTGGTGACCATCGACCCCGAATCGGGCGAGATCCGTGTCTACGGCCAGGAGCTCGACGAGGACGGCAACGTGGTGCGCGAGTGGGACGACACGCCCGACGACTTCGGGCGCATCGCTGCCCAGACCGCCAAGCAGGTCATCCTCCAGCGCATCCGCGAGGCCGAGCGCGACCTCAAGTACGAGGAGTACGCCGGACGGGAGGGCGACATCGTCACGGGCATCGTGCAGCAGACCGACAACCGCTACACCCTGCTGGACCTGGGCAAGGTGGAGGCCCTGCTGCCCCAGGCCGAGCAAGTGCCCTACGAGCGCTACGAGCACGGGGCCCGCC
Organism: Acidimicrobiales bacterium; assembly: GCA_046704365.1. GTDB lineage: Bacteria > Actinomycetota > Acidimicrobiia > Acidimicrobiales > UBA8190 > UBA8190. Next base: position 730 of record JBJKRZ010000373.1, on the reverse strand, counting down.
TCAAGGCCTACATCGTCGAGGTGCGCAAGACCACCAAGGGTCCTCAGATCGTGGTCAGCCGGAGCCACCCCGGCCTGGTGAAGCGCCTGTTCGAGCTGGAGGTGCCCGAGATCTCCTCGGGTGTGGTGGAGATCAAGGCGGCTGCCCGGGAGCCCGGGCACCGGACCAAGATCGCCGTGTGGTCCAACGACCCCAACGTCGACCCGGTGGGGGCGTGCGTCGGTGCCCGGGGCTCGCGGGTGCGAATGGTCACCAACGAGTTGCGTGGCGAGCGCATCGACGTGGTGCCCTTCTCCGACGACCCCGTCGACTTCATCCAGGCCGCCCTGCAACCGGCACGTGTCCGTGAGGTCCGCCTCGACGACGTGACGGGCACCGCCACCGTGGTGGTGAGCGACTACCAGCTGTCGCTGGCCATCGGCAAGGAAGGGCAGAACGCCCGGCTGGCGGCCCGCCTCACCGGCTGGAGGGTCGACATCAAGAGCGAGACCCAGCTGGCCGAGGAGGAGGCGGCCCGTGGCGAGGAATGGGCCGAGGGTGAGTGGGTCGAGAACGAGGCCGGCGAGATGGTGTGGCAGCCCGCCGAGGGCGGGGAGGCCGTGTCGGCTGCCGAGTGGTCGAGGGTGGCCGCCGGCGGGTCAGGGGCCGCCAAGCCCGAGGGCGCGGCGCCCGAGGAGCCCGCCGCCGCTGTGTCCGATGCGGACGAGCCCGCCGCCGCTGTGTCCGAGGC
>JBJKRZ010000372.1:0-8995 GCA_046704365.1 Acidimicrobiales bacterium | reverse complement strand
CCTGGACGGCATCCATATACAGCGCGTCAACGTCGGGGCGCTCCTCGCGGTCCACCTTGACGGCGACGAAGCGCTCGTTGATGAGGCGCGCGGTCTCCTCGTTCGCGAAGGATTCGTGGGCCATGACGTGGCACCAGTGGCACGCCGAGTAACCCACGGAGAGGAACACGGGAACGTCACGGCGTTCGGCGATGGCGAACGCCTCGTCGCCCCACGGGAACCAGTCCACGGGGTTGGTGGCGTGCTGGCGCAGGTAGGGACTGGTTTCCTCGGCCAACCTGTTCGTCGCTGCCACGCGGCCAGCGTATAGGGGCTGTCGCGCACCGACCCCGCGCCGGGCTGCGACAGCGGCCTCGGCCCACCACGTCGGTGGGATCCCGCAGTCCTCGGACCCGGCGCCGGCCCTCCGCCAGCGCCGCATGGTGGCAGGATCATCGCCAGGGCCGCGGCTGCCCGCCGTATGGTGTGACGCCATGGACCTGCGGGTCGACGGCAAGGTGGCACTCGTGACCGGGGGATCGCGCGGCATAGGCCGGGCGGTGGCCGCCACCGTGGAGCGCTTCGGAGGTCTCGACATCCTGGTCAACAACGCAGCGACGAACCCCTATCTCGGAGCGACCCTGGACATCGACCGTGCCCGGGCCGACAAGACGCTGGCGGTGAACCTCCAAGGGCCTCTGGCCTGGACCCGGAGCGCCTACCGGGCGGCGATGGCCGACAAGGGGGGAGCCGTGGTCAACGTGTCGTCCATCGGCGCCATGTCGGTGGAACCGGGCATCGGCTTCTACAACGTGACCAAGGCCGCCCTCATCCAGCTGACTCGCCAGCTGGCCTGGGAGCTGGGCCCGGCCGTGCGCGTCAACGCCGTGGCGCCGGGGCTGGTGAAGTCCGACTTCGCCCGGGCCTTGTGGGAGTCCCACGGCGAGGCCGTGGCCCGCCGTCTCCCTCTTCGGCGCATCGGGGAGCCTGACGACGTGGCCCGGGCCGTGCTCTTCCTGGTCTCCGACGCCGCTGCATGGATGACGGGGGAGACGGTCGTAGTCGACGGCGGCGCCATGGCCATGCCTTCGGGAGGCACCTGATGACCACGACGACGCCCGGCACCGCCCTGGTGGGCGACCTCGAGTTCCGCGGCTTGTGGTACCAGGAGGCCGGCAGCGGCTTGAGGGACGCGCTGTCCAGCCGCTCACTCACCGCCTACATCGGCTTCGACCCGAGCAACGACAGCCTGCAGATGGGGAACCTCATGCAGCTGTGCATGCTGCGGAGGCTGCAGTTGGCCGGCCACCGGCCCATCTTCCTGGCCGGGGGGGGCACGGGGATGATCGGGGACCCGGGAGGAAAGTCCGAGGAGCGGAACCTTTTGTCGGCGGAGAAGCTCCGAGCCAACCTGCAGGGGGTGCGGCCGCAGCTGGAGCGCTTCGTCGACATGGAGGGTCCGCAGTCCTCACGGGCGCTTCTGCTCGACAACAGCGAGTGGCTGGGCGGGCTGCGGTTGCTCGACTTCCTGCGCGACGTCGGCAAGCACTTCACCGTCAACGACATGGTGGGAAAGGAGTCGGTGCGCTCCCGGCTCGATCGTCCCGAGGTGGGCATCTCCTACACCGAGTTCAGCTACATGCTGCTCCAGGCCTACGACTTCCTCCACCTCCACGACGACTACGACTGCGCCCTCCAGCTCGGCGGCAGCGACCAGTTCGGCAACATCACCATGGGCGTGGAGCTCGTCCGCAAGCTGCGGGGCGCCCAGGTGCACGGGCTGACCACCCCCCTCGTGCTCAAAGCCGACGGCACCAAGTTCGGAAAGACCGAGGCGGGCACGGTGTGGCTCGACCGGCGGCGCACCAGCCCGTACGCCCTCTATCAGTTCCTGCTGCGCAGCGAGGACGCCGTGGTGGGCGCCTACCTGCGCTACCTGACGTTCCTCGACCACGGGGAGATCCTCGACCTCGACGCCGCCACGGCCCAACACCCCGAGGAGCGCGCCGCCCAACGCGCCCTGGCCCGCTCCGTGTGCACGTTGGTGCACGGGCCCGAGGAGACCTCACGGGCCGAAAAGGCGGCGGCGGCCCTCTACTCGGAGGACATCGCCACGCTGGACGAGGACAGCCTCCTCGACGTGTGCGCCGAGGCGCCCACCAGCGTGAGGGCCCGCTCGGAGCTCGACGCCGGCTTGTCGCTCGTCGACGTCCTGGCCGAGAGCGGCCTGGTCCGCTCCAAGAGCCAGGCTCGCACGACCGTCAGCCACGGCGGCGCCTATGTGAACAACAAGAGGGAGTCCGATCCCGATCGCCTGCTCGGTCGCCAGGACCTGTTGCTCGATCGATACCTGGTCCTGCGCCGGGGGAAGCGGGATTACCATCTCCTGCGATTCTCCTAGTTCGCCGCCGGGCGGGAGGAGCGGTTTCGATGCTCGTTGCATTGTCGGTCGTCGTCGTCCTGGTCGTGCTCGCTGTGTTCGCCGCCAGTGTGTTCCAGAGGCCGGCGTGATCCGGTGAGCGCAGGCACGGGCGACGGATTCGGGATCTCCTCCCGGCCCCCTGAGACCGCTTTGGAGCCGGCGCCGGCGGGTGCCGCCACCGACCTCGTGCGGGCACTGGCCGCCCCGGCCGAGGAGCTCCGACGTGCCCTCGGCGCGGTGGCCCGGGGCCATCCCCAGTGGCCGGACGCCTGGGCGGCTCTGGGCGAGAGCACGGCCGACGACGTGGAGGCCTACGCCTACTTCCGGGTGGGATATCACCGGGGCCTCGACGCCCTTCGCAAGGTGGGATGGCGGGGTAGCGGGTACGTGAGGTGGGATGTGGCGGAGAACCGCGGCTTTTTGCGCTGCCTCGACGGCCTGCGCCGCCAGGCCGACGCCATCGGCGAGGACGACGAGGCCAGGCGCTGCGAGGCCTTCCTGCGTCAGCTGGATCCGTCGTGGCCCCCCGCCGACATGCGGTGACGGGCCGTCGGGCGCTGTCTGTGGTGATCGCTGCGGGGACCGGGGTGCTCGCCGCCTGCGGGTCGGGTGGGTCGCTGGCCCAGCAAGTGAGGACCTGGGCGACGAGCAGCGGGTGGTCCTCGTCCGTCTCGGTGCTGCAGAGCGATCTGCGCCGGGTGTCGCAGACGCCGGCGGGCGACGCCGGCGCCCGCCGCACGGTGTGCGACGTACTGGTCACCGACGCCCTGGCTGCCAACCAGCAGCTGCCCACTCCCGACGGCGCCCTCACCTCGCTTTTGTCCAAGGCCTATGGGGCGGCGGCGACAGCGGGCCGCCACTGCTATGCCGACGGGACGCAGATGGCGGCCGTGGCCGCCGAGGAGCGCACCGCCGCCATGGCCCTCGTGCAGGCGCAAGCTCGCTACGACGAGCTGACCTCGAACCTGCGGGGATCGCCGTGACGGGCTCGTGAGTCCGGGCCGCCACGAGATCGTCGGTCCCGTCCCACCTGGCCGAGAGGCCGAGGGCTACGACCGGCTGCGCCGCAAGCTGCTGTGGGCCCTCCCCACCGGCTTGTACGTGCTCGGCTCGCGTCTCGGGCCCCGGCGGAACCTCATGACGATCAGCTGGGTGACCCAGGTGTCGATGGATCCCAAGATGGTGGCAGCGGGCATCGAGGTGGCGTCGGTGACCCATGCCCTCGTGTCCGACGGCGGCACGTTCGCTCTGAGCCTGCTGCCGCGCACCGAGCGGGCCGTCGTCCGGCGCTTCGTGAAGCCGGTGGAGGACGTCGTCATCGACGAGGAAGCGGGCACGGGAACCATGAACGGACAGGAGGTGCGCCTGGCCCCAGGTGGAGAACCGGTGCTGGCCGCCTCGGCGGGTTGGCTGTGGTGCGCGGTCCGCCACCGCTTGGCGCTGGGGAGCCACAGCGTGTTCGTGGGCGAGGTCGGCGACTGCGGCCTCGGGGCCCCAGGCGCGCCGGCCCTCCCCGCCAACACCGGGGAGGCGGGCACCGAGCTGTTGCGGATGGAGGACACCCGCATGAGCTACGGAGGCTGAGTCCGCTCTGCCTGGCGCGGTCGCAGGTCGACGCGCAGGGTCAGGACGCCGTCCTCCAGGGTGGCTTCGGCGTCACCCAACATGGCGAAGTCCATGAAGTCCGTCTGGGCCTGCTCCATGAACCGACGGCGTTCCGGCCCCTCGACGGGGGGCAGTCCCCGTTCCCGTACCGCCGCTGCCCGGTCCCGGAATCGGGCCACCATGGCTTGGGGATCGAACTGGTCGGCCATCAGGCGACTGTACCCGGGGCCCGCCGGCGTCCTTTTGGCCACGGGCGACCCGGTGTCGCCCGCAGGCACTGCTCGTCGGTGCCCCAGGCCCTGTCACCAGGGAGGAAGCGGGGGTGGCAGCGCCCTGACGGTGGCGGGCGGCGCCGGCTGTGGGGGTGAGGGCGCTGGGTACACTGGAAAGGTCGTTGGCGAGATGACTGCGAGATCGCCGGTCGGGCCCGACGAAGGAGTTGCTCGTGAAGAAAGGTCGGCATCGCCGCTTCGAAGAGGCACGTTCGCTCAAGCGCTCGGTGGCCACTGCCAACCACCGGTGCCCCGAGTGCGGTGCCGAGCCGGAGGACGAGCACGCCTCGTGGTGCATGGCTGAGTCCGACGAGCTCGACCAGATCCTGGGGCCCGCCGGCGGCGGTTCGGGGGCTGGGCACGACGACGAGGACGACCCGCTCGACAACTGAGCGAACGCGCCCGGGCCCCCGGCGCGCTCAGCGGCGGCGCAACGCCGGGTGGGGCAGGGGAGTGGCGCGGCGACGGCCCGCGTCGTCGTCGGGCACCAGCTCCTGTGAGGGGTGCGTCGAGGCAGAAGCAGACAGCGCTCCGGCACGGGCCTCCAGGTAGCGGGTGACCCGCCGGTAGATGCGCTCACCGACCAGGGCCACCAGCTCGTCGCGCATCGACTGGTACACGGGCTCGGTGCCGACGAAAGCGTCGGGCGCCTCGGTGCACCACCAGGCGAACTCGAAGCCCCCTTCACCCCAGTCCCTGCGGTCCCACTGGCGGATGACGGAGGTCACGTGCCCGTCTTCGGCCACCTCGTCCTCCCTGCGCAGCGGCAGCTGCCAACACACGTCGGGCTTCAAGGAGAACGGCGCCTCGCCGCTCTCGAGGGCTGCTCGGTGCAGGGCACATCCTGCGCCCCCGGGGAACCCCGGCCGGTTGAGGAATATGCAGGCGTCGTCCACGAGCCGGGTGGTGAGCTCGCCGGAGGAGCTGTTGGCGAAGATCCGCATGCGCTTTCCCTCGCCAGGCTTCTCCCCCTTGGCAGGCCGCTTGTGTTTTGCCGGGCTGGCGGCCTTGGGTTGCTTGGGCTGGCCCTGGCGCCAGAATTGCCACTGCTCGGGGGTGAGACGGTGCGCCGCTCTCTCGACTCGACGGGCATCCTTGCCCCCGGTCAGGTGCGCTCCGTAGGAGCAGCAGCCGTGGACCAGCTCGGGTGCCGGCCCCGTCAGCACACCTTGGCAGCCGCAGGCGAAGATGCACGTCCAGTTGCTCTCGAGGAACGTGACGTCGAAGAGCCAGGTGCGCTCCTCGTCGGGGTCGGGGAAGCTCACCCATTCGTGGGCGCCGGCCGGCGCCCGCTTCCAGGCGGCGCCCGAGGTGGCCTCGGGGCGGACGTCGAGCAGGCGGACGGGGGCGCGCTTCATCGTGGGCTCGCCGCCAAGGCGGCGACGCTCCACTGGCCGGCGGTGGGCTCGGCGCAGCAGAACCATGCCTCGGACAGGCGGGGCCGGGACTCAGGAGCCAACGGCGAGGTCATGCGGGGGTCGGGGTCTCGTGTCGCCGTCTGCCATGAGCCGAGCACGTCCTCGACGGCCCGGCGAAGCGCCCCGTGCGCGTGCTCGGCCCCCCAGGACTCGCTCCCGGCTTGCTCGGCGAGCTCGGCCAAGCGCAGGTGGAGGTGGTCGAGGCGAGGGTCGGCCGACCGCCAGCTGAAGCCGAGGAGCTCGGGGTCGTAGGGCCCGAGGAGGCCGTCGAGCTCTCCGCTGTCGAGGAGCAGCGACCGGGCAGGGACGAGCAGGCGGATGCTCCACTGCACGGGGTCGACGTTGCCCACCAGCTGGCAGTGCTCGACGAGGTCGACCAGGTCCCGGATGTCGTCGGCTTGCGTCCAGGGCGTAAAGGGCATGAGCGAGGGCCGAGGCTCGATCCCGGACTGGCGCAGCACGGCGACGGCTTCCACCATGTCGGCTGCCGTGTGGCCCTTGTCCAGCTTGCGCAGGACGACGTCACTGGCCGACTCGAAGGCCGAGACGACGAAGAGGCAACCGGCGGCGGCCATGTCGGGCCACAGCTGCCGGTGGGCGAGCACGTGGCTCACCTTCACCGTGACGTCGAAGGTGACGTCGGGGAAGGCGCCGTGCACGGCGGCGACGACACGCCGGGCGTGGGCCGGGCCCGAGAGGAAGTCGGGGTCGCCGAAGCTCACGTGACGGACGCCGCTCGCCACCAGCTGGGCCACGTCGGCGAGCACGTCGTCCACGGCCACGACCCGGGTGCGGCCGTCGTAGACCACCGGCACCGGGCAGTGGCGGCAGCGGTGGATGCAGCCGTGGCTGGCCTCGACGTAGCCGGCCAGCCGGCTCTCGGTGCCCAGCACCAGGTGGGCGTAGCGCTGCGGTGGCGGCAGGAGGTGACGGGCGGGCAGGCCAGGGTGGTCGCGGCCCAGGCGAATTCGCACCTTGCCGCCCTCGCCCGCCGGGAAGCGCCCGGCCGCCACGGCGTAGACTTGCGCCACGAGCTCGGCCTCGTACTCGCCGGCCACCGACAGGTCGGGCCCGACGCCGTGGCCGCCAGCGCCGTCGACGGCGGCGTAGAGCCCGTAGAAGCACACGGGCAGGGCGGGGCGCCGGGAGCGTATGTCGGCGGTCACCTGGTGGGCGAGGCGCGTGGCCGTGTGCATGGGCACCGAGATCGCCACCATGTCGCACCAGTCCACGATCTCGTGGTCGAGCTCCTCGACGGCCAGATCGAGACAGCGCACCTCGTGGCCGGCTCGCAGGAGCGCGCCGGCGGGAGAGGCGAGGTGCAAAGGTTGGTGCCCGAGCTCGTAGGCCGACAGCAGCAGCACGCGCACCGCTCCCACCGTAGCGGCCGCTCGAGGCACGGTCGACGATGGAGCGTGGGCGGCGCTCAACAGCCGGTGCCCTGGCGCGCCGCAGGCTCCATGCGGACCTGCAACCGAGCGCCGGCGGAGCGAAGGGCCTTCTCCACTGCCGCCGGGTGCGAGGCGCGGGCGAAGAGGAAACCCAGGTAGCGGGCGCCCTCGGGAGGCGGGGCCAGATAGCGCCCCGAGGGGACGGTGATCTCCAGCGCCACGATGCCGGGAACGGACAGGGCCCGGCTTCGGCCGTCGACGGCGACGAAGGTCCCCGTCGTGGGGATGGGGATCATGAGCACGCCCGCCGCCTCGTCCCGGCGGCGCCTGTCGGGCAGCGCCACACCGAGGGCGTTGGCCAGCACGAGCTCCTCGAGGCTGTGCCCGGTGCCGAAGACGAGGGTTCGGGCGCACAGTCCTCCGATGGTGCGGGCGGCCACCTCGATGACGGCGGCGCGGCCGTCGCTCACCCGGACCTCGCCGTGGACGGGGCCCTCCACCAGGCCGAGGGCACGAGCGGCGCCCTGTACGGCGGCGGACGCAGCTCGCTGGTCGGCGGGTGCCAGGCGCGAGGGCGTCACGTAGATGGTCTCCTCGAAGGCGGGCCCGTCCAGGGGATCGGGCTTGTCGAAGAGGGCCAGCACCTCGAGATCACCCTGGTGCAGGAGCCCTTCGAGGGCGACCTCGGGCCCCGCCACGAAGCGCTCGGCCAACAGGGGTTGCCCGGGCGGCACGCCGGCGCGAGAGGCGATGCCCCGCACCCTGTCCACCACGGCGGGGAGCTGCCCGGCGTCGTCGACCCGCAGCACCCCTTGGCTCGCTGTGAGCGTGGCGGGCTTGACGACGCAGGGGAAGCCCAGGGGGCTCACCAGCAGCGCCAGCTCGTCGGGGCCGGCCTCGGCGGGGAGCTCGGCAAAGGCGGGCTGGGGGACCTCGGCGGCGGCGAGGAGCAGGCGCATCTGTCGCTTGTCGCGGGCCCCGGCCACCGCCTCGGGTGGGTTGTGGGCGAGGCCGAGCAGCTGTGCTGCCTGGGCTGCCACCACGGTGCCGCGGTCGTCCACGGCCACCACGGCGTCGACGGGCACGTCGGCGTCGTGGCGGGCGATGGCCGCAGCAGCCCCCGGCGGGTCGTCGAGGTCGACCACCAGGCTGGTGGCGGGGGACAGCGATGCCAGCGCCGGGAGCTCCTCGGCGGCCACCACCACCTCGACATCCAGCCTCCGGGCGGCGTCGAGGAAGTCGGCGACCCGGTAGGTGGAGGAGGGCACGAGAAGGACCACGCGGGCCATCCCCCTATGATGGCGGGGAGGTGCCCACCATGGAACCGGATCCCACTCCCGACGCAGCGCTATCCGTCCTCACCGTCACGCCCGCAGCGCGCGCCGTCGTCGTCGACGCCCGCAACGCCGAGGACGACGCCGGTGGCCTGGCCCTGTGGGTCGAGGTGACCGGGTCTGCCAACGGCACCTACACCTACGACATCTACTTCCAGGCGCGCCGTGACGCCGCTCCCGGTGACGCCGTGGACGAGGACGACGGGCTCGTCGTCGTCGTGCCCGAGCTGAGCATCCCCCGGCTGCGGGGCGCCCGGCTCGACTACTCCGAGGACGGAGAGGGCGGGCTCGTCATCTTGAACCCCAACTCTCCGCCCCAGGTCCACGACGCCATGCCCGCCACGGCGGAGCTCACGAGCGAGCTCGCCCAGCGCATCATCGACGTGCTCGAGACCCAGGTGAACCCCTCCATCGCCATGCACGGAGGGAGGGCGGATCTCGTCGGCGTCGACCAGCTCACGGCTTACCTGCAGCTGAGCGGCGGCTGCCAGGGCTGCGGCCTGGCCCGGGTGACGCTGTCGCAGGGCATCGAAGTGGCCTTGCGCGAGGCCGTCCCCGAGCTCGTGTCCATCGT
>JBJKRZ010000371.1:0-13544 GCA_046704365.1 Acidimicrobiales bacterium | reverse complement strand
CCCACGCCGCGTCCCGGGCGCCGGAGCCGGGCTCGGCAGGCTCGCCCCCGCCAGCCCCTCCCCCGCCCCGGTGCGTTTGGCCGGCCGGTCGACCGTCGTGGGGGGCATCGGCTCGCCAGGGGCCGTCCGCTTCGTCGTCGTCGATGGTGAAGCGCAGTTGCTCGGCTGCCGGGCCGGAGCTGAGCCCCGACAGCGAGACGCCGAGCAGCCGCACCCCGGCGGCGATGTCGACGGCCTCGAGCAGGGCGGCTGCCACCGCCCGCACCAGGCGCGTGGAGCGCGTGGGCGCCGAGACCGTGTGCGACCGGGTGATGGTGGAGCGGTCCCCGAAGCGGATCTTCACGGTGACGGTGCGACCGAGGAGCCCCGCCTCACGCAGGCGCTCGCACACGGCGTCGGCCATGCGCACCACCTGCAGGTGCACGGCGTCATGGTCGTAGAAGTCGGAGGCGAAGGTCTCTTCGTGACCGACCGACTTCGCCTCCCGGTCGGCTTCCACGGGCCGGTCGTCCTCCCCGGCAGCGAGCAGGGCGAGGTGCCGGCCGTGGGCGGTTCCCAGGAGCCGGCACAGGCTCTCCTCCGGAACGGCCGCCAAGTCGCCCACCGTCAGCACCCCGAGCGCGCTCAGGCGGGCAGCGGTGGCGGGGCCGACCCCCCACAGCGCCCCCACGGGTAGGGGGTGCAGGAACGCCAGCTCCCGCTCGGGGTCCACCACCACGATCCCCGGGCCGGGACAGGGGCCGCCCGCCGTGGCCAGCGGCTTGGCCGCCTCGGAGGCCAGCTTGGCCAGCAGCTTGGTTCGGGCCACTCCGACCGAGCAGTCGAGCGCCAGCTCCTGGCGCACCTGGGCCCGCAGGCGCCGAGCGATCTCAGCGGGCGGACCCAGCAGGCGCAGGGCGCCCGACACGTCGAGGAACGCCTCGTCGAGGCCGATGGGCTCCACGACGGGCGTGTAGCTGCGCAGGATCTCGAGCAGCATGGCGCTCACCTCTGCGTAGCGCCAGTACCGACCGGGCACGAAGACGGCGTGGGGGCAGCGGCGGCGCGCCTCGACCGAGGACATGGCCGAGCGCACCCCGAAGACCCGCGCCTCGTAGGTGCACGAGGCCACCACAGCACGGTCCCCGGAGCCGCCCACGATGACCGGCAGCCCGACCAGGCTGGGGTCGTCGTGCACCTCCACGGCAGCGAAGAAGGCGTCCATGTCCACGTGCAGCACGTCGCACCTGGATCCCTCGGCCATCAGCCGCCCAGGCGCAAACGCCTGAAGCCCTCGGCGAAGGCCAGCCCCGCCTGCATGCCGTCCTGCTCGGCCCGCAACCTGACCATCCGGCTGGCCCCGTCGCCGTCGCCGGCGAATTGGCTGCGGTGACAGGCCACGGCCGCCACCTTGTCGTCGATGGTCGAGGAGATGTCCACCCAGACGTCGGGCTGCAAGGTGCCCGACATGAGCACGGTGTCGGCCCGGTGGGGGGCTCCCGCCTCGGGGAAGTAGTGCGGGAGCGCCGCCGCCGGGGCCAGGGCGTCGAGGGCGGCGAAGCCCACGGCCCGGTGGTCACGATGGTTGAAGTACTCCTGGCCGAAGAAGACCGCCGTGGGGTCGGGGCACAGCACCGTGGCCGGCTTCAAGTCGCGTACGAGCGCCACGAGCTCGGCACGAAGGACCCCGTCGTCGTCGAGCTCGCCGTCGTCATGCCCGAGGTGGTGCTGGCCGGCCAGGCCGAGGACCTCTGCCGCCTGTCGGGCCTCTTGGCGGCGCCGTCGGGCCAGCTCCAGAGGCGGGACGGACGGGTCGGTCGTGCCCTTGTCCCCCCTCGTGCAGATGACGGCGTGCACCTCTGCACCCTGGCGCACCCAGCGGGCCAGGGTGCCGCCGCAGGAGACGTCGGCGTCGTCGGGGTGGGCGTACACGGCCAGCACCCGGCCGGGGTCCTCGTCGAAGACCTCGGGCACCTCGCTCAGCCCTTGCGCTTGGGTGCCGTCGTCTTCGTGAGCAGACCCACCTCGCGCTGGAAGTCACCCACGTCCGCGAAGCCCTTGTAGACCGAGGCGAAGCGCAGATAGGCGACTTCGTCCACCTCCCGCAGGCGCTCGAGCACCGCCACACCGATCTGCTGGCTGCTCACCTCGCCACCCACTCCGCGCAGGGCGTCTTCCACGTCCTGGGCCAGGGAGTCCAGCTCGTCCTCGCTGACCGGGCGGTTCTTGGAGGCGGAGCGGACCCCGGCCACGACCTTGGCCCGATCAAAGGGCTCACGCTGGCCGCCGCGCTTGAGGACCCACAGCGGCGCTCCCTCGAGTCTCTCGTAGGTGGTGAAACGACCGCCGCACACGGTGCATTCGCGCCGGCGGCGGATGGCGCCTCCGTCCTCGGCGAGACGCGAGTCCACCACTCGGTCGTCGAGGCTCTGGCACCACGGGCAGCGCACACGGCAACGCTAGTGCCGGGCCCCTCGAGGCCGTCAGGGAAGACGAAGGCGCTCGCCCGGTTGCAGGGTGTCGGAGCCCACCTGCGCTTCCAACGCCGCCACCAGGGGCCGGGGATCGCCCCCGGGGTCCAGTCGCTCGGCGATGCTCCACATCGTGTCGCCCGGCTGGACGACGTAGCTCGCGTGCGCAGACACCGTCGCCCCCGCCAGGACGGGGCCGGGGGTGGCGAGGGGAGGCCTCCCGACTCCGCCCCATGGCAGGGCGAGGGCGACGAGGATGCCCGCCACCAGCGCTGCGAGGACCACGCGCCGCCGACGGGCCGCCAGCCGGCGTCGGCGGGCGACAGCGGCCCGGTCCCCGTGGCCGGTCGGCGACAGTCTGGGCCGGGGGGGTTCCTCACAGGCCAGGGTGCGGCCCGTCGACGACGTGGCGTCCGTCCCCTCGGGACGCCACCGCGGCGTACCGGGGCAACGGTGGACGGCCGCAGGCGAGCGCAGGGCGGAGCTGCTCACGAGGCACCTGCTCCCGCCACCGAACGTGTGTTCGTCACCGGGGTCATCTGACCACGAACGTGTGTTCGTGTCAAGGGGCGGGAATCCGGAGCTTGGGGGCCACACGAGGTCCATGGGGCCAGGCTCGCGCCCGGCTGTGACACCGGCTCCGCCCGGGCCCCTGCCGAACAGCCCGGGGACCGCCGCAGGAAGCCAGGCGCCGGCCTGTTGCGAACAGATGTTTGCCGGCACGGCCCCCGGCCGCTACCCTGGGCGAACTGGTGTTCGGCCCGGCGTGGCCCGCCCGAGGGACACCCGGGGCCGGACGAGGAAGGACGACCATGGCCGAGGCCCTGTCCGGCAAGCGACAACAGATCCTCGAGTGCATCGCCACCAGCCTGCGCCAGCGGGGCTACCCGCCGTCGGTGAGGGAGATCGGCGAGGCGGTGGGACTCACCTCCTCCTCCACCGTGCACGCCCACCTGGCCGTGCTCCAGCGCGAGGGGTACCTGCGCCGGGACCCCGCCAAGCCGCGCGCCATCGAGGTGCGCTACGACCCGTCGTCCAAGGCGGCCATGGCCTCGCGCCCGATGCGCACCGTTCCGCTGGTGGGCGACGTCGCCGCCGGCACGGGGGTGCTGGCGGTGGAGAACGTGGAGGAGCTCCTGCCTCTTCCCGAGGACTTCACCGGCACCGGGTCGCTGTTCATGCTCCGGGTCCGGGGGGAGTCCATGATCGAGGCCGGCATCCTGGCCGGCGACTACGTGGTGGTGCGCCAGCAGCCCACGGCGGAGAACGGCGAGATCGTGGTGGCCGGCATTCCCGGCGAGGAGGCCACCGTGAAGACCTTCGCCCGGCGTCGGGGCCGGGTGGTGCTCAGCCCGGCCAACCCCCACATGGAGCCCATGGAGCTCGACCCCGGTGAAGTCACGGTCTACGGCAAGGTCGTGACGGTGCTGCGCCGCCTGTGATGTTCAGGCGCCGCCCGCCACCACCACGGTGGGCCGCAGCTCGATGGCGGTGGACAGCGAGTTGGCCACGAAGCACTGGCGGTGCGCCACGTCCACCAACTGTCGCACCCGCCCTTCGTCGGTCCCCGGTGCCACGGTGATGGTGGGACGGAGGGTGATGGCGGTGATCCGCACGGGCCGGTCGTCCTCGGGCATGATCCCCACTGCCTCGTCCACGTAGCCGGTCACCGTCACCCTGGCCCGGGCGGCAGCAGCCAGGAAGCTGAGCAACTGGCACGAGGCCGCTGCCATCACCAGCAGCTGCTCGGGGTTGAGCAGGGCGGGGTCGCCTCCGAAGGAGGGGTCCGACGACAGCTCCAGGGAGATGCCACCGGGCAGGGCCCGGACCTCGTGGGCGCGGTCGTAGGCGTCGTAGCCGGCGGCTGTGGAACCCGACCACTGACAATGCACCGCATAGCTGTGCAGGCCATGTCGCCCGGTGGCGGCGTCGGTGGGACCCACGAGCTCAGGGGCCGGCAACCCTGCGCACGACGGCCTCGCGCGCCCGATCGGGCAGGAGCCGGACGAGCGCGCTCTGGATCTTGGCGTCGGTTCCCACCAGATAGCGCGTCCGCGGACGCGGCGCGAACAAGGCGTGCTCCACCGCCTTGGCCACCTCCTCGGGGGGCACGCCGCGCCGAGCCTGCATGGCGAGCGCCTTGCGAGCCGCCCGGATGTGCCGGGCATAGCGCTGGCGCGCCTCTTCGGGCAGCTCGCGCTCGATCCTGTCGGCCTCCTCGGCGGTCTTGTCCCAGATCGGGGTCTTGACCGCACCGGGCTCGACCACCGACACGGCGATCCTCCAGGGGTGCAGCTCGTGGCGCAGCGACTCGCCGATGGCCTCGATGGCGAACTTCGATGCGTTGTAGGGGGCCACGAGCTGGGTCGACACCTTTCCACCGATCGATCCGATGAACACGATGCGGCCCGATCCCTGGCGGATGAGCGGGAGCATGGCCTGCGTCACCGACAGCTGGCCGAGCACGTTCACCTCCAGCTGCTGGCGCCAGGCCTCGAGCGGCAGGTACTCGATGGGGCCGCCCTTGCCGATCCCGGCGTTGTTGACGAGCCCCTCGAGGGAACCCGACTCGTCGCCGATCTGCTTCGCCACGGCTTCGACCTGCCCGGTGTCGGTGACGTCGAGGAAGACGGGCACCAAGCGGTCCGAGGCCTGCGCCTTCAACCGATCGGCATCGGCTTCCCGCCGGACGCCGGCGTACACACGCGTACCGCGCCGGTCGAGCAGGAGCGCGCACGCCTCGCCGATCCCCGTCGAGGCGCCGGTCACAAGGACGCTCTGGCTCATCGGCCCTCCTTCGCTCCCTGGAAAGCGCCGACCGTACCCCAGCGAGAGCGGCCCGTACCCCGGCCGACGAGGCAGCGGCGGGCTCGCTGCCGTCCACCGCGGTCGCCGACCCCCCGGTCTGGTAAGGCTGGGGCCCATGACCGACTCCGGCGCCGGCGACCATCGCCTGGCCCGCCTGGCCGAGCTGGTCACGGGCCGGATGGCGAGCTGGGCGGGGGTGGTGTTCTGGTTGGCGGTGGTGGGCGCTGCCATCCCCTTCGCCAACAAGATCGGGGCCATCGAGACCAGCCGGCTGACCGAGTTCCTGCCCTCGGGCGCCCAGTCCACCAAGGTGCTCGAGCTCGACCGGCTGTTCCCCTCGGGCCGGGCGCTGCCGGCCGAGGTGGTCTTCTTCCGGGCCTCGGGGCTGAGCGCCGGCGACCTGGCGCTGGCCGAGTCGGACCGGGCCCTGCTCAGCCGCAGGCTGGGCACGGCCATCGAGCAACCGTCGGGGGTGATCCGCGCCGGCGACGGGAGGGCCGCCGTCGTCACGGTGGGCATCCCGGGCAACGAGGCGACCGTGGAGCGCACGATCCGCTCCATGCGCGCCGTACTCGGCAACGGCAGCGGCGGCCTGGAGGTCCGGGTGACCGGAGAGGCCGCCATCCAGGCCGACCTGCTCGACGCCTTCTCGGGGGCCGACACCCTCCTGCTCGTGTTCACCGCCTGCCTGGTGGCCGTGTTGTTGGCCGCCACCTACCGCAGCCCCATCCTGTGGCTCGTCCCCCTGCTGTGCGTGGGCATCGCCGAGGCGGTGGCCGAGGCGGTGGTCTACGCACTGGGCCGGGGCGGCCTCACCGTCAACGGGCAGAGCGCCGCCTTGCTCACCGTCATCGTGTTCGGGGCCGGGACCGACTACGCCCTGCTCCTCACCGCCCGCTACCGCGAGGAGCTCCGACGCCATCCCGAGCACCGACGGGCCATGCTCGTGGCGTGGCGGCGCGCCGCGCCGGCTATCGCCGCCTCCTCGCTCACCGTGGCCGCCGCCCTGGCCTGTCTCCTGCCCGCCGAGCTGAACCTCACCGCCGACTTCGGGGTGGTGGGCATCGTGGGCGTGCTCTCGGCGGCGGTGGTGCTGCTGGGCGCCTATCCAGCCCTGCTCCTCGTGATGGGCCGCAGCGTGTTCTGGCCGGCCGTGCCCCGCCACGCCCCCGGTTTCGTCCAGCGCGGGCCTTGGGCTTGGCTGGCCGAGCTCGTCAGCCGGGGTCGCCGGCCGGTGTGGATCTCGGGGCTCCTCCTGCTCGGTTTCGCCGCCGTGGGGCTGTTCACGGTGGACACCAACGTGTCGGCCATCAGCGAGCTGCCCTCCTCGGCGCCCTCGGTCCAGGGCTACCAGTTGCTGGCCGGTTCCTTCCCCGCCGGCGAGGTCTCACCCGTCGACGTGGTGGTCACCGAGGCCCGGTACCTCCCCGCCGTGCGCAACGCGCTCGGGCAGCTGCACGTGACGGCCTCCCTCGGTCCTGTGGAGCGTGCCGGCGCCCTGGCCCGGTTCGACCTGGTGCTGGCCACGGCGCCGACAGGAGGAGGGGGGTTCGCCGCCGTCCGCCAGATCCGGTCGGCCGCTGCCGCTGTGGCGGGCGACCACGTCCTCATCGGTGGACAGACGGCCCAGGACCTCGACACGGCAACCGCTTCGCACCACGACGTCTCCATCGTCGTCCCCGCCGTGCTGGCCGTGGTGCTGCTCGTGTTGTGGCTGGTGCTGCGCGCCCTGCTCGGCCCCGTGCTGATGGTCGTGACGGTGGTCGTCACCTTCGGCGCCGCTCTCGGGCTCACCTCTGCCGTCTTCGTCCCCCTTTTGGGGCTGCCGGGCACGGACCCCACGGTCCCGCTGCTCACTTTCGTCTTCCTCGTGGCCTTGGGCACCGACTACAACATCTTCCTCCTCACCCGGGTGCGCGAGGAGGTGATCCGCCACGGCTCCGCCGCCGGGGTCCGGGCCGGGGTGGCATCCACGGGAGGCGTGCTCACCTCGGCGGGCGTGGTGCTGGCCGGTACCTTCGCCGCCCTGGGCATCCTCCCCATCGCCGCTTCGCGCGAGATCGGGATCGTGGTGGCTCTCGGCGTCCTGGCCGACACGTTCCTGGTGCGCACCGTGCTCGTGCCCATGGTGGTGGCCGACCTCGGCCGGCGCTTCTGGTGGCCCACTGCCGTGCCCGACGCCGAGGCCGGCCCGGAGCCCGGCCCGGCCGGCTCCCCGTCGCCGTCGTCGCCTGGTTCGGACGGCCCGGGCTGACGGGCGCTCGAGGCTTCAGGCGGCCAGTCGCGCCAACGCCTCGTCGTACTCCGACTTCTGGCGCGCCGTACGCAGGTCGGCGGAGGCGAAGGTGGCCACGACGGTGCCCTGCTTGTCGATCACGAAGGTGTGGCGCCTGGCGCACCCGAGGTCCTCGTCGAACACTCCGTACGCTCGTGCCACTTCGCCGTGCGGCCAGAAGTCCGAGAGCACGGGGAACCCGAAGCCTTCTTCTTCGGCCCACTTGCGCTGGGCGTGCACGGAGTCACACGAACAGGCGAGCACCTGCACTCCGGCTGCCTCGAAGGAGGCGATGTCGTCACGCAGCTCGCACAACTCACCTCGGCACACGCCGGTGAAGGTGAAGGGGTAGAACACGAGCACCACGTTCTTGTCGCCCCGGAAGCTCGAGAGCTCGACCTTCTCTCCTGTGGACGAGGCCAGCGTGAAGTCCGGGGCTTTGTCTCCGACGACGACGGGCATGGTGACCTCCCGGGAATCGATGGGCGGGTCGGCGGGTCGACCCGGGCGCGACCCTAGCGGGAGAGCTCCACGCCCATGACGGCGGCCAGCACCGAGCGGGCGTAGTCGAGCTCGGCGCCCGACACGTGCTCCTCGGGGGTGTGGGCGAGAAGCGGGTCGCCGGGGCCGAAGTTCGCCGCCGGCACGCCCGCCTCGGCCAGGGTGGCCACGTCGGTCCAGCCCACCTTGGCCCGCGGCGGCTCCCCCGAGGCCTCGACCAATGCGGCCAAAAGCGGATGCTCGAGGCGCGGCAGAGCCGCCGGGGAGGCGTCGACCACCTCGAGCCGGTCGCCGGCCGCCTCCTCGAAGGTGCCCGCCAGCAGGCGTCGCAGCCCCGCTTCGGCCTCATCGGTGCCCCGGTCGGGGGCGAAGCGGAAGTTGACGGTGAGCGAGGCGTCGTCGGGCACCACGTTGCCGGCCACCCCACCCTCCACCCGCACCGCTTGGAGCTGCTCGGCGTACCGGCAGCCGTCGATGACCACCTCCCGCGACCGGTACGAGCCCAGTACCTCGAGAGCGGGGGCCAGGCGGTGCACGGCGTTGGTCCCCTGCCAGGGCCGGGCGGTGTGGGCGCGGCGCCCGGCCAGGCGCAGCACGGCCCGCACGCTGCCCTGGCAGCCGGCCTCCACCACTCCACCAGTGGGCTCGGCGAGCACGGCGGCGTCGGCGGCGAGCAGCTCGGGGCGCGACCGCGCCATGACGAGAAGGGCGTCGGCGTCGCGCTCGATCTCCTCACAGGCATAGAAGACGAAGCTGACGTCGACCACAGCACCTGCCGCCGGGCCGAGCAGCGACAACATCACGGCCAGACCGCCCTTCATGTCGACGGCACCCAAGCCCGACACGACGTCGCCGTCGAGCTTCGCCGTCGAGTCGGCGAAAGGGGGGACAGTGTCCAGGTGGCCGGCCAGGAGCAGGCGCTGGGGACGGCCGAAGCCGGTGCGCGCCACCACGCTGTCGCCCAGGCGCTCGACCTCGAGGTGGGAATGCGAGCGGGCCTCGCCCTCCACCCGGGTGGCGAGAGCGGCCTCGTGACGGCTGACCGAGGGGATGTCGATCAGCTCGGCGGTCAGCTGCAGCAGGTCGGACATGGGCGCACTCACGGCCCGGGACCGGCAGGCAGCGGGCCTCAGCCGCCGCCGTGGTCGCGCAGCACGGACTCGAGCACGGCCTTGTCGTGACGCTGGCCCCGCTCGAGGCGCTTGATGACGAGCACGCAGGGGAGGAAGAACTCCCCGCCCGGGTACTCACGCCGTCGCGCCGCGCTCACCGCCACGCTCCACGGGGGGACCACGCCGCGGCCGAGCTCCTCGCCCGTAGCAGCGTCGATCACGGGGATGGAGGGGTTCAAGATGGTTCCCGACCCGAGCACCGCTCCCTCCCCCACAAGTGCACCGTCGGTCACCATGGCGCGGCTGCCGATGAAGGCGTCGTCGCCCACCACCACCGGCACCGCACCAGGAGGCTCCAGCACCCCACCGATTCCGACGCCACCCGAGAGGTGCACCCGCTCGCCGATCTGGGCGCAACTACCCACCGTGGCCCATGTGTCCACCATGGTCCCGGCCCCCACGCGGGCCCCGATGTTCACGTAGCTGGGCATGAGGATCACGCCGCGGTCGAGGAACGACCCCCACCGAGCAGACGCCCCGGGCAGCACCCGCACCCCGGCGGCGGCGAAATCACGCTTGAGAGGCAGCTTGTCGTGGTACTCGAAAGGCCCGAGCTCGACCGTCTCCATGTGGCGGAGACGGAACAACAGCAATATGGCGTACTTGAGCCACTGGTGGACAGCCACGGCGCCGTCAGCGCCGAGCTCGGCCACCCGGGCTTGGCCGCTGTCGAGCAGCTCGACCGCCTCGGTGACGGCGGCCAGCGCCTCGGTGTCGGCGGGACCGAGCTCGTCGGCCCGCTCCCACAGCTCCTCGATGCGCGATTGCAGGTCGGCCATCGCCGCAGCACCCTACCGGTCCTGCCCGGCTGCTCCGGACACGGCCGCCGCCTCTCCCACCATGGTGGGCAGGTCGGAGGCCACGGCAACCAACCGCTCCAGGGCGGCGTCGAGGCGCTCGTCGGGGACGACGAGGGCTAGGCGCACGAAGCCGGCGCCGTCCTCGCCGTAGAACTCCCCGGGGCTGGCCAGGATGCCGGCGCCCCGGGCCAGGGCCTCCGCCAGCACCCACTCGCTGGGGCGGCCGACGTCCTCGGCGCGCCGGGCGGCCCAGGCGGGCGCCGGGACCCACAGGTAGAAGCCGCCGGCGGGCATCTGCGCCGCCATGCCGGCCGCCGACAGGGCGGCCACGGCCTTCTCAAGGCGCCGGCGGTAGCGCTGGCGCTGCACCTCGACGTGGCCGTCGTCCTCCAGGGCCACGACGGCGGCCGCCTGCACGGGCCCGGGCACCATCAGCCCGGCATGGGTGCGCACCTGGGCCAGGTAGCCGACGAGCTCGGGGTCCCCGGCGTAGAACCCCGCCCGCACGCCCGCCAGGTTGGAGCGCTTGGACAGCGAGTGCAGCGCCAGCACTCCTTGGGTGCGCTCCTGCAACGCCGAGGCCGCTGGTCGGTCCCAGGTGAATTCGGCGTAGCACTCGTCGGAGCACACCACCACGTCGTGCTCGGCGCCCCACGAAACGGCGCCGGCCAGGTCGTGGACCTCGCCGCTGGGGTTGGCGGGGCTGTTGACCCACAGCACGACGGCGCGGGCGGCGTCGTCCTCGGCCAGGCCAGCCAGGTCGAGCACCCCGTCCGGCCCAGCTTGCACGCCGACGTAGCGGCACCCTGCCAACGTCGCTCCCATGGCGTAGGTGGGATAAGCGAGGGCGGGGCCGATCACCGTGTCACGGTCGGGCCGTCGCAGGCGCAGATGCCAGCCCAGCGAAGCCACGAGCTCCTTGGTCCCCACGCAGGCCGCCACCTGGTCCGCCCCGAGGCTCACCCCGAAGCGGCGCCCCAGATAAGAGGCCGCCGCCTCCCGGAACGCCGGGGACCCGGGCGAAGACGGATACCCCCTGGCTGCACCAGAGGTGCCCAGGACCTCGAGCACCCGCGGTGGTGGCGCGTCGCCCGGCGTGCCCACCGACAGGTCGACGAGCCCCCCCGGTGACCGGGCGGCCAGCTCGCCCAGCTGGCGCAGGCGGGCATAGGGATAAGGCGGCGGCACGAATCCTCCCGGAGATGCGCCGGTCACGACGCCACGAACTCCGAGAAGCGCGCCCGGCCGGCGGCGTCGAGCATCACCTCGAGCAAGGTGGCCCCCTCGCCGTAGGTCTCCTCCACCACCTCGCCCTCGCGGTGCACGGCGGCCAGCACGTCACCGCGCTCGAAGGGCACGCGCAGGCGCACCGCTCGGTCGGCGCTGCGCAGGCAGGTCCCCAGGGCGCCCAGCAGCTCCTCGACGCCTTCGCCGGTCACGGCCGACACCGAACAGGCGCCCGGGTGGCGATCGGCCAGGCGCCGGGCGCCGACGGGGTCCTTGTCGATCTTGTTCACGCACAACAGCTCGGGCACCTCAGCGGCCTCGATCTCGCCGAGCACGCTGCGCACGGCGTCGATCTGCCCCTCGGGGTCACGCGCTGAGCCGTCCACCACGTGGAGCAGCAAGTCGGCCTCGCGCACCTCCTCCAAGGTGGAGCGGAACGCCTCGACGAGCTGGTGCGGGAGCTTGCGCACGAAGCCCACCGTGTCGGTGACCAACACCACCTCGCCGCCGGGCAGCGACAGGCGGCGGGTGCGGGGATCGAGGGTGGAGAACAGCCGGTTCTCCACCACCACGCCGGCACCGGTGAGATGGTTGAGCAAGGTCGACTTACCGGCGTTGGTGTAGCCGACCATGGACAACGAGCGCTGGCGCGAGCGCTGGCGTCCCCGGCGTTGGGTGCGGCGGGTGTCCGTGAGCGTGCGCAGGTCCGCCTCCAGACGGCTCATGCGCCGCAGCAGTCGTCGCCGGTCCACCTCGAGCTGGGTCTCGCCCGGGCCCCGGGTCCCGATGCCTCCGGCCTGCTGCGACAGGGCGTGGCCGCGGCCGCGCAGCCTGGGCAACCGGTAGCGCAGCAGCGCCAGCTCCACCTGGGCCTTGCCCTCTTGGCTGCGGGCGTTCTGGGCGAAGATGTCGAGGATCACGGCCGTGCGGTCGATGGCGGTGCGGCCCAGGATCTTCTCCAGGTTCCGCTGCTGGGCCGGGCTGAGCTCGTCGTCGAACACCACGGTGTCGGCGTCCACCTGTTCGGACAGCTCGTGGAGCTCCTGGGCCTTGCCCCGCCCCACGAACGTGGCCGGGTCGGGGCTGTCCCGGCGCTGGACCACGCGGGCGGCGACGTCGGCGCCGGCGGTGTCGACGAGCAGCGCCAGCTCGTCGAGTTCCGATTCGACGGTCTCGAGCGACGTCCACGGGAACGCCACGCCCACGAGCACGATTCGCTCGCGGAACCTGCGCTCGATCAGCGTCACCGACGCATCACCGGCCCGCCGTCAGCTCGTCCACCTGCGCCCGGGCGCTGGCCGCCGACAAGGCCGTGGCAAGGCCCGCCGGCTCGGCCTCCACCAGGACGGCCAGGACGTCCTCCTCCAGCTCCACCCTGCCCACCTCCACGGTGGGACCGCCGAGAAACACCCCGCCCTCGGCCAGCTCCACCTCCAGGGCGCCGCCGGGGTTGTGCACGACGAAGTGCCGCTCACCGAGCCCCCAGGCCGAGAAGGCTGCCGCCGCCGCGCACGTGCCCGTGCCACAAGCTTGGGTCTCGCCCACCCCGCGCTCCCATACCCGCATGGCCAGCATCGGGGGCTCACCGGCCATGGGCCACACGAACTCGACGTTGGCACCGGCCGGCCACGACCGCTCGAGGCGCGGCCCCACCACACTGACCACCGGCGTTTCCACGGGGCCGTCGAAGAGGAGCACCAAATGCGGGTTGCCCATGCCCACCTGGCGCGCCGCCCGGAGCCCGTCGACGTCGCTCACGACGACCGGCTCCCCCACCTCAGCTTGGCCCATGTCCACGGTGGCGAAGCCCTCGCCGGGCCCCGGCCCGGGGCGGTACTCCACCGAACGGCGACCGGCCGGCGTGTCGACCTGAACCGTGCCCGGCCCTGCCCAGCCGGCCCGCACCGCCGCCTGTACCAGGCAACGGATGCCGTTGCCGCTCATCTCCGCCGACGAGCCGTCGGCGTTGTAGAGCTCCATCACCGCGTGGGCGGCGCCCTCGTCCCCCCTCCGGGTGGCCCGCAGCACGCCGTCGGCACCGATCCCCCGGTGACGGTCGCACAGCGCCACCACCTCCTCCGAGCGCAGCGGCCGACGCCCCTCGGCATCGAGGAGCACGAGGAAGTCGTTGCCGGCGCCGTGATGCTTGGAAAAGCGCAGCGTGCCAGGGCGCATGGCGTCGGTTGCCATTGGTAGTCAGGGGCGCGGTGCTCTGGCGAGCCCGGTTCCCCATCCCCCTTTCAATCCGTACGTGCGGTTTTCCCGCATACGGCTTTCCGACGGTCGTCTTGACATGGTTACGCTGCCTTCG
>JBJKRZ010000370.1:0-3958 GCA_046704365.1 Acidimicrobiales bacterium | reverse complement strand
GGCGCACCCTGGTGGGCCGCGGGGCGCGGTGGCGGCCCTCGCCGCTGTCGAGGAACACCGACCGCAGCAGGTCGTCGCGGCCGGCGAGCTCGGCCGTGGGCCCGGAGAATCGCACCTGGCCGCGCTCGAGGAACACGGCCCGGCCGGCCAGCTCGATGGCCAGGTTCACCGACTGCTCGACCACCACCACGGTGACGCCGTCGGCCACGAGCCGGCGCACGGCGTCGAGAAGGCCCGCCACCACGACCGGGGCCAGCCCCAGGCTCAACTCGTCGACGAGGAGCAGCCGGGGGTGGCACAGCAGCGCCTGGGCGATGGTGAGCATCTGCTGCTCGCCACCGGAGAGGTTGCCGGCCTTGGAGTGCCAGCGCTGCTCCAGGGCGGGGAAGAGCTCCAGCGCCTGGCTGAGGGCGGCGTCGGGCGACTTGCCGTCGTGGCGGGCCCGCCATCCGGCTACCTGCAGGTTCTCCTCCACGGTGAGCGAGGGGAACACGCCACGCCCGCCGGGGACGGTGACCACGCCGCGCTTCACGCGCTCGAGGGGGCTCGCCCCCGCCAGATCGGCACCTTCGAAGCGCAAGCGGCCCGACTTGAGCGCCATGAGCCCCGACACCACCCGAAGCAGCGTCGACTTGCCGGCGCCGTTGGTGCCGAGCAGCCCCACGATCTCGCCCGCCTCGACGGCCATGTCCACCCCGAAGAGCACGTCCACGGGCCCATAGGCGGCCCCCACCTGCTGGCACACCAACATGGGCTCGGCACCGGGGCCCGTCTGCGCCCCCCCACCACCTTCGGCGGCCCCGATGCTCGGGTCCCGGGGAACCAGGTCGGTCGCCGGCTGTGGCGAGGGCTCGAAGCGAGCCGCCTCCCACAGCGCCGCGCTCTCGATGCCGCGACGACGCGCCAGGTTGCGCAGCAGGCGGTCGCGCACGTCGAAGACCATCTGCCCCAGACCCCCGGGCACGACGAGCAAGAGCACGAGCAACCCGCCGCCGGTGGCGAGCAGCTGGGCGTAGCCGGGGAGCAGGTACTGCATGGCCTCCACGTACACCACGCCCAGGACTGCACCCGTGGTAGAGCCCAGCCCGCCGATGGCCACCATCAAGAACACGTCGATGCTGAGCTCGGGGTCGATGCCCGAGAACCCCAGTCCGCGGTTGGCCACGATGTAGAGGCCGCCGGCCACGGCCGCCAGCGCTCCGGCAAAGGCAAAGGCCGCCAGTTTCATGCGCAGGGGGGAGATGGAGAAGCTGGCCGCCGCCATCTCGTTGTCGCGCGTGGCCAGGATGGCCCGTCCCGTGCGGCTGTTGCGCAGGTTGCGGGTGAGGTGCAGGGCCACCATGAGAAGCGCCAGGCACAACCAATAGAAGACTCGGGGCGACTGCAGCGACACCTTGGAGAAGAGCACGGGACGCACCACGTCGGTCTCGGCGATGGACGGGAAGTAGATCTGGCTCAGGAAGTAGCTGGACACCGGCACGGCGAAGGCCATCGTCACCGCCGCCAGGTAGGTGCCGGGGATGCGCAGAGCCGGCAGCCCGATCACCAGTGCCACGAGAGCCCCCACCACCGCCGAAGCGCCCAGCGCCAGGAACAGGTCGACGTCGAAGTGCACGAGGAGGGCGCCCGTGGTTGCCGCTCCCGCTCCGGCCAAGGCGAACTGGCCCAGGGAGATCTGGCCGGCCCAACCCGAGAGCGGGACGAGGGACACGGCCACGATGCCGAAGATGGCCGCCGAGGCGGCCACGAAGAGCTGGCCGCTGCTCAAGGTGAGGGGGACGACGGCGACGGCCACGAACACGACCACGGCTCCCGCACCGAAACGCCCGACCCGGAAGGCGGCGAGGCGGCGGACCTGTGCCGGCACGGGCCTGATCTGCTTGACCGAGAGGATCTCACCCAGCGAGGCGACCATGCGGCCCATGCGCCGGCGCTGAGCCAACAGGGCGACCAAGATGATGAGGAACACCCCGAGGTCGACGCTCGAGGAGCGCGGGTAGCTCCAGAAGATCACGTTCTCCGCCACGTCGATGCCGATGGCGGCGGCGAAGGCGACGGGCAGGCTCTCCATGCGGGCGATGACGGCGGCGGCCAGTGGGACGAGCAGACCCGTGGGACCGATCACCTGACCGAGGTTCTGGCCCTCGATGGGCACGGCCAGCATGGTGCCCAGCCCCGACAGCCCCGCAGCCAGGGTCCAGCTGACGAGCGAGAGCATGGCAACGGGGATGCCGAGGAGCAGGGCCCGCTCGTTGGAGTCGGCCGCCGCCCGGATGGCCAGGCCCAGGTCGGTGCGGCCCAAGAACCAGGCGAGCAGCACCAGCACGACGGCCACCACCCCCACCGCCAGCACGGCGTCCCCGGTGAAGTACGTGGTGGCGATGGAGAAGTGCAGGCCGTGCAGGGGGGTGTGGTAGGTGGAGAAGGCGTTGAGCTTCTTGGCCAGCAGCACGGGCAGGCCCAGCTGGATGGCTGCCACCACCTGTCCCACGCCGATGGTGGCCACCGTGAGCAGCAGGCGCGGCGAGCGGGCCAGTCGCCGTACCACCAACCGGTCGGCGGCGGCTCCCGACGCCAGGGCGAGGGCGAGGGCCACGGGCACGGCCGCCAAATAGGGAACGTGCCAGGCCACCACCATGAGCACCATGACGGCGGCGGCGAGCCCGCCGAAGCTGGCCTGGGCGAAATTGATCACCCTGCTCGAGCGGAACACGAGCACGAGCCCCATGGCCACCAGGGCGTCGAGGCTCCCGAACACCACGCCCAGGGCGATGGCGCCGCTGTTGAGGCCCTTGGGCAGGGCGAACTGGCCGACCAGCACCAGAGCCCCCGCCACAGCGAACCAGGCGGCGACACGCCGGCCACGGCCCCCGAGGAGCTCGGTCACGACAGGCCGGGACAGTCGAGGCTCTTGGGGAAGCCGGCGGCAGAGAGCAGCGAGTACCACTGGCCGCCGAAGCACGGGTTGTAGTCACCGGCCTTGCCGTCGAAAGCGTTCGGCTTCGACGGCACCCAGTAGGACACCTGCGCCTCTGAGAACGGCCAGTAGACACCGGGGCCGTAGGTCCACTGGCCCACCTGTCCCATCTGGGTGACGGGCAGGTGCTGGAGGCCCGAGAGCATGGTGGTCGGCGTCAGGTCGGGACCGGCCGCCTGCAGGCCGTTGAAGAGGAACACCAGCTGGTAGTAGACGTACCAGAAGTACGGCTCCTGGGGCTGGCCCCCGGGGTCGACCATCTTGAACACCCGGTAGGCCTCGTCCTGCTGCTCGGGGATGGAGGGACCGAGCCCGACCTCCACCGAATGCGCCCACTGGTCCTGGGAGTACAGGCGTTCGAACTGCGCCGGCAACCAGTTCGAGAACCACTCCGGCCCGTAGTCCTGCTGGTCGGCGGCCTGGGTCACGTAGATCTCGCCCACCGGATCGCAGCCGCACAGCACGGTGGTCACGTTGTTGGCCTTCATCTGCGAGATGGCGTTCTGCATCTGCTGCTGGACGGTGGAGAGATCGAGCGTGTAGTTGATGACCACCGGGATCTGCACCCCGCAACGCTTGAGCCCCGCCACCATGGCGTTCTCGAGCCCCTGGTACTGCGGGTCCTCGAGCACGATGGCCCCGAACACGCGCTGCTTGCCGTTGAGGACGGAGTCCTTGGCGAAGCTGACCGGCGCGCCGCCCAGGTTGCAGCCGATGGTGGTGAGCAGCGTCCCGAGGTCGTCGAGCGAGGGGATCATCGAGTAGGCGTAGGGGGCAGAGGACGAGAGGTAGTGGTTGGAGACGAGCAGCTGGTTCATGGCGATCACGTGGTTCTGCACCAGCGCCTCGTCGTAGGGCGTGGTGGGAAGCGGCGTGATGTCGGCGAACGCCCCCAGGCTGGCTGCGGTGGCGGCGTCCTCCTGGGCGCCCTGGGTGTCCTGGCCCACCATCTCCTGCATGGCGTCTCCTTGGGCCATGAAG
>JBJKRZ010000369.1:0-5207 GCA_046704365.1 Acidimicrobiales bacterium | reverse complement strand
GGGCGAGACGGGGACGCTCGGCCTGGTCGGCTACGGCGGGGGCAGGGTCACCGCCGTGTCGGTGGAGGTGAGCAGGGCCGTGCCGGGGTCGGCCGCCGTGGCCGACGTGGTGGGCGGCGGGCAGCCGGTCGACTACGTCCAGGCCCTGCGGGCCCGGGGCCAGCTCGTCTCCCAGAGCGAGCCCGTGCCCATGGGCGTCCCCCCCGGGGGCGCCGCCTTCGTGCGGGGCAACGCCGAGATGCACGCTCTGCAGGGCGCCCGGTGCGCGGCCTGCGGCACGCTCTGCACGCCGCCGTCGATCCATCCCCACTGCATCAGCTGCGGAGGCGGCGAGCTCGAGGTGGTTCGCCTGGCGCGCCGGGGGCGGGTGCAGACCTTCGTGGTCAACCAGACCATGCCCCCACCCTTCTCGGCGCCCTTGCCGCTCGTGGTCCTCGACCTGGAGGACGGGGCCCGGCTGATGGTGCAGGGGACGTCGGCCGACGCCCCGCTATTGGCCGTCGGCGACGAGATGGAGCTCGTTTTGCGCCGTTACGCCGTCGAGCGGGGCATCCCCGTCTACGGCTACAAGGCGCTCCGGGCGCAGGGGGCGCCCCTGGTTGGCGCCGCCGGGCACGGCGGCGACACCACGGCGTCGCCATGAGAGAGGACGCCAACGAGGGGATGTCGACATGAGCTGGAACAAGGTGGCTGTGGTGGGCGCCGGGCTCATCAAGATGGGTGAGCTGTTCGACCAGAGCTACGAGCAGATGGCGGCAGGCGCCTTCAGCGCCGCAGTGGCGAGCGTGGACAAGGGCACCCCCGAGATCGACGCCGCCATCGTGGCCACCCAGCGGGGCTCGCTGTGGGGCCAAGAGGGTGTCGGCGGCAACACCGTGCCCAGCGCCCTGGGACTGTCCGGCATCCCCTGCACGCGGGTGGAGAACGCCTGCCCCAGCGGGTCCGACGCCTTTCGCATCGGGGCCATGGTGGTGGCGAGCGGGGTGCACGACGTGGTGCTCGTGATCGGCGTGGAGAAGATGCGCGACAAGTCCACCCAAGAGGGCCTGCTGGCCCGGGCCGCCGCCGGCCACCCCCTCTACAACCGGGGCGAGACGGCGCCGGTGCTCTTCGCCCCTTTCGCCACCCGCCACATGCACGAGTTCGGCACCACCGCCGAGATGCTCGCCTCGGTGGCGGTGAAGAACCACCACAACGGCTGCCTCGACCCCTATGCGCATTTCCAGAGCGAGGTGACCGTGGAACAGGTGCTGTCCTCGCCCATGGTGTGCAGCCCGCTGCGCCTTCTCGACTGCTGCCCCCAGACCGACGGGGCGGCCGCTGTCGTCCTCACCACCGCCGAGCGGGCGCAGGAGTTCACCGACGAGCCGGTGTACGTGGCCGGCTTCGGGCTGGCCACCGACCACCCCTACCTGCACGAGAAGTCCACCTACGTGGGCCTGCCCGCCACCACCATCGCCTCCCGGCGCGCCTACGACATGGCCGGGGTGGAGCCGGGTGACATCGACGTGGCCGAGGTGCACGACTGCTTCACCATCACCGAGATCCTCGACATCGAGGACCTGGGCTTCGTCGAGAAGGGCAAAGGAGGGCCTGCCTCGCTCGAGGGCGAGACGGCACTGGACGGGCGCATCCCCGTCAACCCCTCGGGAGGGCTCCTGGCCAAGGGACATCCCATCGGGGCCACGGGCATCGCCCAGATCACCGAGTGCTTCTGGCAGCTGCGCGAGCAGGCGGGCGAGCGGCAGGTGGCACTGCGCAACGGCATCGCCCTGCAGCACAACGTGGGCGGCCGGGGCTCGGGGGTGTCGGTGGTGAACATCCTCACCCGCAACCGCTGAACCGTCCGGCCCGGCGCTGCCTCGGCGGCCATGGCGCCTTCGGGCGGCCATGGCCGTGTTTTGACGCCGTAAGGAGCGGCTGCCAGGCTCGTTCCCGTCCGCGGCGGACACATGCGTGAGGGCGGGAGAAGCGTCATGTCGAGAAGGATCCGGCCGGTCTTCGGCCTGTGGGCGGCCATCGGCGTCGCCTCGACGTCCCTGGTGGGGACCCTGTCCTGGGCGGCCACCAACGGCCCAGCAGGGCCGGGCGCCCGGGCGGCGGCAGCGGCCACCGGCGCCTCGAGCGCGGCACCGGGTTCCTCAGGTGCCTCAGGTGCCTCCGCCAGCGGGGGCCAAGGGGCCGGGGGTGGCGCCGGGGCGCAGGTCGGCCCGGGCACACCGCCCGCCTACGTGACCAACAGCGGCGACGGCACCACGACGGCAACGGAGATCACCAACGTGGCCATCACGTCGTGGGACGGCACGGTGCTCGAAGCAGACGAGTACATCCCCACCACCTGCAAGCCCTCCTCGTGCCCGGTCGTGCTCATCCAGACCCCCTACCGCAAGGGCCAGTCCACCTCCAACCCCTCCGACCTCGGGTCCCCGTCCGCCGAGGCCATCCCCTACCTCTACGACCACGGCTACATCGAGGTGATCGTGGACGTGCGCGGCACCGGCTCCAGCGAGGGCTACTGGGACTCCTTCGGCCCCGCCGAGCAGAAGGACGGAGCCTTTCTCGTCAACTGGGTGGCCAGCTCGAAGAACATCCCGGACAGCGACGGCGAGGTGGCGCTGGCCGGCGTGAGCTACTCGGGCATCAACCAGCTGCTCACCGCCGAAGAGCTCAGCAAGGAGCGCGAAGCAAAACACCTGAACCCGGCCGACAGCCCCCTGAAGGCCATCTTCCCCATCGTGTCCATGGCCGACGCCTACCGCGACGTGACCTTCGCCGGCGGCAACATCGACGCCGGCTTCATCCCCCTGTGGCTGGGACTGGTGAACGGGCTGGCCCTGTTGCCCCCCGACACCCTGCAGTCGGATCCCCCCATCGCCCTGAATGCCGAGTCCCAGCACGCCGAGGACCTGGGCATGTTCGCCGCCCCCGCCATCTCCGACGCCGCCCTGGGCGCCTACGAGGGGCTCCTGCCGGCGCCCGTGCAGGGCAAGTATCCCGACCAGGCCTACGACTCGGCGTTCTACACGGTGCGCTCACCCATCACCGACATCGGCAAGGTGCACGTGCCCACCTTCCTCGTGGGGGGGACCTACGACCTGTTCCAGCGGGGCGAGCCCATCTTGTACAACGCCCTGGACCTGCCGCCCAGCCAGAAGAAGCTCATGATCGGGCCCTGGTACCACGTCACCGAGGGCACCGGGCTCACCGCCGATGACGGCAGCAACCCCGTGACCGACACGCGCGGGAACATCCTGCCCAGCATCGACAACCTGGAGCTGGCCTGGTTCGACCACTGGCTCAAGGGCACCGGAAACGGCGTGCAGTCCTTCCCGGCTGTCGAGACCTACCGGCTCGGCTCGGGACACTGGTACGCCGACTCCCGCTACCCGGCCACGGGCACGGTGGGCCAGCGCTGGTACGCGAGCGCCCTGAGCAACGGCACGCTCTCCACCTCGCCCCCCGCCTCGCCCAGCGCGGCGCAATTGCCCACGGTGACGGCGGCGGGCACCTGCTCGCGCTCCACCTGGCAGTGGACGGCCGGCATCCCCACCGAGGTACGAGAACCCTCCCCGGTGTGCGAGAACGACAGCACGCTGTCGCAGGCCCAGGGCCTCACCTTCACCACTGCACCCTTCGCCAAGCCCTACACCTTGAGCGGCCCCATTGAGGCCGACCTCTACATGAGCTCCACGGCGGCGGACTCCACGGTGGAAGCCACCCTCTCCGACGTCTCGTCCTCGGGCGCCAGCGACATCACGGCCGGCACGCTGGTGGCCTCCCTGCGCCAGGTGACGACGACGCCGTGCCAGGGGGAGGTGCTCGGGTGCAGCGTGTACCTGCGTGACGCGTCCACAGGCGCGCAGGAGTCCATCGAGCCCTGGCACCCCTTCACCGAGGCATCCCAGAGCCTGCTCGAGCCGGGCGTGATCTACGAGCTGCAGATCGAGATCTTCCCCACCAGCGCCACCCTCGAGCCCGGGCACCAGCTGCGGGTGACCATCACCACCAGCGACGTCCCCCACGAGCTGCAGAGCCTGTCCACCACCACCGACTCGGTCGGGGTCGACACCTTCTACTTCGACAAGAGCGACCCGAGCAGCATCTACCTGGGCACCATCTCGCCCCTCGGCTAAGTGGACAGGACCTCGGCCGGCGGGGCCTCGCCCGTCGGCTAGGTCGACGAGCCCTTGTCCTTCCCGAGCAGCGGGTGGGCGGGCATGCCCACGGGCTGGAGGTGCTGGCCCAGCACCTCGTGGAAGCGCTCGGCCACCTGAGCCGCGCTCCAGCCACCTTCCTTCCACATGGCCGCCACCTGCCGAGGGGTCTGAAAGAGCGTGTAGGCGAAGCCGGTGCGCCCCAGCACCTGGCCGTTCACGTAGCCGGCCTGTTCGGAGGCGAGAAAGGCGACGAGCGGGGCGTTGAGGGCGGGGTCCTGGTCGGGCGGGGCTTCGGCGCCGGCGAAGAGGTTCTCGGTCATGCGCGTCAGGCCGGCGGGGGCGACGGCGTTGACGGTGATGCCGTAGCGGCCCAGCTCGAGGGCCCACACGAAGGTCATGCCCATGATGGCGGCCTTGGCGGCGCCGTAGTTGGTCTGCCCGAAGTTGCCCCGAAGGCCCGCCGACGAGGTGATGTTCACGATGCGCCCGTAGCCGGCCTCCTTCATGACCGGTGCCGCATGGCGGGCGCAGTTGAACGTGCCCTTCTGGTGGACGGCGATCACGGCGTCGTAGTCGGACTCCTCCATCTTGAGCAGCGTCCGGTCGCGCACGATGCCGGCGTTGTTGACCAAGATGTCGATGGAGCCGAAGCTGTCCGTGGCCTGGGCCACGACGCGGCCGGCGCCCTCGAAGTCGCTCACCGACTCGTAGTTGGGCTCGGCACGCCCGCCCGCCTTCTCGATGAGGCGGCAGGTCTCGGCCGCCGGGTCCTCGCCCGCCCCCGAGCCGTCCAGCCCCGTCCCCAGGTCGTTCACCACCACGGCCGCCCCCTCGGCGGCCAGGCACAGGGCGATCTCGCGGCCGATGCCGCGCCCGGCACCGGTCACCACCGCCGTCCGGCCTTCGAGCAGTCCCATTGGCGCTGTTCTCCCTCGTCTCTCGCTCGTCGCTCCCGCCACCGTGGCGAGCGCCGGCGCTCGGCGCCTTCGCCGGCCGGTGCAGTCGGCGGGGTCAGCTGCAGGGTGGGTACCCGGGGGGAAGCTGGCGCAG
>JBJKRZ010000368.1:0-10401 GCA_046704365.1 Acidimicrobiales bacterium | reverse complement strand
ACGGTCAGCCCGCGGTATGCGGTGAGGATGGCGGCCTCGGCGCCGTCGAGGCGGCTGCGCACCTCGTCGACCACGGCCACCTTCTCGGGCCTGGGGTCCTCCATCTCCGCTCCTCTGCTCGGTCTCTGGCGGCGCCGAAGCGCATCCTGGCCGTCACCGCAGCCACCGAGCCGGTCCGTGCGGACCCGGCGGGGATGGGATCGTCACCTGCTCAGGCGGGCCCGGGGGCCCCTTCGGCACCGGAGTGCGACCGGAGGTCTGCGGCGAACGGCTGTTCTCGATCTGGTCCGCCGGGCCCGTGACCGGGGAGCGGACCGGGACACTCTAGTGCCTGGGCCGCTGGTGACGGAGACTGGGTGCCTGTGGAGACCGTGCCCGAGACCCGTTACGCCCGGTCGGGTGACGCCAGCATCGCCTTCCAGGTCATGGGCACAGGCCCCCAGGACCTCCTCCTGGTCCTGGCCAACCACATATCGATCGACAGCATGGACGACGAGCCGTCCCTGGCCCGGTTCCACCGACGGCTGGCTTCCTTCTGCCGGGTCATCCGCTTCGACCGGCGCGGCGTCGGCCTCTCGGACCCCGTCGTGCCCTCGGACCCTCCCACCGTCGAGCAGCTCGTCGAGGACGCCGTCGCCGTGCTGGACGCTGCGGGGTCCGGGGCCGCCACGTGCTTCTCGGACGGTCCCTGCGGCGAGGCCATCGTCATGGGCGCCACGCATCCGGCCCGCATCGACCGTTTGGTGCTCGTGAACGCAAGCGCGCGGGTCATCCGGGCGCCCGACTACCCCTTCGGGATCCCCGAGCGCCTGGTCACCTCGTTCCTCGAGACGGTCACGAGGCCCGACGCCCTCGAACAGGGCGTGGACGACCTCGCCGTGCTCAACCCCGGCGTGGCCGGGGACCCGGCCTTTCGTTCCTGGTGGGTCCGTGCCGGCAGGCGGGGGGCCAGCCCATCGGTGGCGCAGGCCATCCTGCGCGTGAGGTGGAACACCGACGTGCGGCCCTTGCTCCCGCTCGTCCGCGTCCCCACGCTCGTGCTGCACCGGAGGGATTACCTGACGCTGCGTCCCGAGCACGGGCGTTACCTGGCCGAGCACATCCCCGGCGCCCTGTACCGGGAGCTGCCGGGCGCGGACAACCTCTACTGGGTGGGCGACACCGATCTCATGCTCGAGGAGATCGAGGAGTTCCTGACCGGGGCCCGCCACGCCCCCGAGCCCGACCGCGTGCTCGCCACCGTGCTCTTCACCGACATCGTCGCCTCCACGGCCCAGGCCAGCGCCCTCGGGGACCGCGCCTGGCGTGATCGCCTGGACCGCCACGACGCCATGGTCCGGCGCCAGCTCGAGCGCTTCGGGGGCCGGGAGATCAAGACCATCGGCGACGGGTTCCTGGCCACCTTCGACGGCCCCGCCCGGGCCATCCAGTGCGCCTGCGCCATCCGAGACGGTGCGGTCCAGCTCGGCATCGAGGTCCGGGCCGGGTTGCACACCGGCGAGGTCGAGCTCCTCGGCGACGACGTGGGCGGGATGACCGTGAACATCGGCGCTCGTGTGGCGGCGCTGGCGGGGCCGGGCGAGGTCCTCGTGTCGCGTACCGTCGCCGACCTCGTCGTGGGATCGGGGCTCGGCTTCAGCGAACGGGGCCAGCACGAGCTCAAGGGCGTGCCCGGGGCGTGGACCCTGCTGGCCGTGGGAGCGTGAGCAAGGAGGCGGGCGGCGTCCCGGGCCGGTGCGGAGTCAGGCCGAGGCGGCCAGCTCCTCCTCGGTCTCGCGGGCCCGGGCGGGGTCGATGCGCACACCCGGCCCCATGGTGGAGCT
Source organism: Acidimicrobiales bacterium (assembly GCA_046704365.1). Lineage (GTDB taxonomy): Bacteria > Actinomycetota > Acidimicrobiia > Acidimicrobiales > UBA8190 > UBA8190. The sequence goes on along the minus strand of JBJKRZ010000368.1, from coordinate 8,578 downwards.
CAGCGTCACCGCCTTGACGTAGCGCCCCTTGGCGGCCGCCGGCTTGGCCCGGACGAGCTCCTCGACGACGGCATGGATGTTGGAGAGCAGCTGGGAGGGTTCGAAGGAGACCTTGCCCACCCCCACGTGCACGTTGCCGACCTTGTCGGTGCGGTACTCCACCCGGCCGCCCTTGAACTCGGTCACCGCCTTGCCCACGTCGGTGGTGACCGTGCCCGTCTTGGGGTTGGGCATGAGGCCGCGGGGGCCGAGGATGCGGCCCAGCTTCCCGACCTGGCCCATGAGATCGGGGGTGGCGATGGCCACGTCGAAGTCGAGGAAACCGCCCTGGACGCGGGTGACCAGGTCGTCTGCCCCCACCACGTCCGCGCCCGCGTCCCGGGCCTCGGCGGCGCCCTCGCCGGCGGCGAACACGACCACCCGGGCGGTCTTGCCCGTGCCCGCCGGCAGGGTGAGCGTGCCCCGGACGATCTGGTCGGCCTTGCGGGGGTCCACCCCGAGACGGACGGCCAGCTCGACGGTCTCGTCGAACTTTGCCTTCGCCAGCTCCTTCACGAGGTCGACTGCTTCCGTCGGGCCGTAAAGGTGCTCCCGGTCGAAGCCCTCGAGCGCCGCCTTGTAGTTCTTGCCCTTGTGCACCGCTGCTCCCTCTCCTCGCCCGCTCGCCGCTCAGCCCGTCACCAGGATGCCCATGGACCGGGCCGTGCCGGCTACCTGCTTCTTGGCCGCCTCCAGGTCTTCGGTGTTGAGGTCGGGCATCTTGGTGCGGGCGATGTCGGCCAGCTGGGCGTCGCTGATGGTGCCGACTTGCTCTCGTCCCGAGGCGGCCGCGCCCTTGTCGACCCCGGCCGCCTGGCGGATGAGCACCGGGGTGGGCGGGGTCTTCAGGACGAAGGTGAAGGAGCGGTCCTCGTAGATGGTGATCTCGACGGGGACGACGGTGCCGCGCTGGTTCTCGGTGGCGGCGTTGTACTGCTTGCAGAACTCCATGGTCTGGACCCCGTGGGGACCCAGCGCCGTGCCCACCGGGGGCGCGGGAGTGGCGCCGCCTGCGGGCAGCTGGATCTTCACGACGGCGAGGACTCTCTTCTTGGCCATGATCGGAACGGTGCTCCTGGGTAACGGAGGGGCCTAGAGCTTGGCCACCTGGCTGAACTCGAGCTCGACGGGAGTCTCCCGGCCGAAGATGTAGACGAGCACCTTGAGCTTGAGCTGGTCCTCGTTGATCTCGTCGATCTGCCCGGAGAAGTCGGCGAAGGGGCCTTCTCGCACCCGAACCGTCTCTCCCACCTCGTATTCCAGACGGGGACGGGTCTTCTTGGCCGGCTCGGCGCCGCCCTCGGGCTTCACCTGGAGGATGCTCTCCACCTCGCGGCGCGACAGCGGCGTGGGCTTGGTGCCCGGGCCCACGAACCCGGTCACGCCAGGCGTGTTGCGGACCACCGACCAGGAGTCGTCGTCGAGGTCGCAGCGGGTGAGCAGGTAGCCGGGGAAGACCTTCTTCTGGACGACGACCTTCTTGCCGTTCTTGAACTCGACGACGTCCTCCATGGGGATGACCACCTCGTAGATGCGGTCCTCCATGTTCATGGACACGATGCGGCTCTCGAGGTTGGACTTCACCTTGTTCTCGTAACCGGCGTAGGTGTGCACCACGTACCAGCGCCCCGGGCGGTCATAGGGGCTCTCCACCGGGGCGAAGACTTCGTCCTCCTCCTCGTAGTCGAGGAGGCCCTCCTCAGCACCGGGAACATCCTCGGCGGCCACCGGGTCGGCAGGGGCCTCGGCGGCCAGCGGGTCACCGGGAACGTCCTCGGCGGCCAGCGGGTCGGTCTCCGAGCCGTCTTCGGTTCCCTGGCCGTCGGCGGCCGGCTCTTGGGCCACCGGCTCATCGGGAGGCGACTCGACCAGCGTGCTCACGGCCCCGGGCTCGGCTCCACCTTCGGGTCCCGCGGCGGACTCCTCGGCGGGCGCGGTGGAGCCCTGGCCGGCGTCGGCCAGGGAGTCGGACTCGGGAGTGGTGGAGAACTCGCTCATGTGCTCAGCAGCTTCAGGATGCCGTGGGAGAAGACCCAACTCAAAAGGAAGATCAAGGAGACCATCAGCACCAGGACGATGAACACGACCGTGGAGGAGTTGGCCACCTCCGAGCGGGTGGGCCAGGCCACCTGCCGCAGCTCCGATCGTATCTCGCGGCCGAACTCGACGATCCGGCCCGGGATGGTCAGCTCGGGCGCCTCCCGGTCCCGCCGGCTGGGCGCCAGGGGCTGCAGGAAGGCTGAATCGTCGGTCACCTCGTCCTCCTGCTGGCGCTGAGGGCGCTGCATGCGCTTCATTTCTCGGTTCACAGCTACTGCGCCTTTCGCCACGGGCAGCAGGGCAGGAGGGACTCGAACCCCCAACCGCCGTTTTTGGAGTCCGGTGCTCTTCCTATTGAGCTACTGCCCTCGGCGGCCGAGACACCGGTCACCGGCCTTCCGGCCTCGACTGGCCGGGTATTGAGGCTACCACCGGCCGTGCCGAGCCGGGCTGGCGCTCGGGACCGAAGGGGGTCGGACCGAGCGGGGACCGGGGCCGAGCGGCGGGACCGAGGCGACCGGGACGGAGGCGACCGGGACGGAGCGGGGACCGGGACCGAGGCGACCGGGACGGAGCGGGGGTCGGACCGAGGGGGCCGGGACCCGAGCTGGTGGCCCGGATCGGGTCGGCGAAGCCTCGGGGGCGGGAGGGGCTTAGCGGGTCTCTTTGTGGAGGGTGTGGCGCCGGTCCCACTGGCAGTACTTCTTCATCTCGATGCGCTCGCGGTCGTTCTGCTTGTTCTTGGTGGTGATGTAGTTCCGACGCTTGCAGACCTCGCACGCCAGGGTGACCTGGACCCGCTTCTCGTTCTTGGCCATCGCTGCTGCTCCTTGTCCGACCCCGGCCTGGACCGGGCTGGTAGCGGCGGCGGGACTCGAACCCGCGACCCCACGATTATGAGCCGTGTGCTCTGACCGACTGAGCTACGCCGCCGGGCGAGCCCCCTGTCGGAATCGAACCGACGACACCAGCCTTACCATGGCTGTGCTCTGCCGACTGAGCTAAGGGGGCCGACGCACGGCACATCCGCGCCGGTCCAGCATAGTCGAGGCCCCCTCCGGCCCTCCCTGGCGCTGGCCGGTACGATTCGCCGGCCATGGAGGTACGCCTGGCGCAGACGTCGGACGCCGAGGCCGTCCGGTCCATCTACAACGCCGAGGTCGCTGGCTCGACCGTGACCTTCGACCTCGTGCCCCGCAGCCTCGCCGAACAGCGGGCGTGGATCGAGGACCACCAGGGTGCGCATCCGGCCGTGGTCGCCGTGGAAGGCGGCGCCGTGGCCGGATTCGGGTCGCTCTCCCCCTTCCGGGAGCGTCCCGCCTACGCCACGAGCGTTGAGGACTCGGTCTACGTGGAACAGGGGTGGCGGGGTCGGGGGGTGGGCCGGCTGGTGCTGGCGGAACTGCTGCGCTTGGCCGTCCATCACGGGTTCCACACGGTGCTGGCCCGCATCTCCGGGGACAACGCCGCTTCGATCGCCCTGCACGCCGGACAGGGCTTCGAGCTCGTGGGCGTGGAGCGCGAGGTGGGACGCAAGTTCGGACAGTGGATCGACGTCACGGTCATGCAGCGCATGCTCCGAGCCTGACCCCGGCCCGGCTCCCCGTGGCCTCGGGCTCCGGCGCCCTTCGAGGAGATCAGGCGCCGGCCAGCTCCAGCTCGGGGTCGTGGCCGGTGGGCCCGGCGGGGCCAGGGGGACCGGCGTCCCCTCGGCGCCGGCGATGCCAGCGCTGGAGCAGCTGCTCGCGGTCGAAGGGCGTGAGTGGCACGGTGAGCACGGCCAGACACGCCACCAACGACAGGGCCACCGCGGCGGGGTTGGCCCGGAACAGGTCCACCAGGAGCTGGCGCGCCCCGGGAAGACCGATGAACGCCGAGGTCACCGAAGCACCGATGAGCAGCGTGCGCAGCCGCCCCTCAGCCACGGGCGCCAGGAGGATGAGGCCCCACGACAGGTACCAGGGCTGCACCACCGGGCCGAGGATGACCACGAGCAGCATGGTGAGGCCCATGGCCCGCAGCGTGCCCACGTCGTCCACCTGGCCGAGGAGCCACAGCCCAAGCGCCGCCGCCAGCCCCAGGCCGAGGAGGCGGGTGCCCGACAGCACCAGGTGCTCGGAAATGGGGATGTGCACGAGATGCGCCATGCCCGTGATCAGCTGGCCCGCCCCTGTGGCCGGGGCCACCCATGAGCGCACCGTGCCCGGGGTGGCCAGGTTGAGCACCCAGCTCCAACCGAGGCCGGTGACGAGGGAGAGGGCGGCCATGACCCCCAAGGCGATGAGCCCGGCGCTCACCAAGGGCCGGATGCGCTCGCGCGTCGGGATACCGGGGCCCATCCACTCCCAGCCGATGTAGACGACCCCGATGGCGGCAGGCACCTTGACCGCCGCGGCCAGGGCGCACAGCACGATGCCGGCCACGGGCCGCCCCCGTTTGGCAAGGGCCAACCCCACGGCCAGGAGCCCGAGCATGAGGCCGTCGTTGTGGGCCCCGCCGATGAGGTGGAGCATGGTGACGGGGTTGAGCACGGCCAGGGTGAGCACATAGGAGGGGTCTCGCCCATGGTCCTTGGCCAGCATGGACAGGCCCAGGGCGATGAGCCCCACGCCGAGCACCTCGAGCAGGCGCAGGAGCACGACGTCGGGGAGCTCGTGGTGCCCGGCCACCACGGTGAGCATGCCGTCGGCGCCCATGAACAGGGGGCCGTAGGGGGCAGGGGTGTTGATCCACAGCTTGTCGACCAGGCTCACCATGGGGGTGGCGCCGAGGACCCCCACCCCATACTGATAGGGGCTGATGTGGTGGCTCATGAGCTCGCCCTGGGCGGCGTAGCTGTAGACGTCGCGGCTGAACAGCGGCGGGGCGATGAGCAGCGGCACCGTCCACAGGGCCGCCACCGCCACCAGCTTGCGCACCGGGATGCCGGGGACCTGGCGCACGGTGCGGATGAGGCCGTACCAGACCCTGATGAGCAGCAGCAGCCCGCCGTAGACGAGCACCAGGCCGAGCAGCTCGTAGTGGCTGGAGCCCGGGCTCTGGCTGCTCTGGGGCACGCCGAAGAACCAGGCACCGGGAAGCTTCAGGGCGAAGGGGGAGCGCTGCTGGGAAGAGCCGGCCACGATGGCCACCAGAGCGACGAAGCCGAGCACGGCCGGGCGCACGAGGAGCCCCGAGCCGTCGCCCTCGACGGAATCGGGGGCGATGCGCGGGACCAGGGTGGCGAAGGGCCAGCGGGTGCGCACCCTGGCGTCCCATTCGGCCAGACGGTCGAGCACCCGGTAGCCGAGCCTCGGGCGAAGGGCCCGGTCGCCGCTCGGGGCGGCCGTCGTCTCCTGTACGCCCATGGGTATCGGTCCTCGGAGGGGATCTCTGCCAGATCGGCCCTCACCCGCGGCAGCCCTGGCGGACGGGCGGGGGTGGGCCGGACGAGCCATTCCCACAGAGCTGCTCGTCGTAACGGCATTGTAACCAGGAGGTCCCGGCTGGCAACAGCAGGCGCCGGTTCCCCCGATCCCCCGGGCTCGGACCTCGGTGTGGCGCCCCGAAGCCCCCGATCCGGAGATCCGGAGAGCCGACGAGCCGGAGATCCGGAGGTCCGATGGGGGCAGCCGTGAGTGGGCCGGGAGGGATTCGAACCCCCGTAGGCTGTGCCGGCTGATTTACAGTCAGCTCCCTTTGGCCACTCGGGCACCGACCCGCCGGAGAAGATACCTCGGCCCCGGCTCGGCCCCGGCGCCCCGGGAGGTGCCGGTAGCCTCGGCGACATGCCCACGTTCGACGTCGTCTCGGAAGTCGACATGCAAGAGGTACGCAATGCGGTCGACCAGGCCAACCGCGAGGCCTCCACTCGCTTCGACTTCAAGGGCACCGACTCCTCCGTCGAGATCGCCACCGGTGAGCTCGTGCTGCGCTCGGCCACCGAGGACCGCCTGCGGGCGCTCCACCAGGTGCTCGAGGAGAAGCTGGTGCGCCGTCAGGTGTCGCTCAAGGCGCTGGAGGACGGCAAGGTCGAGGAGGCCACGAAGGGAACGGTGCGCCAACACATCAAGATCAAGGCCGGGATCTCCGCCGACAACGCCAAGAAGCTCAACAAGGCCATCAAGGACATGAACCTTAAAGGAGTGTCCTCACAGGCTCAGGGCGAGCAGTTGCGCGTGTCGGGCAAGAAGCGCGACGACCTGCAGGCGGTGATCCGGGACCTCAAGGAAGCGGATTTCGGGATCCCGCTGCAATTCACCAACTTCCGCGACTGACGCCCGGCGCACGGGCGCCGCTTCAGGAGGCGCCGCTTCAGGAGGCGCCGGTCTCAGGAGGCGCCGGCCTCCACCAGGTCGACTGCGGCATCAGCCTCGGGGGGCACGAGGAAGAGCTTGTTGATGATGAAGAACTTGGCCACCCACAGCACTCCGAAGGCGAAGATGTTGGCCCCGTAGAGAACCACGGTCCGGCCCAGGCGGTGCAGGTGGAAGGTGTCGACGCTGATGTGGCGGGCCAGGGCGGCGGCACCGATGGCGAGCACGATGCCGGCGAAGGACATGGCCCAGAAGGGCACCACCTCGCGCCACAGATGGGACTTGCCCGATTTGCCCCAGGTCCAGCTGCGGTTCAGGTAGTACGAGGGTGGGATGCCGGCGATGTTGGCGATCACGTTGTCGGGGACCTCGCTCCCCATCTTCAGCCCGTAGAAGATCACGCCCAGCACGGCGAAGGTGACAACGGTGGAGATCACCGACACCATGGCGTAGCGGAAGAACTTCTTGCCTCGGGGGCTCTCGTACAGGCGCCACAGCCGGGGAACCACGTCGGCGAGCATCGGTTCATTTTACCGAGGTGCGCGCCAAGGGCCCTTTCGACGAGCCCACCGGCCCCGGCCATCCCCACAAGACCGGCCCCACGGCCGGCCATCCCCACAAGACCGGCCCCACGACCGGCCATCCCCACAAGACCGGCCCCACGACCGGCCCACGATCGGCCACCGGCCCCAGACCGGCCTCAGCCCCGGTGGCCAGCCCCGGCCACCGGCCCAAGACCGGCCTCAGCCCCGGCCCGCCGACAGGTCCAGGGCGTTGGCGGCCGCCACCGAGCCCAGCCACGAGGCGCTGGGCTTGGGGGTACGAGCGAAGGTGTCCCGGTCCACCGCCACCAGCCCGAAGGTCGGCCCGTAGCCGAGCACCCATTCGAAGTTGTCGAGAAGGCTCCAGTAGACGTAGCCGCGGACGTCGATCCCGTCGTCGAGGCAGCGACGCACACCGGCCAGTGCCTCGCTCACGTAAGCCCGACGTTGGGCGTCGTCGGCGGTGCCGATCCCGTTCTCCGTGACGAGCACGGGCAGCCCGCTCACCGCCGCCGCCCGGCGCACGGTCGCCTCCAGGGCCTGCGGCCAGAACTCGTAGCCCATCTGGGTGACAGGCACCCCCGGTTCGGGGCCGAGCATCCCCGAGGCGTCCACCCGCGCCCGGCTGTAGGTCTGGACCCCCACGAAGTCGTCGCCGGCGGTGGCCTCCAAGTACACGTCCTCGCTGTCGCGCCGCAGCTGCGCCAGGCGGTCCTCGCCGCCGGGAAGCGCCTGGTAGTCGTTCATGGAGAGGGTGAGGCCCACGGGAAACTCCCCCGGACCGGCCCGTAGCGCTTCGACGGCCAGGCGGTGGGCGAGGCACAGGGCGGTGTTGACGCCCCGGCGTCGGTCCCAGTCGGCCACCGCCGGGGGGAAGATCCCGTAGCCGTAGCCCATGAGCGCCACGATGTTGGGCTCGTTGAGCGTGCACGCCCATCCCACCAGGTCGCCCACGTGGCGCACCACCCGTTCGCAGAACCGCCCGAAGCGCGCCGGTGCCGAGGAGGACTCCCAGCCGCCCTCCGCCGCCAGCCAGCGCGGGAGGGTGAAGTGGTTGAAGGTCACCACGGGCACGAGGCCGCGCTCTCGGCATCCGGCGCACACAGCTCGGTAGTGCTCGAGGGCGGCCAGCGAGAACTCGCCCTCGGCGGGCTCGATGCGGCTCCACTCGAGGGAGAAGCGGTAGGCGCCGAAGCCGAGGGACGAGACGAGGTCGAGATCCTCGGGCCAGCGGTGGAAGGAGTCACAGGCGTCCCCGCTGGGCTCGGTGCACAGATCGGGGCGCTCGTGCTCGAAGGCCCACCAGTCGCTGTTCCAGTTGCCTCCCTCCACCTGGTGGGCGGCGGTGGCCGTCCCCCACAGGAAGCCGTCGGGAAAGCGCAGGTCGGGCACGCCGGCCAAGCTACCGGCGGGCGGGTGCCAGGATGGGACCGTGAGCGAGGATCTCGACTTCCTGGTGAAGCTGCTCGACCTCGAGCCCATCGAGGTCAACATCTTCCGGGGCGTGAGCCCCGACGAGAACCGCCAGCGCGTGTTCGGCGGCCAGGTGGCCGCCCAGGCGCTCATGGCGGCGGGCCGCACCGTGGAGCGGGGCAAGGTCCACTCGCTGCACTCCTACTTCCTGCGTCCCGGGGACCCCACCGTCCCCATCCTCTACGAGGT
>JBJKRZ010000367.1:0-6694 GCA_046704365.1 Acidimicrobiales bacterium | reverse complement strand
GATGTGCTTGCCTTCGAGCAGTCCCATGCCACGGCGACCCTACCGGAAGCCTCCGGCCGCCTCCTGTCCGTGGCGGCGGGATCGGGTGTGCAAGGGTGTGGCGGTGCGCGTAGGGATCCTCGGTGGGACTGGTCCGCTCGGACGGGGCCTGGCCTTGCGCCTGGCCGACGCCGGCGCCCAGGTGGTGATCGGCTCACGCCACGTCGAGCGGGCAACCGGCGTGGTTGGGGAGCTGCGTGCCGGCTGGCCGGGGCGCCGCCTCGAGCTGCAGGGTGCCGCCAACGAGGAGGCCGCCGACACCGACCTGGTGGTGCTGGCCACCCCGTGGGAGGCGGCGGTGCCCACCGCCCGCCAGCTGGCCGACGACCTGCGGGGCAAGGTGGTGGTGTCGGTGGCCAACGCCCTCGTCCGGCAAGGGCGCGAGATGCACGCCCTGGTCCCGCCGCGCGGGTCGGTGGCCGCCGGGGTGCAGGCCGCATTGGCGGGCTCGGTGGTGGCGGCAGCCGGCCAGCACCTGCCGGCCGGCACCCTGGCCGACCTCGACGCCGCCCTGGAGGCCGACGTCCTGGTGTGCGCCGACGCCGACGACGCCACAAAGGCCACCATGGAGCTCTTCGGGTCCATAGCCGGGCTGCGGCCCCTCGATGCCGGGAGCTTGGCGTCGGCCGCAGCCGTGGAGGCCTTCACCGCCGTGCTCGTGACCTTGAACATGCGCTACAAGGCCCACAGCACGTTGCACCTGGCCGGCTTGTCGAGCCCCGGGGGGCCCGAGGGACGGGGCGCTGCTTGACGATGCGCCTCTACGACACGGGGCGCCGGCAGGTGGTGCCCTTCGAGCCCGGACGCGACGTGACGGTGTACTGCTGCGGCATCACCCCCTACGACGCTGCCCATCTGGGCCACGCCTTCGTCTTCCTCGCCTTCGACCTTCTCCAGCGCCGCCTGCTCGACGCCGGGCACCGGCCGCGCATCGTGCGCAACATCACCGACGTGGACGACGACATCCTGCGCAAGGCCCGGGAGCTGGGCGTGCACTACCTCGACCTGGCGGCCGAGGAGATGGCCCGCTTCGACACCCAGATTGCCTCCCTGGGCCTGCTGCCCGTGGCGAGCGAGCCCCGTGCCACCTCGGCCATCCCCGAGATCCTCTCGCTGGTGGGTGCCGTCCTCGACAACGGCCACGCCTATGAGGCGGGAGGAGCGGTCTACTTCGAGGTCTCCACTTTCGAGCGCTTCGGCCAGCTGAGCCATCTGGCCAGGGCCCAGATGCTGGAGCTGGCTGCCGAGCGGGGGGGCAACCCCGAGGACCCCAACAAGCGCGACCCGCTCGACTTCGTGCTGTGGCAGCCATCGGCGCCCGACGAGCCGTCGTGGGACTCGCGCTGGGGGCCGGGGCGGCCGGGGTGGCACGTGGAGTGCTCGGCCCTGGCCATGCGGGAGCTGGGCACGACCGTCGACCTGCACGGAGGGGGCACCGACCTCGTGTTCCCCCACCACGAGTGCGAGGCGGCCCAGTCCGAGTCGGTGACGGGCACCACCTTCGCCCGCCACTGGATGCACGTGGGCATGGTCGGCCTTGACGGGACCAAGATGTCGAAGTCGCTCGGCAACCTGGTGTTCGTGGGCGACCTGCTCAAGGACTGGGAGCCGGCGGTGGTCCGCTTGGCCCTGCTCGCTCACCACTACCGCAGCGACTGGCACTGGCGCCACGAGGAGCTGGGGGCAGCCGCCGAGCGCCTGGACGCCTGGCGCCGTGCTGGCGCCGGGGACGGCGCCCTCGACGCCGTGCGCGCCGCCCTCGACGACGATCTGGACGTCCCTCGGGCCCTTGCCGAGCTGGACGGCGCGGCCGCCCGGGGTGCGGGCGTCTCGGCCGGTGCCGGCCTGCTCGGTGTGGCCCTCTGAGGCGCTTACCCTTTGACGATGCCCGGCGAGATCACTGTTCGACTGCCCGACGGCTCGGCGCGCACGCTCGAAGAGGGATCGAGCGCCGCCACCCTGGCCGCCGCCGTGGGCAAGCGCTTGGCCGCTGCCGCCGTGGCCGCCGTGGTGGACGGCGCCCAGGTGGACCTGGGCTGCCCCTTGCCCGACGGTTCCCAGGTGGCCATCGTCACGGCCGACTCCGAGCCCGGGCGTGCCGTCTTGCGCCACTCCACGGCGCACGTCCTCGCCCAGGCCGTGCTGCGGCTGTGGCCTGGCGCCCAGTACGCCATCGGCCCACCCATCGAGGACGGCTTCTACTACGACTTCTCCCTGCCCGGCGGTGGCACCTTCTCGGAGGAGGACCTGGGCCGCATCGAGGCCGAGATGCGGGCCATCGTGGCCGAGGACCAGCCCTTCGTGCGCCACGAGCATTCCCTTGAGGAGGGCCTCGAGCTCTTCGCCGGCCAGCCCTTCAAGCGCGAGATCATCGAGGGCGTGGGCGCCGACGCCTCGCTGGGGGCGGAGGCCGCCGGGGACATGGCACCGGGGGCCGTGGTGAGCGTGTACCGCAACGACGCGGGCGGCGCCGGTTTTGTCGACCTGTGCCGGGGGCCGCACGTGCCCACCACGGGACGCCTCGGGCACTTCAAGTTGCTGCGGGTGGCGGGCGCCTACTGGCGCGGCGACGAGAAGCGCCCCCAGCTCCAGCGCATCTACGGCACCGCCTGGGAGTCCGGGGCCGCCCTGGCCGGGCACCTGCACCGCCTGGAGGAGGCCGAGCGCCGCGACCACCGGCGCCTCGGGGCGGAGATGGACCTGTTCTCGTTCCCCACCGAGGTCGGCTCGGGGCTGCCTGTGTTCCATCCCAAGGGCGGGTTGATCCGCCGTGTGATGGAGGAGTACTCCCGTCAGCGTCACGAGCGCTCCGGATACGACTTCGTCTACACGCCGCACATCGCCAAGGGGGAGCTGTTCGAGACCTCGGGGCACCTCGACTGGTTCGCCGACGGCATGTTCCCCGCCATGGAGCTCGACGAGGGCCACCCCTACTACGTGAAGCCCATGAATTGCCCGTACCACATCCTCATCTACCGCAGCCGCCAGCGCTCCTACCGGGAGCTGCCCATGCGGTTGTTCGAGTTCGGCAACGTCTACCGCTACGAGAAGTCGGGCGTGGTCCACGGGCTCACCCGGGTCCGGGGCATGACCCAGGACGACTCACACATCTTCTGCACCACCGACCAGATGGAGGACGAGCTGCAGTCGGTGGCCCGCTTCGTGCTCGAGCTCCTGCGCGACTTCGGCCTGGAGGACTTCTACCTGGAGCTCTCCACCAAGCCGGAAGGCAAGGCGGTGGGGAGCGACGAGGAATGGGAGCGGGCCACCGCCGCCCTGCGCGGCGCCTCGGAGGAGATGGGCCTGGAGCTGCGCCTGGACGAGGGCGGGGGGGCCTTCTACGGCCCCAAGATCTCGGTGCAGGCCCGCGACGCCATCGGCCGTTACTGGCAGGTCTCCACCATCCAGCTCGACTTCCAGGAGCCCCAGCGCTTCGGGCTCGAGTACGTGGGCGCCGACAACGCCCGCCACCGGCCCGTCATGATCCACCGGGCGCTGTTCGGGTCGGTGGAGCGTTTCCTCGCCATCTTGATCGAGCACTACACAGGGGCGCTCCCCACCTGGCTCATGCCCGTGCAGGTGGCGGTGCTGCCCGTGGCCGACGTCCACCTGGACTACGCCCGCCGGGTGCTCGAGGCGTGCGCCGGGGCGGGTCTGCGGGCCGAGCTGGACGTGGCCGACGATCCGCTCGGGGCCCGCATCCGCCGCCGCAAGCTCGAGAAGGTGCCCTACGTGGTCGTGGTGGGCGACCAGGACGTGGCCGCCACCACCGTGGGGGTGAACCGCAGGGGTTCCGAGCGTCCAGAGCGGGGCGTGGACCTCGGGTCCTTCGTGGCCGAGGTGGCGGCCGAGACGGCCCCCCGCCGGGTGGGCTGAGCCGGCCATGGGCCTCGAGCAGCTGTGGGCCGGCTGGCGCATGGACTACGTGCAGTCGGCCAGCGCCTCGGAACGGGCCGCCGAGGCAGGTGGTTCAGGCGACGGCGGCTGTGTGTTCTGCCGCATAGCCGCCAGCGGGCCGCCGTCAGTGGAGAACGGGATCGTCTGGCGCGACGAGGCGGTCTTCGTCGTGCTCAACGCCTATCCCTATGCCAGCGGGCACATGCTCGTCATGCCTGTGCGCCACGTGGGGGGACTCGACGAGCTCACCCCCCGAGAGTCGACCTCGCTGTGGCAGGCGACGCGCTCGGCCCTGGCCGCCTTGACCAAGGCCTACGACCCGGACGGGCTCAACATGGGCGCCAACCTGGGAAGGGCCGGGGGTGCGGGCATCCCCCAGCACGTCCATCTGCACGCGTTGCCGCGCTGGAGCGGGGACACGAACTTCATGACCACCGTCGCCGGCGCACGGGTGCTCCCGGAGTCCCTGGAGGCGAGCTGGCGAAGGTTGCACGACGCCTGGCCCGCCTAGGGGCAGCCGCGGCTAGTCGGCCCTGGGCTTCACCAGCCTGTCCACCAGGTTGGCGGGGACGACGTCGTAGTGGTCGTGCTCGGCCCGGAAGTACCCCCGCCCGCCCGTGAGCGAGCGCAGGTCCACGGCGTAGCGCTGGATCTCGGCGGTGGGGACGATGGCGGTGATGACCTGATAGCCGCCCATCGTGTCGGTGCCCTGGACCCGGCCCCGCCGGGAGTTCAAGTCGCCCAGGATGTCGCCCTGCATGGAGGCCGGCACCGTGACCTCCAGACGGCTCAAGGGCTCGAGCACCACGGGGGCCGCCTTGGCCGTCGCCTCCTTGAAGGCGAGCGATCCTGCCATCTTGAAGCTCATCTCCGACGAGTCCACGGCGTGGTACTTCCCGTCGTAGAGGGTCACCTGGACGTCGACCACCGGGTACCCGCGGGGCCCGCCCTGGGTCATGGCCTCCACGACGCCCTTCTCCACGGCCGGGATGTACTGCTTGGGGATGGCGCCGCCCACCACCTCGTCCACGAAGTGGAACCCCTCGCCGCGCTCCAGAGGGGCGATGCGGATGTCGGCCACGCCGAACTGGCCGTGGCCACCGGTCTGCTTCTTGTACTTGCCTTCCGCCTCGGCCGGATTGGTGATGGTCTCGCGGTAGGGCACGAGCACGTCCTCGGTGACGACCTCGACCCCGAACTTGCGGGCCAGGCGCTCGCAGGCGATGGCCAGGTGCGTCTCGCCCGTGCCTTTGAGCAACGTCTGGTGTGTCTCGTCCACGCGCTCGACCACCAGTGCCGGGTCCTCCTCCTGCAGGCGGTGCAGCCCGGTCATGAGCTTGTCCTCGTCGCCCTTGGACTTCGGTCTGATGGCGACGGAGAGCACGGCCGGCTCGGGCGCTGGGGAGGGGACGACCACAGGTGTGCCCTTGGGGGCGAGCGTGTCACCAGTGGCGGTGTCCGACAGCTTGGGCACCGCCACGATGTCGCCCGCTTGCGCCTCGGACACAGGCTCGGTCTCCTTGCCCCGTAGCAGCTGCAGCACGTGGAGGCGCTCGTCGGTGTGGGTCCTCGAGTTGGTGAGCACCGTGTCGGGCCGGATGGTGCCCGAGATCACCCGCAGGAGGGAGATCTTGCCCACATAGGGGTCCGACACGGTCTTGAACACCCGGGCCAGCGGTTGGGCGGAGGGGTCGGCGCCCACCTCGGTGGACGTGTCGCCCGCCCGCACCTCCACCGGCGGGCGGGCGTCGGGGGAGGGGCCGATCTCGCCCAGCAGGCTGGCCAGGCGGTCGATGCCCACCCCGGTGGCCGCCGAGCCGCACACCACGGGGAAGACGAGGCCCTGCGCCAGTCCGCCGGCCAGGGTGGCCTCCAGCTCCTCGGTGGAAGGGACGTCGCCCTCGAGGTAGCGCTCCATCAAGGCGTCGTCGCCCACCACGATCCCCTCCACCAGCTGCTCGCGCACCTGATGCTCGAGCTCGGCCAGCTCGTCGGGAATGGGGCCGGTGGTGGGCTTGCCCTCCTGGTAGGTGATGGCGCTGTCGGTGAGCAGGTCGGCGATGCCGCAGAAGTCCGACTCCTCGCCGACGGGGAGCTCGAGTGGCGCGATACCGGCCCCGAAGCGCTGGCGCAGGTCCGCCAAGGTGCGGTCGAAGCTGGCTCGTTCCCGGTCGAGCTTGTTCACGAACACCAGCCGTGGCAGTCCGAGGTCGCTCGCCAGGCTCCAGGCCAGCTCGGTCTGGGGCTCGACGCCCTCGACTGCGCTCACCACGATCACGGCCAGGTCGGCGACGGAGCAGGCGGCGCGCACCTCGCCGAAGAAGTCGGCGTACCCGGGGGTGTCGATGACGTTGAGCTTGACGTCACCCGAGATGCAGGGCGCCATGGCCAGCGACAGCGACAGGTGGCGCTTGGTCTCCTCGGGCTCGAAGTCGGTGACGGTGGAGCCGTCCTCCACTTTGCCCTGCCTGCTGACGGCGCCGGTGGCGAACAACAGCGCCTCGGCCAAGGTCGTCTTCCCCGCACCGTTGTGGCCCACGAGCGCCACGTTGCGGATCCGAGATGGCGGGTAGCTCGGCACGTCCGCGCAACCTCCCCCTGGGACGGCGCCACCGCTGGGCGCCTCTCCGGGGCAGCCTACCGGCGTCGATGGGAGGGTGCCGGGGCTGAAGGGGGCGGGTGGCCCGATGGTAGGCTGTCGTGAGGAGCCAACCGGAGGAATCCCGCTTCGATGCTCGATGGCCGCTGGCGCCATGCC
>JBJKRZ010000366.1:0-4280 GCA_046704365.1 Acidimicrobiales bacterium | reverse complement strand
CCCGTGCCGAGGGTGAGCGCCGCTCGGGAGGTCGACGAGGCCGAGGAGGCCGAAGAGGCGCCGGCCAAGCCGGCGGGCCGCTCCCGGCGCCGCAGCGGGCGTGAGCGCCGTGGCCGCCCGGTGGGTCGTTACCTCATGTGCGTGCACGTGAGGGAGCACGCCACCCAGATCGCCGTTCTCGAAGGACGGACCCTGGTCGAGCACTACGTCTCGCGGGTGGCCGACGACACCACCCAGATCGACGGCAACATCTACCGGGGCCGGGTCCAGAACGTGCTGCCGGGCATGGAAGCCGCCTTCGTCGACATCGCCACGCCCAAGAACGCCGTGCTCTACCGGGGCGACGTCCGCTACGACCGCGACGACGTCGAGTCGCCTGCAGGCGCCTCGCCGCGCATCGAGGAGATGCTGCGTCCGGGCCAGACCATCTTGTGCCAGGTCACCAAGAACCCCATCGGCGCCAAGGGGGCCCGGCTCACCCAGGAGGTGTCCCTGCCCGGCCGTTTCGTGGTCATGGTCCCCAACTCGACGGCCTTCGGCATCTCCAAGCGCCTCGAGGACACCGAGCGCCGGCGGCTGCGCAGGATCGTGGACGACCTGCGGCCGACCGGGCACGGCCTCATCGTGCGCACGGCGGCCGAAGGGGCCAGCCACGACGAGATCTCCAAGGACATCGCACGGCTGATGGCCCAGTGGCAGGCCATCGCCGCCGAGGCCGCCCGGGGGACGGCTCCGGGCCTGCTCTACCGCGAGCCCGACCTGGCCGTGCGTATCGTGCGCGAGGAGTTCAACCGCGAGTACAGGGGCGTGGTCATCGACGACGAGGACCTCTACGCCCAGGTGCGGGACTACGTGGCGGACGTCAACCCCGAGCTCCTCGACCGCGTCGAGCTCTACGAGCCCGAAGCCGAGCAGCTGCCGCTCTTCGAGCGATTCCACGTCCACGAGCAGCTGCACAAGGCGCTGGACCGCAAGGTGTGGCTGCCCTCGGGGGGCTCGCTCATCGTGGAGCGGACCGAGGCCTTGACGGTGATCGACGTGAACACCGGCAAGAACGTGGGCCGGTCCAGCCTCGAGGAGACCGTCTACCGCAACAACCTGGAGGCGGCCGAGGAGATCGCCCGCCAGCTGCGCCTGCGCGACATCGGCGGGATCATCGTCATCGACTTCTTCGACATGGAGGTGAAGGAGAACCGCGACAAGGTGGCGGCTGCCCTGCGCACGGCGCTGGCCCGGGACAAGACCCGGACCCAGGTGTTCGACATCTCCGAGCTCGGCCTGGTGGAGATGACCCGTAAGCGCATCTCCGAGGGCCTCGTGGAGGCCCTCTCCAGCGTGTGCCCGATGTGCGAGGGGCGGGGGATCGTCCTCGACGAGTCCCTGCTGTGAGCTTGTACACTGGCCGGCCTATGTACGCGGTGGTGAAGACCGGGGGGAAACAGGAGCGGGTGGCCGAGGGCCAGCACCTGCGGGTGGAGCTGCTGGGCGCCGCCGCGGGCGCCCAGGTCGAGCTCGACCCGGTGCTGGTGGTGGACGAGCAGCGGGTGCTGGCCACGCCCTCGGAGCTGGCCGGCGTGGTGGTGTCGGCCACGGTGCTGGGGGAGGAGCTGGGTCCCAAGATCCGCGGCTTCACTTACGCAGCCAAGACCCGGCACCGGCGCCGCTGGGGCCACCGCCAGCGCTACAGCACGGTCCAGGTCACCTCGATCCGGGTCCCCGCCGGCAGCTGACGGCCACCGGGCGTCGAGCGGGACCGCTCGACGAGTCGTCGGCCACTCGATACAGGAGGCGTTCCCCATGTCCAAGACCAAAGGCGGCGGCTCGACCCGCAACGGCCGCGATTCGCAGGCGCAGCGCCTGGGGGTGAAGGTCTTCGACGGCACGAGCGTCGCCGCAGGAGCCATCTTGGTGCGCCAGCGGGGGACGCGCTTCCACCCTGGGGACAACGTGGGTCGCGGCGGGGACGACACCCTCTTCGCCACGGCCCCCGGCACCGTGAAGTTCGCCACCCGCAAGGGGCGCAAGCTGGTGGACGTCCGGCCCCCGGCCTGAGGAATTTCCGGCGCCGGCCGGGGCCCCTGGGTGGCCTCCGGCTACGCTGACGACGAGTGTCCGGCTTCGTCGACGAAGCACAGGTCCACGTGAAGGCGGGTGACGGGGGCGCCGGGGCGGTCTCGTTCCGCCGCGAGGCGCACGTGGCCCGTGGCGGTCCCGACGGCGGGGAGGGCGGCCGGGGCGGCGACGTGTGGCTGGAGGCCTCCCTCGACCAGGCGTCGTTGCTCGCCTTTCGGGACCATCCCCACCGCCGCGCCGGGAACGGGGGCCACGGGGGCGCCAAAGGGCGCCGGGGAGCCGACGGTGCGGACACGGTCGTCGCCGTCCCCGTGGGCACGATGGTGCGCACCCTCGACGGCGACGTCCTGGCCGATCTCGACCGGGCCGGGGAGCGCCTGCTGGCGGCGGGCGGAGGCCGCGGCGGAAAGGGCAACGCCCGCTTCCTCACCAACCGCCGCCGGGCCCCCGCCTTCGCCGAGCAGGGCGAGGTGGGCGAGGAGCGCTGGCTCAACCTCGAGCTCAAGCTGGTCGCCGACGTGGCCATCGTGGGCATGCCCAACGTGGGCAAGAGCACGCTGATCTCGCGCATCTCGGCCGCCCGGCCCAAGGTGGCCGACTACCCCTTCACCACGTTGGAGCCCCACCTCGGCGTGGTGCGCCTGGGACGCCCCGGGGGCGAGACCGAGTTCGTGGTGGCCGACGTGCCCGGTCTGGTGGAAGGGGCGGCCGAGGGCCGGGGCCTCGGACATCGCTTCTTGCGCCACGTGGAGCGGGCCCGCGTGCTGCTCGTCCTCCTCGACCTGGCCTCCGCCGACGGCCGGGCCCCCGAGAGCCAGCAGCAGGTCGTCCTCCACGAGCTCCGTCGCTACCGCCCGGAGCTGCTCGAGCGTCCCCGCCTGGAGGCGGGCACCAAGGCCGACCTGGTACCCGGCTCCGGCCCCGGCTCCGGCCCGGCGTCCGGCCCCAGCGCCAGCCCCAACCCGGCGCCCGGGGGCGCCTCGGGCGACAGCACCCTGCGCATCTCGGCCGTCACGGGAGAGGGGATCGGGGAGCTCCTGGGTCGACTGGCCCGTCTCGTGCACGAGGCGCGTCGGAGCGAGGCCGTGAGCGAGAGCTCCACGGTGGTGGTGCACCGGCCCGCCGGCGAGAGCGACATCGAGGTCACCCGTGGCGCCGACGGGTCCTTCGTGGTGGGCGGGCGGGCCGCCCTGCGGGCGGTGGCGCTGTCGGACCTGACCGACGAGCAGGCCCTGGAGGTCGTCCGGCGCCGCCTCGAGCGCCTCGGGGTGGAGCGCGCCCTCGTGCGACAGGGTGTCGGCGAGGGCGACACCGTGCACGTGGGGCCCCTCGCTTTCACCTACCACCGCGACGACGCCGCACCCCTCGCCCCTGTGCCCGAAGATGGCGGGACCGCCCAGGGCCGACCCCGCCGGCGCACGGGGCACCGTCGGTGACCGGGGCGGCATCGGCGGGCGGCGGCGCCCGCACGGTGGTGGTGAAGGTGGGCTCCTCCTCGATCACCGACGAGGCGGGAGGGGTCGATGCCGGTGCCGTGGACAAGATCTGCGGCGAGATCGCCGATCTGCGCCTGGCAGGCCACAGCGTGGTACTCGTGAGCTCGGGAGCCATCGCCGCCGGATGGGCGGCGCTGGA
The DNA here is from genome assembly GCA_046704365.1 of Acidimicrobiales bacterium. GTDB lineage: Bacteria > Actinomycetota > Acidimicrobiia > Acidimicrobiales > UBA8190 > UBA8190. The sequence continues at coordinate 572 of JBJKRZ010000366.1, read as the reverse complement.
CGGTGGGCCCCGTCCCGCCGATCCCGTGGTCCTGCAAGCGCTGTCCGCCGTGGGCCAGCACCGGCTCATGCGCGTGTACGACGACGCCATGGGCCGACGCGACCTGCACGTCGGCCAGGTGCTCCTGGCTCCCCTGGACTTCGCCCACCGCCAGCAGTACCTGCACGCCCGCCAGACGCTCTCGCACTTGCTCGAGCTCGGAGTCGTCCCCGTCGTGAACGAGAACGACGCCACTTCCGACGACGAGATCCGCTTCGGGGACAACGACAGGTTGGCTGCCCTGGTGGCGCACCTGGTGGCCGCCGACCTGCTCGTGCTGCTCACCGACACTGCCGGCCTGCTCACCGCCGATCCCCGCCGGGATGCCGAGGCGTCGTTGATCGAGGAGGTGGCCGAGGTGGACCACGAGCTCGAAGCGGTGGCGGGGGGGGCGGGCAGCGCCATGGGCAGCGGGGGCATGGCCTCCAAGCTGGCGGCCGCCAAGATCGCCGCCTGGTCGGGCGTGCCCACGGTGATCGCCGACGCCGGGCGTCCCGGCGTGCTGGCGGCTGCCCTGGAGGGCCGCCCCGGCG
>JBJKRZ010000365.1:0-3634 GCA_046704365.1 Acidimicrobiales bacterium | reverse complement strand
CGTCGAGGTGGCGCTGCGGGTGGCCGACGCCATGCACGTCGAGACCTCCACCACCCGCCTGCGGCGCCTGGTCGCCCACGTGGCCGCCCGCCACGAGAGCAGCGGCAGGCCCCTGCGCCCGCTGTGGGTCACCGCCGGCGTGGTCCTCTCCCGCGGCGCCTGGTCGGCGTCGGGTGCCTCGGCCGTGGTCGAGGCCGTGGGCCTGGTCCTGGAGGCGGGCGCCCACGGTGTGGTGCTCGATGCACCGGTGGGGGTGCGCCCCGACGCTGTGGCCGGCGCCGGGGAGGCGTTGGTGCGCGCCTACGGGGCGACGGCGCCTACCGACTGAGTGCAGCCGGTCAGCCGAGGGCCGTCAGCGGTTCCACCGCCCTTCGCCCCAGCGCCTCGGCGGTCGTCTCGTTGGTGAGTGCCCCGCCGGCCACGGCCAGGCCCGACAACAGGCTGGCGTCGGCCTGCATGGCCTGGCGTACACCGTGGGTGGCCAGGACGACGGCGTAGGGGATGGTCACGTTGGTGAGGGCGTAGGTCGACGTGTGGGGTACAGCGGCGGGCATGTTGCCCACGCCGTAGTGGAGCACGCCGTAGTGCTCGACCACGGGGTGGTCGTGGGTGGTCTCCACGGTGGTGGCCACCGACCCCCCCTGATCGACAGCGACGTCGACGATCACCGCGCCGGGCCGCATCTGGCGCACCATGTCCTCGGTGACGACCACCGGGGCGCGCCCACCGGGCACGAGCACCGCCCCGATGACAAGGTCGGCATCGGCCACCGAACGCTCAACGGTGGCGCGGTTCGATGCCAGCGTCATGATCCTGCCCCGGTGGATCTGGTCGACCACCCGCAGCCTGTCCACGTCGCGGTCCAACAAGAGCACCTCGGCCTCCATCCCCTGTGCGATCCAGGCCGCGTTCAGGCCCACGGTGCCCGCTCCCACGACCACGACTCGAGCCGGTCGCACGCCGGGGGCACCACCCATGAGCACCCCGCGTCCTCCCTGGGCCCGCTCCAGGAAGTGAGCGCCAACTTGAGGAGCGAGTCGTCCGGCCACCTCGCTCATGGGAGCGAGCAAGGGCAGCGACCCCGACGGGCTGCGCACCGTCTCGTAACCGATCGCCGTCGCCCCCGATGCCAGCAGGGCGTCGGCCACCGCCGGGTAGGCGGCCAGATGGAGATAGGTGAACAGGACCAGGTCCGCTCGAAGGTGGGCGAACTCCTCGGGCTGCGGCTCCTTGACCTTGAGCACGAGCTGCGCCGCCCAAGCGCCTTCGGTGTCGACCATCTCGGCGCCCCGAGCGGCGAAGTCGTCATCGGTGATGGACGAGGGCTCTCCGGCGCCGCGTTCCACGAGGACCCGGGCGCCGTGAGCAGTGAGCTCCCGCACACCGTCGGGAGTGAGCGCCACCCGATTCTCCCCGGGCTTCACCTCGGCCGGTACGCCCACGATCACCCGATGCAGGCTAATGGGCGCACGATACGACGGGGAGCCCCGGCCACGCCCGGCACCCGACGGCCGTCGCGGCCGCCGGCGCTAGGGTCGCGACCGGGTGAGACGTGCGACGGTGAGCAGAGAGGTGGGCCAGCCGTGAGCAACACGCGGGTCGAGACCGACTCGATGGGACCGATCGACGTCCCGGCCGATCATTACTGGGGGGCGCAGACAGCCCGGTCCCTCGTCCACTTCTCCATTGGCGACGACCTAATGCCCAGGCCGGTGATCAGGGCCATGGGCATCTTGAAGGAAGCGGCCGCCCGGGCCAACGCCGAGTTGGGACGTCTGGAGCCGAAGCTGGCCGACCTCATCGTGGAAGCTTCCCGTGAGGTGGCCGACGGAACCCTGGACGTCGAGTTCCCCCTCCACGTCTGGCAGACAGGCAGCGGTACGCAGTCCAACATGAACGCCAACGAGGTGATCGCCAACCGGGCCATCGAGCTGGCCGGCGGCGAGCGCGGCTCCAAGTCGCCCGTGCATCCCAACGACCACGTGAACATGTCGCAGTCCTCCAACGACACGTTCCCCACGGCAATGCACATCGCCAGCGCCGAGCAGGTCGTGCACGCCCTGCTGCCTTCGCTGCGTGCCCTGCGCGAAGCGCTTCAGTCCAAGGCGACGGAGTTCGCCGACGTGGTGAAGATCGGCCGCACCCACCTGATGGACGCCGTGCCGCTGACCATGGGCCAGGAGATCTCCGGCTACGTCGCCCAGCTCGACGCCGACCTCCAGCGCCTCGACGGCTGCCTGCCCGGGCTCTACGAGCTTGCCCTGGGGGGTACGGCCGTCGGGACGGGGCTCAACACGCATCCCGAGTTCGGCCGGCGGGCGGCGGCGCACATCGCCGAGTTTACGGTACTGCCCTTCGTCCCGGCGCCCAACTACTCCGCGTCGCTGGCTCCCCACGACGCTCTCGTGCAGTTGAGCGCCACCCTGCGTACGGTGGCCGTCTCGCTCACCAAGATCGCTGACGACATCCGGTGGCTGGGCTCGGGGCCACGCGCCGGCCTCGCCGAGCTCAAGCTTCCGCCCAACGAGCCGGGGTCGTCCATCATGCCCGGCAAGGTCAATCCCACCCAGTGCGAGGCCATGATCATGGTCTGCATCCAGGTCATGGGCAACGACGCTGCAGTGGCCGTAGCCGGTAGCCGGGGCAACCTCGAGCTCAACGTGTGCAAGCCGGTGATCGTGCACAACGTCCTGCACTCCGTCCGTCTGCTCACCGACGCCACCCGCACCTTCCGCCAGTTCGCCGTCGAGGGTATGGAGCCCAACCGCCAACGGGTCGAGCAGTACGTGGCCAATTCCCTCATGCTCGTCACCGCCCTCAGTCCCATCATCGGCTACGACAGAGCCGCCGAGGTGGCCAAAAAGGCGGAGAGCGAGGGCACCAGCCTTCGCCAGGCCTGCCTGGATCTTGGCTACCTGGGCGGCGAGGAGTTCGACCGGGCCGTGCGGCCCGAGGACATGATCCATCCGCGATGACCGTCCTCGAGCCTGCCGCCGTCGACGCCGCCCTGTCCCAGGGCCTCGGGTGGGAGCGCGTGGATCAGGAGCTGGTGAAGGTGCGCAAAGGCAGCGACTTCGCCGACTCCCTGGCCTACGTGCAGGCCGTGGGCGAGCTGGCCGAGCAGATGGACCACCATCCCGACATCGACATCCGCTGGAACGTGGTCACTTTGCGCCTCTCCACCCACTCCGCCGGCGGCATCACGCAAGCCGACCTGGAGCTGGCCGGCCGGATCGACGCCATGGCCGGGACGTCGCAGAGCGGGTGATCGTCTCACGGCGGCCCGCCCCCCGCCCCCGCTACCGCTACGTGCCCACTGCCCAGCTCGGCCAAGAGCCCCATGTGGTGGTGGACGGCGCCGCCCGCCCCGGCACCGTGTGCACGCTGTCGCACTGGCCCGCCACCCCCACCCCCCGGAGGTTGTGGGCCGACACGTCTGCCGAGATCGTGCTGCGCGCCCTGGCCCGTCCCCGCCTGCTGCCGCCCGGTGTGGAGCTCGCCACCGTCGACCACTACGACGCCGACGGCGTGATCGCCCTGGGCCTGCTCGTGGACGAGGAGCTGGCCTCCTTGTGGGGCACCCGTCTGGCGGGGGCGGCGCGCGCCGGGGACTTCGACGTGGTGAGGTGCCGCC
>JBJKRZ010000364.1:0-11977 GCA_046704365.1 Acidimicrobiales bacterium | reverse complement strand
ACCGCAGAACGGCAGGTTTCCGAAGGCGGCAAGACGCTCAGCAAGCCGGTGGTCGGAATCGCTCGTACGGCCGACGGCGGCGGCTACTGGCTGGTCGCCGCCGACGGCGGCATCTTCAGCTTCGGCGACGCGGGCTTCTACGGCTCCACGGGCAGCACGCCGTTGAATCAGCCCGTCGTGGGTATGGCCGCCACGGCGACCGGCAAGGGTTACTGGCTGGTCGCCGCCGACGGCGGCATCTTCGCCTTCGGCGACGCCGGCTTTCACGGCTCGGCAGGCGGAACGAAGCTCAACCAACCCGTGGTCGCCATGGCGCCCACGGCGAGTGGTACCGGCTACTGGGAGGTGGCGCGCGACGGCGGCATCTTCGCTTTCGGCGCCGCCCCCTTCTTCGGCTCGACGGGCAGTCTCTCGCTGTACCGGCCCGTGGTCACCATGCAGCGCACGAGCGACGGCGGCGGGTACTGGCTCACCGCCTCCGACGGCGGGATCTTCGCCTTCGGCGACGCCGGGTTCCACGGCTCGACCGGCGGCCAGAACCTGCGTGCCCCGGTGGTGTCCATGAGCTCGCCGCCCTCGGGCAGCGGCTACTGGCTGGGAGCGGCCGACGGCGGCATCTTCGCCTTCGGTGTGCAGTTCCACGGTTCGATGGCTTGACGCCGGCGGGAGGGGATCGCAGTCGGCGGGCCCGGGAGGGCTGACCCGGGCTCGCCGGCGGCGAGCGTTCAGCCCACGGCGCACGAGGCGCCGGCACCCCGCTCGCCTGATCGCCACCCCGGCAGGTCGGTGACCGGCCAGAAGTCGCCCGTGGCCAGGTCCTGCTCGTAGGCCAGGGGCGGCTGCTCGCCCCGAGCCGCCTGTGCGGCGATGGCGCCTACGGCGTCGAGCAGAGCGTCGACGTCGCCGCCCGTCGTCGAGATCCCGCAGCTGGCCCGTACGGCGCCCGGCATGCGGCTGTGGTCGCCGCCGCGCAGGGCGGATCGGTGCGCCTCGACCTCCTCGGGACCGAGCCCGAGCAGCCGGGTGATGTAGGGGTGGGCGCAGAAGCAGCCGTGGCGCACGCCGATGCCCCATTCGGCGCTGAGCCGGGCCGCCACCAGGGCGTGGTGGAGGCCTTCGACGGCAAAGGTGGCGATGGCGAGGGTCTCGGTGGCGAGGTCCGGCCCGAGGAGGCGGACGCCCTCGATCGCCGCCAGGCCACGGCGCAGCCGGTCGGCCAGGGCGCTCTCGTGCTCGGCGATGCGGTCCCACCCGATGCGCCCGAGCTCCTCGATGGCCGCCCCCATGGCCACCGCCCCCACCACGTTGGGGGACCCTGCCTCCTCGCGCTCGGGCGGTGCGCTCCACACCACCTCGTCCAGATCCACCAGGTCGACGGCGCCGCCACCGGCCAGGAACGGGTCTCCGTGGCGGAAAGTCTCGGTGGGCCCCACCAGGGCGCCGGCCCCGTAGGGGGCGTACATCTTGTGCCCGCTGAAGACCACGTAGTCCGGGCCGGCCGGGATGGGCCGGTGGGGGGCCAGTTGGGCGGCGTCGAGCACCACCGGCACCCCCCGCTCATGGGCCGCCGCCGTGAGGACCTCGACGTCGGGCAGCCAGCCGGTGACGTTGGAGGCGCCCGTCAGGGCGAGCAGCACTGGTCTCGGTTCCCGCTCGAGGGCGTCCACCACGTCCTCCACCCCGAAGGTGCCGTCCGCCGCACACTCCACGTAGCGCCGGCGCGCCAGGCGCCCCCAGGGGAGCAGGTTGGCGTGGTGCTCGACCACCGTGGTGAGCACGATGTCGTCGGGCTCCAGCCGGAGCCGGTAGGCCAGGTGGTTGATGGCCTCGGTCGTGTTGCGGCAGATGATGGCCACGTCGTGTCCCGGCCTGCCGCCGCCAAAGGCCAGAGCCGAGGCGCGCGCCTGCTCGTAGCGCATCGTGGACTGCCGCGATTTGTACCCGGCGCCCCGGTGCACGCTCGAGTACAGGGGCACGAATTCCTCCACGGCCCGAGCCACGACCGGGAGGGCGGCGGTGGAGGCGGCGCTGTCCAGGTTCACGTAGCGCCGGCGCCGGCCGTCCACGCAGGGCACCTCGGCGTCGTCGCCGACCAGCTCGGTGAGCGCCGGCAGCTGCGTCACCACCCCATCCTAGGAAGGCGGCCATGCCCGTCGGGAGCCGCCTTCGCCGCTAGCGTGGCCCGCCGTGGAGAACCCCGAGCCCGACTCCTCGGCCCTCGACGCGCTCGAAGCGGAGCTTTCGGACATCGAGCGAGCCCTCGACCGCCTGGGCGACGGCAGCTACGGCACCTGCGAGGTGTGTGGAGAAAGGCTTCGCCCCGAGGTGCTGGCGGAGCGTCCCGCCGCCCGTCACTGCTCGGCGCACCTGCCCATCGCCCTGGGCTGACAGCTCGCCTTTACTTCTTGGTCTCCCAGAAGATCTTGTCGATCTCGGCCACCAGGTCGAGCAGCTTCTGGCCCTGGGCGGGGTCCTGGGACTTCTTGGCCAGGCCCGCCTCCTTGGTGGCGCTCCAGAACAGGTCGTGCAGCTGCGGGTGCTTCTCCTTGTGCTCCGGCTTGAAGTAGTCCGTCCAGAGCACCCAAAGGTGTTCCTTCACCAGGTTGGCACGCTGCTCCTTTATGGCCAGACACCGCGTCCGGTAGTCCTCGGCGGTCTCGGCGCCCGACTTCATCTTGTCGGCGTCCTGGTAGCGCTCCTGGATGGCCTTGACCGACTGGGCCTCGATGCGGGCCTGGGCCGGGTCGTAGACGCCACAGGGGAGGTCGCAGTGGGCGTGCACCGGTAGGGGGGCGGAGATCCGGTCGAGGGCACTGAGCAGACGGTCCGCGATGGACATGGGGCGGGTCTCCCTTCGATGGGCTGGAATCGACGATCATGATCACCTTATCCAGGGGCCGGCCGGCGTGAACCGGCCGCTGCCGGCCAGGCCCACCGGGCTGGCCCTGGGCACGGTCCTGGGCACGGTCCTGGCCGGGCTCGTGCTGGGCGCCCTACGCGTGGCCGGGGTCCGCCGGGTGGTGGTCGAGGGGCGGTCGATGGCCCCTGCGCTCCTGCCCGGCGACCGGCTGCTCGTGGTGCGGACCAGGCACCCGCGCGTGGGCGACATGGTGGCGGTGCCCGACCCCCGCCATCCCCACCGGCTCCTCGTGAAGCGTGTGGCCGCCATGCGTGGCGGCTTCGTTGAGCTGCGCGGTGACAACCGCCAGGCGAGCACCGACAGCCGGATGTTCGGCGACGTGCCCCAGCGCCTCGTGCGCGGACGGGTGGTGCGACGCTATGCGCCGCCACAGCGGCGAGGGCGTCTGCGTTGACGGGGCCCGTGTTGCACTGCGAGGTAGGTGTTGGACTGCGGGGTAGGATCGGCCGGTGACCTGGTTGCAGGGGGAGCTCGACCGGTTGTTCGCTCCCGGTTACGTCGACGACCTGGCCGGCCGCTCGCTCGACGAGCTCCGTGCCATGCGGGCGGAGTTCGATCGGGCCGAAACGGCCGTGTCCTACCTGCGGCGCGTGGTCCAGGGGCGCCTGGACGTGGTCCACGGCATCCTGCGCCACGTCGCCACCGGTGACGCCGATCTCGCCGCCCTCATCGAAGAGCTTCCCGCCATCATGGGCGCCGGGCCGCCGAGGCCGGCAGGTCCCGGGCGCCTGCCCACCCATCTGGCACCCGATCTCGAAGCGGTAGCCGACGACCTGACGGCTGACGTGGACGCCGTGTTGGACCCCGGGGACATCGGCGGGCTGCCCGCCAGGAGCGAAGCCGAGCTCCGGCAACTTTCGTCCAACCTCGTCGAGCTGGAGGAGCGGATCTCGGCACAGCGTCGCGAGCTGCACCTGCGCATGGACACCGTGCAGGCCGAGATCGTGAACCGCTACAAGTCGGGCCAGGTGTCGCCCGACGGCCTGCTCGCCTGAGCCGGCGGAGGCGTGGCGCTGTCCAGGCAGCTCCCTGATCGCTGGCACGACCTCGGCGCATTCATCCGTGAGCAGCGCAGCACGGCGCGGCTCTCGTTGCGGCGGTTGTCCGAGCTGGCCGGGATCTCCAATCCCTACCTGAGCCAGATCGAACGCGGCCTGCGCAGGCCGTCAGCCGAGATCCTCCAACAGATCGCCAAGGCCCTGCGCATCTCGGCCGAGACGCTCTACGTCCAGGCGGGCATCCTGGAGCCCGGTGACGGCGAGACGGACCTGGCACGGGAGATCCTGGCCGACCCGCACTTGAACGAGGACCAGAAACAGGCCCTCATCCGCATCTACCTGTCGTTCCGCCACGAGAACGAGCCGGCCGATGCCGAGGCGCCGGGGCCGGAACCGGAGGCCTCCCGGTAGGCTTCGGCGGCGTGCGACGGCTGGCTGTGCTCTCCCTGCACACCTCCCCCCTCGCCCAGCCCGGGACGGGCGACGGCGGGGGGATGAACGTCTACGTCCGCGAGCTCACCACCGCTTTGGCCCGTGCCGGCGTGGAGTGCGACGTCTACACCCGCGCCTGGTCGGCCGACCTGCCGGCCACGGTGTCGGTCGAACCGGGCTTCCGCCTCCATCACGTGCCGGCCGGGCCCCTGGCGCCTCTGCCCAAAGAGGAGATGGCGTCTGTGGTCGACGAGTTCGCCGACAACGTGGCCACCCTGATGGCCGCCGACGTCGACGGCCCGCTCGGGGGGTTCGACGCCCTGCACGCCAATTACTGGCTGTCGGGGTTGGCGGGCCATCGCCTCAAGCACGAGCTCGAGCTCCCGCTCGTGTCCACCTTCCACACCCTGGCCCGCGTGAAGGCGCAAGCCAGCCCCGAGGAGGTCTGGAGCGACGAGCCACACCGTCGTGCCGAAGCCGAGATGGCCATCATGCGTTGCTCGGACGTGGTGCTCGCCTCCTGCAGCGTGGAGGCGGCGCAGCTGGCCCAGCTCTACGACGCCGACGTCGGGCGCATTCGAGTGGTGGCGCCGGGGGTCGACCACGCCTTCTTCGGCCCCGGCCACGGCCCCCAGGCTCGCCGCGCCCTGGGCTTGCCCCAGGACGTGCCGCTGCTGCTGTTCGTGGGACGCCTGCAGCCGCTCAAGCGCGCCGAAGTCGCCGTGCGCACCCTGGCCTCCCTGGGCTCGGACGCCCACCTCGTGATCGTCGGCGGCCCGAGCGGTCCGCATGCCGCCGAGTACCGGCGCCGCCTGGAGCAAGAGGTGGACGCCCTGGGGGTGCGCCCGTCGGTGACCTTCGTCGCCCCTCAGCCGCACGAGCTGCTGTCGAGCTACTACCGGGCCTGTGACGTGTGCCTGGTGCCCAGTCGCTCGGAGTCCTTCGGGCTGGTGGCGCTGGAGGCCGCCGCCTGCGGCGTGCCCGTGGTGGCCACCGCCGTGGGAGGGCTCACGACCCTGGTCGACCACGGGCGCACCGGCTATCTGGTCGACGAGGCCGATCCCGAGCGTTTCGCCGCCTCTGTGTGCCGGGTGCTCGAGGACCCGCTCGCCTCCGAGCGCATGGCCACGGCGGCGGTGCTCAGGGCCCGCGGCTACACCTGGAGACACTCGGCTGCGATCCTGCGCGCCACCTACGAGGAGCTGGCCGTGGGCAACCTCGTCGAGTGTCGCTGAGCGGCGCGGGCGGAGGGTGGACCTCGCTCCCGCCGTCGATGACGAACGGCGCCGTGCCGTCACCGGCCTGATCGACGACTGGGCCGGCGCCCGCCTGGCCGAGGGCGAGGCCCTTGTGGCCGTTGACCGGGACGCCCCAGGCCGGCGCTGGTACCTGCGCCTGGTCGGTGACGAGAAGGATTTCGTCACCGTGTGGTTGACGTTGCGACAGCGGACCCTCCACCACGAAGCGCAGGTGATGCCTGCACCGGAGACGAACGTCGAGCAGACCTACGAGTACCTTCTGCGCCGCAACGCCGAGCTGCACCGGGCGCGCTTTGCCCTCGGCCCCGAGGACGCCGTGTACCTGGTGGGTGAGGTACCCGTGGTGGACGTGAGCGAGGACGAGCTGGATCGCATCGTCGGCTCCTCGCTCGCCTACGTCGACGCCGTCTTCCCCACCGCCATGGCCATCGGCTTCGCCGGCCGCTACCGCTACCGCCGCCGCTCCCGGTGACGGGCCAGAACTCCTCCTGAAACGGGCGTGGCACAGGGTTAGGCTTGGCCAGGCACGGCCCGAGGGGCTGGGACGGACGTTGATCGGGGAAGTGCAACTGCCGTCCAGGGTTCCTCGGGCCGCCGCCGCGCCTGGCCTTGAGCGGGGCGCGGACCGCTCTGGCTAGCGTCGCCCCGTGACGCAGACACGACTGCTCGTAGTGGGAGGTGGGCGCATGGGGGCGGCCCTGGCTCACGGCCTGCGCCGTGGCGGATGGGAGCCGGCCTGCTTGGCCGTCGTCGAGGTGGACGTCGGGCGGCGCGCCCAGCTGGCGGAGATGCTTCCGGGGACGGCCGTGCTGGAAGAGCCCGTCGCCGCCGAGGGGGCCCTGGTCGCCGTCAAACCTGGCGCCGCCGAGGAGGCCTGCCGGAGCTTGGCCCGGGTGCGGGTGCCCCGGTGGCTGTCCATCGTGGCCGGCCTCAGGCTCGAAGAGCTGGAGTCGTGGGCGGGCGACTCGGTGGTGGTGCGGGCCATGCCCAACACCCCCGCCCTGGTGGGCGCCGGAATGTCGGCCGTCGCCGGCGGCAGCCGGGCAACGGATGCCGACATCGCTTGGGCCGAGGCCATCCTCGAGGCGGTGGGCGAGGTGGTGCGGGTGCCCGAGGAGGCGCTCGATGCCGTGACGGCGGTGTCGGGCTCGGGGCCCGCCTACGTCTTCCTCCTGGCCGAGGCCCTGGCCGAGGCGGGCCGGGCCGTCGGCCTGCCCGCCGATCTGGCCGAGCGCCTGGCCGTGCAGACCGTGGTGGGGGCTGGGCGCCTCCTCGGCGAGGCGGGTGCCGAGCCGCGGGCGCTGCGCGCTCAGGTCAGCTCCCCGGGGGGGACCACCGAGGCGGCAGTGGGGGCGCTGGAGGCACAGGGCTTCCGGGAGGCCCTGTCTGCTGCGGTGCAGGCGGCCGCCCGCCGATCACGGGAAATGGGCAAGCACCCATCCTGACCAGGGACTTCCTTCGGAGCAAGGAATTTCCATCCACCCCCTTTCCCACTTTGGCCACAGTGGCGTACAGTCGCCTCAGGCGGAGAGAGGTGATTCCACTGAGTGCAATTGAGGGGACCAGCGCCAGGTATTTGACGGTGCGCGAGGTGGCAGCCACCCTGCGGGTGTCCACCATGACTGTCTACCGGCTCATCAACGCCGGCGACCTGCCGGCACTGCGGGTGGGCAAGTCCTTCCGGCTCCGGGAGGACGACGTCAACCGTTACCTGGCCGAGCGCTACACCCAGGCCGGATAGGGCCCGACCCGCCGTCACCGCGTGGGCGAGGGGGGGCGGGACAGTGGCGCCACGGGCGCCATCTTCTTCCTGACCGACTACGGGCAGCTCGACGAGCTGGCCGGGGTGGTGCGCGCCGTGCTCGCCCGCCTGGCACCGGGCGCACCGGTGGTGGACCTCACCCACGAGATTCCCGCTTTCGACGTGCGGGCCGGGGCCCTCGCCCTGGAACGGGCCGCTCCCCATCTCGGCCCCGGCGTGGTGCTGGGTGTCGTCGACCCTGGGGTGGGCACGTCCCGCCGCGCGGTGGCACTGTCCCTGGTCGGCGGCGACGGCCCCCGGGCCTTGGTGGGACCGGACAACGGCCTGCTCCCCCCGGCCGCTGACGTCCTGGGAGGGGCCACGGGCGCCGTGGTCCTGCCACTGGCCCGGGGTGAGGGGCGTGCCACCTTCGACGGTCGCGACGTCTTCGCTCCCGCCGCCGCCGCCCTGTGGCGGGGCGCAGAGCCGGGCGACCTGGGGGCGGCCCTGGACGTCGGCGAGCTGATCCGCCTCCCGTCACCCCGACTCGAGGTCCGGGTGGGCGGCCTCGAGGCCGAGGTGCTCTGGGTCGACCGCTTCGGCAACGTGCAGCTGGCCGCCACCGCCGCCCATGGCCGGGACGTCGGCTTGGTGGTGGGCGGCCCTCTCGACATCGCCGTCCCCGGGACCGGCTTCAGCGCCACGGGCACCATGGTGCGGGCCTTCGACGAGCTCGGCGCCACGAAGAGCGCTGCCCCGCAGGTGGGCCTTCTCGTCGACGCCAACGGCCACCTGGCCGTGGTGTGCCCGCGCTCCTCTGCAGCTACGGTGCTCGGCGTGCGGGCGGGCGACGTCGTCACGGTGCACCGTGTCGGCGCTGGGAGGCGACGTCGGTGAACCTGGCCTCCATCGCCGTCGGCCACCGGGCGCAGTCCCCGGCCATCCACAGCGGTGGGCGCTGGACGACGTGGGGCGAGCTGCGGGCCCGGGCGGCCGCTGTGGCGACCGAGCTCGGCCGCCAGGGCGTGGCGCCCGGGGAGAGGGTGGCCATCGCCTGGCCCAGCTCGGCGGAGTTCGTGGCGTGCTATCTCGGGGTCCTGGCCGCCGGCGCCGCCGCCGTGCCCCTCAACCCCTCGAGCCCGCCCCCCGAGCTCGAGCAGGAGCTCGGGGGCATCTCGGCGGCACTCCTCCTGGCCGACGAGCCGGTCGCCTCGGCCATGGCTGGCGGTCCGGTCCGCGTCATCCCCGGCGTGCCGGCGCAGGGGACCGACGCCTTCGCTCCCCTGGACCGCCACGACGGCGACCCGGCCGTCGTGCTCTTCACAGCGGGCACGGCCGGCGCCCCGCGTCCGGCGGTGCTGTCCCACGGCAACCTGCGGGCCAACCTCCATCAGATGCTGTCGTTGCCGGGGCAGCCGTCGCGCCCCGACGACGTCGGGCTCACCGCCGTGCCGCTGTACCACGTCTTCGGCCTCAACGTGGCGCTCGGGCTGGGCCTGGCCACCGGGGCCGCCCTCGCCCTCGAGGAGCACTTCGACGCCGCAGGGACCCTCGAACTCGTGGCGAGCCTCGGGGTGAGCACCCTCGTGGGCGTTCCCGCCATGTTCGGAGCCTGGGCCGAGCTCATGGGCCCCTCGGGCTCCCCGGCGCTGTCGGGCGTGCGCCTGGCGGTGTCCGGTGCCACGGCCCTGACGCCCGAGGTGGCGACGACGTTCAGAGAACGCACCGGCGTGACGGTGTGGCAGGGCTACGGGCTCACCGAGGCTTCACCGGTCGTGAGCACCACGCTGGGCACGGGCCGCAGCCGTCCCGGCTCGGTCGGGCGCCCCCTGCCCGGGGTGGAGCTGCGCCTGGTGGACGAGGCGGGCGCCGACGTGCTGGCGGGCGATCCCGGTGAGATCTGGGTCCGCGGTGAGAACGTCTTCGGCGGCTACTTCGACGACCCGGCGGCCACGGCCGAGGTGCTGACCGGCGACGGCTGGCTGCGCACGGGCGACATCGGCGTGCTGGGCGACGACGGGGACCTCTTCGTGGTGGACCGGCGCAAGGACGTGCTCATCGTGTCGGGGTTCAACGTCTACCCCGCCGAGGTCGAACAGGTGGTTCGCTCGCTGCCCGGGGTGGACGACGTGGTGGTGGTGGGCCGTCCCGACGCCCTGCGTGGGGAGACGGTGGAAGCCGTGGTCGTGGCAGGGCGACAAGGCCCGCCCGTGACCGAGGAGCAGGTCCGCCAGGCCTGCGCCCGCTCGCTCGCCCGCTACAAGTGCCCCACCGTTGTGCGCTTCGTGGACGAGCTCCCGCACGGGCTGGTGGGCAAGGCCCTGCGCCGGGCCGTGCGCCAGCAGCAGCCTGCCTGAGCCGGCGCCCGCCATCTGCCGGGTAGGGCGCCGCTTGGTGCGCGCACTGCCCCCGTCGGTACGATCCGCCGCCGTGGGCACAGCGCGTCAACGGCGGATCCCCGAGGCATCGGTGGCTCGGCTCCCGGTGTACCAGCGGATCCTGCTGGACCTGGTGCGCGACGGCACCACCACCGTGTCCTCCGAGCAGCTGGCGGACAGGGCGCACGTGAACGCTTCCAAGGTGCGCAAGGACCTCTCGTTCCTGGGCTCCTTCGGGACCCGCGGCTCGGGTTACGACACCGAGTTCCTCCTCGCCCAGATCGACAAGGAGCTGGGGCTGGACGCCGACTGGCCGGTCGTCATCGTGGGCATCGGCAACCTGGGACGGGCCCTGGCGGGATCCCAGGGCTTCAGCTCCCGGGGGTTCCGCGTGGCGAACCTCTTCGACGTGGCGCCCGAGCTGGTGGGCACCTCGGTGGGCGACGTCGTCGTGCGCCACCTCGACGACATCGAGCAGGCCGCTCGGGCCGATCCCCCCAGCATCGGCGTGATCGCCACCCCGGCGAGCGCCGCCCAGGAGGTGGCGGACCGGCTGGTCGGTGCCGGTGTGGGGTCGCTGCTCAACTTCGCCCCCATCGTGCTGAGGGTGCCGCCGCGCGTGCTGCTGCGCCACGTCGACCTGTCCATCGAGCTTCAGGTCATGAGCTTCTACCTCTCGCACCAGGACCATCCCGGCTCGGCGGTGGCGTCCTCCCCCTTGCCCCACCCGGTGGGCCTCAGCCAGGTCGAGCCTGCCTGAGCGGTGCCCGCGAAGGTGGCGTCCCGCCCGGTGCCGGTAGCGTTGTAGCCGGTGTCCGTCGTCGTCGTAGGCCTCGACCAGCAGGGGACGCCCCTGGCCGTGCTCGAGCGGGTGGCGGTGGGCGAGCCCTCGCTGGCGAAGACCCTGGCCGAGGTGCGCGATCGCGTGCCGGCCTCGGAGGTGGTGGTGCTGTCCACCTGCCTGCGCACCGAGGTCTACGCCGTGGTGGACCGTTTCCATCAGGGCGTGGAGGGCATCCACGAGTTCCTGGCGGATCGGGCCGGAGTGGCGGTGGGCGACCTGTCGGAGCACTTGACCGTCCTTTACGACGACGCCGTGGCCGTGCACCTGTTCGAGGTGGCGGCCGGGCTCTGTTCGGCGGTGGTGGGTGAGACCGAGGTGCTGGGCCAGGTCCGCCGCGCCCTCGAGGTGGCCGAGGGTGAGCGTGCCGCGGGCCCGGTGCTGTCGGGGTTGTTCCGCCGGGCCGTGCAGGCGGGCCGCCATGTGCGCTCCGACACGGGCATCGCCAGGGGCACGACGTCGTTGTCGCACGTGGCGCTGTCGCTGGCCGCCGAGCGTCTGGCCGGCCTCGAAGGTCGCCGGGTGGTGGTGGTCGGTGCCGGCGAGATGGGCGAGAGCCTGGTGTCCGCTCTCGACACCAAGTACCACCCTGGCGAAGTGGTGGTCGTGAACCGAACGGCGGAGCGGGCGCGGACGCTGTCGGACGCCGTAGGGGGACGCGCCGCCGAGCTCGACGGCCTGGCCGACGTCCTGGTGGGCGCCGACGCCGTGCTCGTGGCGTCGGGGTCGACGGTCCCGGTGCTCGACAGTGAGTTGCTCGCCCCGCTCGTATCCGCCCGGCTCGAGGGTGGCCTCCCGGAGCTCGTGGTGGTGGACCTGAGCATGCCGCGCAACGTGGAGCCCTCGGTGCGGGGGCTGCCCGGTGTCGCCCTGTTCGACATGGACGACCTCACCGCCCATGCCAGCCGGGGCTTGGAAGGCCGCTTCGCCGAGATGACGGCGGCCCGGGCCGTCGTCATCCGCGAGATCGAGCGTTACCGAGCCGACGAGCGGGCGCGGGGGGCCGCCCCGGTCGTGTCGGCGCTGAGGGCGCGCCTCGAGGAGCTTCGGTCCATGGAGCTGGCCCGGCACCGTCGTCGCTTGCCCGAGCTCGACGAGCGTCAGTGGGCGGAGGTGGACGCAGTCGTGGCCGACGTGCTCGCCAAGCTCGTCCACCGGCCGACGGTGACCCTCAAGGAGTCGGCGGGCACCTCCCGCGGCGAGTGGCTGGTCGAGGCGCTCCGGGCCCTGTTCGACCTCTGAGGCCGGCGGTGGGTCGGCCCGAGCAGGGCGCGCCGCTCCGGTCACTTCGCATCGCCACGCGCGGATCGCCCCTGGCCCTGGCCCAGAGCCGCTCGGTGGCCGCCCGGCTCGAGGCGTGCCGGCCGGGGGCAGCGGTCGACATGGTGGTGGTGCGCACCGCCGGCGA
>JBJKRZ010000363.1:0-14077 GCA_046704365.1 Acidimicrobiales bacterium | reverse complement strand
CAACCTGGGGCTGCGCCACCCCTTCGTGGCGGCGCGGGCCATCCAGACGGTGGACGTGGTGTCGGGGGGCCGCGTGGAGATCGGCGTGGGTGCCGGCTGGCTGGCGTCGGAATGGGAGGCCGCCGGCTTCGACTTCGCTACGCGCGGGGCGCGTCTGGACGAGGCGCTCGAGGTGTGCAAGCGGTTGTGGAGCGAGCCAGTGGTGGAGCATCACGGGCGCTTCTACGACTTCGCTCCTGTGGCCTTCGAGCCCAAGCCGCTCCAGCAGCCCCATCCGCCCATCCACATCGGCGGCGTGTCGCAGGTGGCCCTGCGCCGGGCGGTGGCCGTGGGCGACGGCTGGATCGGGATGCTCACCGACCCTGCCGAGCTGCCCGGGTACGTGCGTCGCCTGCAGGAGCTGGCCGAGGGGGCCGGGCGCAGCGCGCCGCTCGAGATCACGGCCGGCGGCGCCGCCACCAGCGTGGGCGACCTCGAGCGGTGGGCCGAGGCCGGGCTCACCCGCCTGCTCCTGGGCGGCCTGGGCTCGTCGTCCCAGGTGGTGTCCACCCTCGAGCAACGCGCCGCCCAGCTGGAGATCGCCCCGGTGTAGCGGGCGTGACGGCTCGGCCAGCTACACCTGTCGCCTCAACGGCGTCTTTGGGGCTGAGACAATGCGGGCGTGGAGCTCTACGACGTCGAGGAGCTCCGGGCAGCTGCTGAGGACGCCGTGGCCACGATCCGGGCCCGTATCCGAGGCTGGTTCCCTGACCTCGCAGTCGAACACGTCGGGGCCACGTCGCTTCCGAGCGGCAAGACCAAAGGCGACGTGGACGTGGCCCTGCGCCCCAGCGCTGACACGTTCCCGGAGGTGGTCGCCATACTCGAGGCCCACTTCGAAGTAGCCCAACCGGAGAACTGGCGACCCACCTTCGCCAGCTTCTCCGACCCAGAGGCCAGTCTCCCGCTCGGCATCCAGGTGTCAGTGCTCGGGTCAGACGATGACGTCCTGGTGGCGCTCAGGGACAAGTTGTGCGAGGACAGTCGTGCTCGGAAGGCCTACGACCGTTGCAAGCAAGAGGCCGCCAGCGCTACGAGCGACGAGTACTGGCAAGCCAAGGACCGGTTCCTTCGGCGCCTACTGGACGAGCTTCGTCAGTGACCCCCGCACCTGCTCTCCGAAAGAGGTGCTGGCCCAAGCTGTCAGGAGCTGGTGCTGGTGCTGGAGCCCTCGAGCGTGACGGTGAGGACGGTGCCGCTTTGGAAGTCGAGGGTGGCTTTGCCTTCGTACTTTCCGGCCGATGAGGTCGGGCCGAAGCCGAAGACCACGGTGCACGAGGAGTGCTTGGGGATGGTGCCGGAGTCGCTCGTGTCGCACGTCCCGTAGGGGGTCGAGAAGAACGGGCTCGATGCCGTCTCGTTCGTGATGCTCTGGGCGTGCGGGCCCTCGTTGGCGACGGTCAGGGCGGCGTACGTGCAAGGCGGCGGCGTGGAAGGGCCACCGGGACCGGAGAAGACGGTCGGGCACGAGGAACCGGTGGTGGTGCTGGTGCTGGCGCCCGGGAAGACCAGCGGGTCGGGGGAGGCGGTGAGCCCGGGCTTCTCGGCCCACGCCGGCCACTGGCCGAGGGCGAACATCGTCAGAACAGTCGACCCGAGCACCACCGTGCCGAACATGCCGCCCAAGCGCCGCATCACGTCCTCCTTCGCCGGGGGCGCCGCCGAAACCGCTGCCCGCCAGGGGGTTCCACCGGCGGGGGAACCCGAACGGACGACCGGGCTTGCGGGTGGGCTCGAGGACGGCCCCGTCCGGCCCCGGCCGGCTCATGTGCGGGGTGGCCGGCAAGGAGCCAGGCACTCACCCGAGGCGCTCGACGACCCGGAATCCCTGAATACCCGTCGCTTATTCAAGGTTATATACTAACCTTGAATAAGGAGCCACCGTGTCCAAGGTTCTGAAGCGCGTCTGGCGCAGCGAGGTCGCCTCAGGCCTCCCCCGGCGGGACCGTGGCTCCTGCGACTACGAAGCGTACCTACCGGACCCTCTCGTGGGCCGGGCGATCCGCCTGGACGGCGACGTCGCTGCCGACGTTGCCGACGCCGAGACCGCCGTCGCCCGCTTCGATGCCAACGCCGCCGCGCTGGCAGACACCGAGGCCCTGGCCCGCCTGTTGCTGCGGGCGGAGTCCGTGGCGTCGTCGAAGATCGAGGGTCTCGAAGTGGGCGGTCGGCGGCTTCTTCGCGCCGAGGCCGCAAGGACGCTCGGTGACGAGGCCAACGACGTCACCGCAGTCGGGGTCCTCGGCAATATCCAAGCGATGTCCTGGGCCCTGCCCGCCGTCGGACCCGGAGACGACATCACCCTCGACACACTCCTCGAAGCACACCGTCGGCTGTTGGCGGGAACCCAGTTCGAGGAGATGGGCGGCCACGTCAGGGACCAACAGAACTGGATCGGCGGGAGCAGCTACAACCCGTGCTCCGCAGTGTTCGTCCCACCGCCTCCGGAACATGTTCGAGCCTTGCTGGACGATCTCTGCACCTTCTGCAACACGGACGCCCTGCCGGCGGTGACGCAGGCGGCTCTGGTCCACGCGCAGTTCGAGACCATTCACCCGTTCTTGGACGGCAACGGTCGAATCGGTCGTGCGCTCATCCACCTCGTCCTGCGTCGCCGGGGACTTGCCGTCCGGGTGCTCCCGCCCGTCTCGCTCGTCCTAGCGACGTTGTCGCAGGATTACATCGCTGGGCTGACGGCCACCCGGTATTCCGGACCTCCGTCGTCGAAGACGGCGACAGAGGGATTGAACCGGTGGGTTGGAATCTTCGCCACCGCGTGTCGCCGGGCCGTAGCGGATGCCGAGAGCTTCGAGGACCAGGTCTCCCAGATGCAGACTCAGTGGAGGCGGCGACTGGGCTCGGTCCGTCGTGGCTCTGCTGTCGATCTATTGGTCAACACCTTGCCCGGCGCTCCGATCGTGACGGTCAACGGCGCCGCCGACCTCATCGATCGGACGTTTCAGGCGACGAATCAGGCGATTTCGCGCCTTGTTGAAGCGGGGATCCTCGAGCAGGTCAACGTCGGTAGGCGTAATCGGGCCTTCGAAGCCCCTGAGTTGATCCGGCAGTTCACGAACCTGGAGCGGCGCCTCGCAAGTCCCACAGGCGACACGCAGTCGTCTGAGCCATCTCGACGTGTTCCCCACCGGGGTGCAAGGGGATGAGCACGATCGGCCGTTGGGCAGCCAATCCTTTCGTTGGGCGGATGCTGCGGTCCAGGTTCGTGAGCAGGAGAACTGGATCGCTCGCTCCGCTTTCCTTTCAATCGAACTCTCTGAAGGCCGCCCGTAGTTGGGCCAAGGCTGGTGCAGCGATCACCTCGGTTGGGAAGTAGCGATCGAAGATTTCCTGGGCCTTCCTCAGTGTTGTTACCTCACAAGCATCAAGGAGCCGGTCGATGTCCTCGCCGTCGCGCCGCCCACGGCCGGCGAGGAGTTTCATGGCGAGCAACAGCATTGGACGGGCGACGAGGACGATCACACCTTGCTCTTCGACCCACAGCTCCCAGTCATCGTCGGTGTCGAGGTGGGTCATGTACATCTTTACTGCGTCGTTGATCCAGGTCTCGGGCCAGTTCCGAGATGCCGCCATCCGTGTTGCTGCAGCGCGGACAGCCGGAGTCGACGAGCCCAGCGCGTCTATGTCGACGGTGAGCGACTCCCGCCCGACTTGGAGCGCCACCGCTGCTCCGCCCACGACCTGGATCTTCGCCTCGGCTTCGTCGGCCACGAGCTCATTGACGAGGGTCCGAAGTGCGTCCTCGAGGTCCGCTCTCGAAAAAAGCATTCAAACGCTCGCCAACTCCGACTCAGACAAGAGAACGCCGTGACGGCGAAAGGGTTTTGGGACATTGGCGGGTTCGGTGTAAGGAGATACGACCCATGGATCAGAAAGCGTTCTCGTAGGCTCTCGCACCCAGTCCGGGATCGGCAGCCGGTCCTTCGAAAGCTGATAGTCGACCACCGCCGCTATCGCGGCGTCGAGGCGCACGTCACCACACGGAGCGGGAGGTGCCACGCACAGAGCAACCCGAGTGGCCTTGGGTGCCGATGCCAAGTCGTCGCTCAAAGCGATCAGGGCACGGAACACGACATCCCCGCTTCGACGGGTCGAGCGCAATTCCTCGTGAACGTAGTCCGCCCAGTCGGCTGCGGAGCGGGCCGTGGTCGGGAGCACGGCTAGCCGGTATCCGGCCGCGCCCACCAGGCGACCAAGCTGCTCCCCTCTGGTGTCGTGGGCACTGCGCTCGATGTCGGCGATGGCCGACTGCTGGACGCCCGCACGGAGGGCCAGGGCGCGCTGGGTGAGGCGGCTTCCCCGCCTCGCCTCTCGCAATAGTTGCGCCGTCGACATGACTCCCTCCACGTCACAGGCTGATATGATTATTCATATCATAGGCCGTCTCGGAAACTTCCGAACTTTCTGCCGCCAGACCTGGTTCTTGACCTAAGTCATGTACGAACATCGCTTCGAGCGGTTCCTCGGTACCATCCGACTTCAGCCGCGGCTGCTCAATCTGCCGATCCTCTTCCCGGCCGTACTGCGGTGCCGCGCCGACCCAGTCGCTCGCGCTATGACGCCTTGCGTGACTACTTGGTTAACCGGCCTGAAGCTGTCCTCCGCCTGAGCTTCGTCGAGATCGAACAGATCATCGGCGGCCCTCTACCAGCTTCGGCCCGCCGTCACCGTCCTTGGTGGGCGAATGAACAATCTGGGACCCATGTCCACGCCCGCTCCTGGCTCGACGCCGGACGCCGCACGTCAAATGTCGACCTCAACGCCGAGACTGCCGACTTCGTGGCGTGAGGGCTCGATGGATACGCCCATCAACTCCTTGAGTTAGTGGCTCGGGCCCGAGGTAGCCGTCGTGCCGGCCTTGACGGTCGTGTGTGCCGATTGGTATCCCGTGAGCCAGGGACCCACCTTTGGTGCGGTGAGGGCGGCCAGGAGGATCCCGATGCACACGGCACTGACGATGGCCCACTGCCGCACCCCGGCGCCGCGGATCTGGCGTCTGGTCCGCCGGTAGAAGTCCCTCGGCGCCAGCTGGGCGATGTCGAGCAGGTGGCCCAGGACGTGGACCACCATGCCGGCGAACCACAGCACGAAGCTGGCCTTGTGGAGGAACAGGAGGTCGTTGCGCAAGCTCGAGGGCGCCAGGAGCAGCGCGATCCCGCTGCCCACGACGGCGATGGTGGACACCACGACGAACGGACCCAGGAGCCGGAGCAGGGCGGGCGGCGGCCCTTTGCGGCGGTACTGCGGTGACCCCAGGTAGTACCGCACGAAACGCCACGTGGTGCTGCCCACCTTCAACAAGATGACGGGCACCAGCACCATCCCGATGACGACGTGCAAGGTCAGCAGGGGAAGGATGTGGAGGAGGGTGGCCCCCTCGATGGCGAGCAGGACGAGGAGCAGTGCCCCCGTCATGGCCGTCAGGCGGCCGTTGGCCTCCACCCCTGCGTCTTCGCCTTCGTCGCCGGCGAGCGGCTCACTGCTGACCTCGGGCTCTTGCGTGCCGCGCACCACGACCGCCTCCCAGGCGGCCAGCGGGGAGTTCGGGAAGTCGCTGTGGCGGAGCGCCGTCACCGGGCGCCCCGACGAGCTGGCGAGCCGCTGGTGGGATCGGGAGGTCCTGGCGCCCGGCGCCAGGTGTGCTGGCGCCCGTCGAGGCGCTCGTCGAGGTGCTCGCTCAGGCGGCGCCACGTGCTGGCCGTGGGTGCCGGTGGCCCTGGCTGCGGGCGGCGCCAGGGTCGAGGACCGCCCGGACGAGCTGGCCAGGAAGCGCACCGGGCCCGCTGAAGCCTCGTCGGACACGTGGCTCGCCGGCGCTCGCTCGGACCAGCTGGCGATCAGCGTGCTTGACCGGGGTGACCCCTCTCGGGACGGCGCCGGCTGGTTCCCCGAAGTGGCGTCCTTGTAGCTGCGGTAGCGGTGGAGGACGGCGAAGGCGACGGTGCCCACGGCCGCCAAGGCGAGCACGTAGCCGATGTCGCCGAATCCCGAGGCGATGGCGTGCCAGTGGGATCCGACGCCGTAGCCGATCCCGGCCCAGGCGCCGTCCCACAGCAGGGACCCGGCGCCGGTCAGGATTCCGAAGCGCACCAGCGGCACTTCGGCGATGCCGGCCGGCAGGGCCACGAAGTTGCGGATGACGGGTAGCAGCCTGCTGCCGAAGACGCCGAAGCGCTCGTGGCGGCCGTACCAGGCCTCCACCCGATCGAGGTCGGCGTGGGTGAGCAGGACGTAGCGGCCGAAGCGATCGACGGCCCTCCGACCGGCGTATCGGCCCACCGCCCAGGCGACGTAGGCGCCCACCACCTCGCCCAGGGCTCCCACCAGGATGACCCCGCCCAGGTTCAGCTTCCCTTGGGCGGCCAGGGCCCCGGCGAAGCCCATGGTGAGCTCCGAGGACGTGGGCACACAGCACGACTGCAGGAAGCAGAGGACGAAGACGGCGCTGTAGCCGGCCGTCGAGACGAGATCGGTGAAGGTCAGGAGGCCGAAAAGGTGCATCAACAGGACGTTCCTCGCTGTTGGTGGACCCGTCCATGCTAGGCGCCCTGGGGTGTACTGAATCCTCACCCCGCCTCACCCCTACCCGCCTCCGGCCGGCACAGTCACGGGCGATAACGCCCTGTGACCAGCACTTTCGCTGTCCCCTTGCTCGTGATCGCCCCGCTAGTGCGCTCGGTGCTCTGCCGCCTCGGCTCGCAGGCGGCGGCGGTCGTCCTCGGTGAGCGGCCGGTACTCGAGGTGCCGACCGGGCCGCCAGTACAGCGGGTCGGTGGTCTCCCAGCCCTGCGCCCGCAGGGGCGGCTTGTGCACCTTGTTGGAGGCCGTGAGCGGCATGTGCTCCACCACGCGCACGAAGCGGGGCGCCCACTTGGTCCCCAGGTCGGCTTGGCCGGCGAGGAATTCACCGAAGGACAGGGGGTCGAAGGGCTCTGCGGGTGACATCTCCACCGCCGCCATCACCTGGTCGCCCGTGCGCGGGTCGGGCACCGGATAGACGGCGGCCATGACCAGGCCCGGGAAGCGGAACAGGATCGACTCCACGGGAGCTGCGGCGAAGTTCTCGCTGTCCACCCGCAACCAGTCGCTCGTGCGCCCGGCGAAGTACAGCCACCCCTCGCTGTCGCGGTAGGCGAGGTCGCCGCTCCAGTACCAGCCACCCCGCAGTCGCTCGCCCTCGGCCTCGGGGTTGTTGTAGTAGCCCTCGAAGCGCTCGACGACGTTGCGTCCCGCCAGCTCGCCGATGGCCTTGTCGCCGTTGGCCAAGCGGCCATGCTCGTCGAAGACGGCGGGAGGGCACTCGGCGCCCGAGTGGGGGTCGGCCACGACGACGTCCTCTCCGTTGAGGGGCCGGCCCAGCGATCCGGCCGGCGCTCCCGGTGCCCATCCGATGGCCATGGCCCCTTCGCTCGAGCCGTAGCTCTCGATCAGGCGGCAGCCGAAGCGCGCCGAGAACCGTCGGCGGTCCTGGGCGGAGGCCTCGGTCCCGAAGCCGAGCTCCAAGGGGTTCTCGGCGTCGTCGGCTCCTTCGGGGGTGGCCAGCACGTAAGCCAGTGCCCGGCCCACGTAGTTGAAGTAGCGCGCCCCGAACCGGCGCACGTCGGGCAGGAAGCCTGTGGCCGAGAAGCGCCGCCGCATGGAGAAGGTGGCGCCCACCGAGAGCACGCCCGCCCAGTTGGCCATGATGGCGTTGCCGTGGAACAGCGGCATGGCGTTGTAGGTGGTGGTGCTCCTCGTGATGTCGTACATGGCGGGGATGCGTCCTGCGATGCGCGCCAGGCGGCCCTGGCTGCACACCACGGCCTTGGGTGCCCCTGTGGAGCCTGACGTGAACAGCAGCAGCAGCCGGTCCTCGGGATCTGCGTCAGCCCGGGGCGCAGCGCCGCCCGCCATGTCGTCGAGCGCCTCTCGGTAACCGGTGTCGCCCACCACGAGCAGGTGCTGCGCCTCGACGCCCAGTTCCAGTCCCTCCAGCAGCGGCAGGTGGTCGTGGTCGGTAACGAGGAGCTGGCAGTCGGTGTGGCGGACGTCGCGCTCGAGCTCCCTCCCGCGCCGGGTGGGGTTGATGCCCACCACCGCTGCGCCGGCCAGCGCCGCCCCGGCGATCCACAACAGGTACTCGGGCACGTTGTCGAGCAGCACGCCAACGTGGAACGGTCCTTCCCGGCGCAGCTCGGCGGCCAGCATGGCTCTCTTGCCCGCCTCCTCGACGATCTCGGCCCATGACCATCGCTCGTCCTCGAAGAGCAGCCCCGGGTGGGGATCGCCCGAGCGTTCGAGCAGGAGCTGGGCGGTGGTGGTGGCCGGGCTCAAGGTCTCACCCGCGGGCCGGTCTCACGTGCGGGGCCGGCCTCACCCGCTGGGCCGGCCTCACCCGCTGGGCCGGCCTCACGTGCGGGCAGCGCCGGCGCCGGGCCGAAGCGGTGTCGTGGCGATCACGCCGTCGGCCTCGAGCTCGGCGAGCTCCTCGTCGGAAACGCCGGCCATGGTGCTGAGCACGGCCCGGTTGTGCTGTCCCAAGGTGGGCGCCGGGGTGCGGATCCAGCGCTCGACGGAGGAGAAGCGGTAGGGCATGGAGGGAAGCGGCATGGCTCCCGCCACCGGATGCTCGGGCGTCTCGAAGTAGTGGCGGGCGGCGATCTGGGGGTTGCTCTGGATGATCCGGGAGGGGTCGGTCACCTCCGAAGCCACCACGCCGCGCCGGCGCAGGTCCTCCACGAGCCCGGCACGCTCGTGCTGGCGAGTCCAGGCGCGCAGGTGCCCGTCGATGACGTCGTGGGCGGCGCGTCTCCCGGTGTGGGTGTCCAAGGATGGATCGGCCGCCCAGCTGGGATCGCCCATGGCCGTTCGCAGAGCTCTCCACTGGGCGTCGCTCGACACGGCCAGCGCCATCCACGATGGCGAGGGGTTGCCCGACGCGCCGGCACCGTCGGCGCCGGGCGGGCCGGCACAGAGGTAGAGGCCCTGGGGGGCGGCCAGCGGCGAGCGGTTGCCCTCGCGCTCGAGGAGCGCGCCGTAGGCCGTCCACTCGAGCACCTGCTCGGCGGCGATGTTGAGGGCGCTCTCGGCCAGCGTGCACTCCACGTGATGACCGTTGCCGCTGCGCCTGCGGCGGGCCAGGGCGACGAGCAACGCGAAGGCGCCGTGCATGCCGGCCACCGGGTCGCACGGGCCCCGGGGGACGCGGGGCTGGTCGTGGGCGTGCCCGGTGACCCAGGCCAGGCCCGACAACTGCTCGATGGTCTGGGCGAATCCGGGCTGGTCGCGCCAGGGGCCCGACAGGCCGAAGGCGGGCATGCGCAGCAGGATCGCCTTCGGGTTGAGCTCCTGCACGCGCCGCCAGGTGATGCCGAAGCCGTCGAGCACTCGGGGGGTGAAGTTCTCCACCAGCGCGTCGCAGCGAGAGACGAGACGCTCGAGCAGCTCCACGCCGCGCTGCTCCGACAGCTCCAAGGTGATGCCCAGCTTGTTGGAATTGGAGTGCATGAAGTGGGGTCCCACTTCCCACCACTGCTGGTAGCGCCGGCCGGCGGCCCGCCCCACCATGCGCATGCCATCGGGCCGGGCCGCCGACTCCACGTGGACGACCTCGGCGCCCATGGCGGCGAGCAGGTGGGTGGCGACCGGCCCCGCCCACCAGGCGGTGAGATCCACCACTCTGAGCCCCTCGAGCGGGAGCCCCGGCACTCGGTCACCGTCGCCAGCGTCGTCGTTGTCCCCACCGTCGTCGCCGCTCCGCCAGCGCTCGACGTCCTCGGCGAAGGAGGCCGTCGCCTCGGGGTCGAGGATCGGCGCCGGTCCGGGTGGCGCCGGGTCGGCGTCGTCGATGCGGTAGGGCCGCCGTGGCTGGAGATGGCCTCCCTCGGCGCCTGGCAGGTAGACGCGGCGGGCCACGAGGTGCTCGTGGCCCGTCACGGTCTCGCCGTTGAGCACCGGCGAGACGGGGATGCGCAGCTCGGTGGCGAGGGTGGTCACCTCTCCGGTGGTGCGCGCCGCGCTCCAGGCGCGCACCGTGGCCGTCCACTCCTCGAGACGCGCCATGCGTCCCAGGACGGTGGCCAGCCCCTTGTCGGTGAGCAGGTCGGGGCGCTCGATGAGGCGCAGGAAGTTGGCGAACTGCTGCGCCGAGTTGGTGCAGAAGCCCACGTACCCGTCGGCCGTGGGCTCGATGGAAGGGGTCTCGATGCCCTGCGACAGGTAGGCGTGCTCGGGATCGCCCGGGCCGCCGTGCAAGAGCCGGTTGGTCGTCTCCGAGAAGGTGGCGAAGATGAGGTTCGCCGTCTCGAAGATGGACAGGTCGATGTGCTCGCCAGCGCCGTGGCGCCCAGCCCCGAACAGCGCCGCCAGGGCTGCGGCGGCCCCGTAGGTCCCCGCCGCCCATTCGGCGATGCGCCCTCCCGCCTGGAAGGGCTCGGCACCGGGGACACCGCGCAGGCCGATGGAGCCGCACTCCGCCTGCAGGGTGAACTCGGTGGCCCGGCGCCCCGCCCAGGGCCCCGTCAGCCCGTAGGGCGTGATGCTCAGCACGACGAGCGCCGGGTGCCGGGCGCGCAGAGCGGTCACGTCGAGGTGCTGTCCGTTGTCGCTCTCGAGCCCGTGCGCCTCGATCACCAGGTCGGCCCCGGCCACGAGCTCCTCCACGTGGGGGTCCTCGGGGGCGCCCACGACCGACTGCTTCCCGGCGTTCAGGAACCGGAACAGCGCCGAGTCGGCCCCGGCCAGGTCCGCTCCGGAGGAGCAGAAGGCCCGCAACGAGTCGCCCCCGGGTGGCTCGACTTTCACCACCTGGGCTCCGCCGTCGAGCATGAGCTTGGAGCAGTAGGGGCCGGCGATCTGGCTGGAGAAGTCGACCACGCGCAACCCGGCCAGACCGTCGTCGGGACTCACCGACGCGGGATCTTGGCAGAGGCGGGAAAAGTCGTTCAATATCTGCCTTCGTGTCTCCCCTCCACCCCCAGGTCGCTCAACTGCTCGAGCAGCTGAACGCCCCCTCGGTGCCGCGACCCGAACAGCTGCCCCTCGAGGACATGCGGGCCGCCTTTCGGGGCATGGCGGCGCTGAGCACGATGCCCGCCGAGCCGGCTCCCACCGAGGACCGGGTGCTGGAGGGTCCTGGTGGCCCCCTGTCGGTGCGCCTGTACCGGCTGCACGGGGACGGCGCCGGGCCCCTTGTCGTCTACTTCCACGGGGGAGGGTGGACCATCGGGGGGATCGACACCCACGACGCCGTCTGCCAGCAGCTGGCCGTGGGCACGCCGGCCGTGGTGGTGAGCGTCGACTACCGCCTGGCCCCCGAGCATCCCTTCCCGGCGGCCCTGGAGGACGCCGAGGTGGCCACGGCGTGGGCGGCGGCGCACGCCGAAGAGCTCGGTGGCGACGGGAGATTGGTGGTGGCGGGCGACAGCGCCGGGGGCAACCTGGCGGCCGTGGTGGCCAGGCACGCCCGTGACAAGGGCGGGCCCTCCATCGACTTCCAGCTCCTGCTCTACCCGGTGACCGACCTCACCTGCTCCCACCCGTCGTACGAGGAGAACGGCGAGGGCAACCTGCTCACCAGGAACCTCATGGAGCTGTTCATCAGCTCATACCTGTCGGGCGCCGATCCTGGCGATCCCGACGTCTCGCCGCTACTGGCGGCCGACCTGGCTGGCCTGCCTCCCGCTCACGTGGTCACCGCCGAGTTCGACCCCCTGCGCGACGAGGGTGAGGCCTATGCCCGGCGCCTGGCCGAGGCGGGAGTGGCGGCGAGCTTCACCCGCTACGAGGGCACCATCCACTACTTCCTAGCCATGGACGGCATCTTCGACGAAAGTCGTCGGGCCATGGCCGAGGTCCTGGACGTCCTGCGCCAGGCGGCGCCGTCGTCGCCTTCCGACTCCCCCTGAGGCGAGGGGCGCTCAGACGAGCGCCACCGGCCGGCGGCGCGCCCTGAGACCTTGGATCTCGGCGGCCAGGGCCAGGAGCTCGGCGTAGTCGTCGCGGTGCTCGTCGAGCACACTCGTGTCCTCGACGGCGGCCGGCACCGGCAACGCCTGGGCGGCGACCTCGAGGCGGACCACCGCCGTGGCGGACCCCGTCGGCGCCCGGCGGATCCCCGGCACCGGGGCCTGGCGCGGGTCGCCGGGCAGCCACAGCCGCTTGGTCCGCTCGGTGCTACCGGGCAGGCGCAGCCTTCCCGGCCGGGCCAGGTAGAAGCCTTGGCCCAGCGGGTAGCCGAGGGCGCGCAGCGTGTCGAGCTCGCCTGCAGTCTCGATCCCCTCGGCCACCATCGAGGCCCGGTAGGCGTCGAGGCCGAAGGTGAGCAGTGCCGAGCCGAGCGCCTGGCGGGCGGGGTCCATGTCGATGCCGCGGGTCAGGCCGATGTCGAGCTTGATCACGTCGGGTCGGAGGTTGAGCACGTGCCGAAAGCTGGCGTACCCGGCCCCGGCGTCGTCCACCGCCAGGCGAAGGCCGAGCCTGCGCAGCTCCTGGATCTTCTGGCGGAAGATGCCGTAGTCACTGACCTTTGCGTGCTCGGTCACCTCGAGCACCACTCGTTCGGCAGCGATGCTGGCCAGCAGCTCCTTGAAGCGGTCGGAGACGATGGTCTCCGCCGAGGCGTTGATGGAGAGGTAGAGACCCGAGGGCAGCCGCGACAGCTGGTCCAGGGCCTTGCTGATGGCGAGCATCTCGAGGTCGACTCCGAGGCCCACCGAAGCTGCCTGGGCGAACCACACGTCGGGAGGCCGTCCCCCTGGCCCGGGGAAGCGCGACAGCGCCTCCACGCCCACCGAGGCACCCCCCTTCAGGTCCATGATGGGTTGCAGGAGGGTCTCGAGCGCCCTGCTGGCGAGCACCTCGGTGACCTCGGCCTGGCGCCGGTCCAGCTCCTCCTGGGAGGGCCCGGTGTCCCGTTTCTTCGGCGTCGAGGGCCGCCGCCGCCGCCAGGTCCGGGTCCACGCTCGCGCCAAGCGGCCCCTCCTCACAATGAAGAGGTCGTCCCCGGTTGCCGTCACGGCGGCCGCTGGCGCGACTGTCGCCTCGGCGTGGTCCTCTCGCCGCACATGATTACGTCGTCCTGTGCGGCCCAGAAGTTGAATGCTTTGGGCCCTGGCAGGGACTTTGGTCCCTATTGGCTTTTTGGGCGCCCCATGTGCTTTTTGGGCGCCCCATGTGCTTCTTGGGCGTGCTGGTGCCTTCTGGGCGCCCTCTATGGGGTTGCCGCCCTCGGGCGTGCCTATCAGGAGCTGCCGTCGAGAACGGCCTTTGCCCTGGCCAGGTCGTCGGAGGCGATGACCACCCGGGTACGGGTGGCCAGGTAGGCGAGCGTGATGTTGACCTCCGACTCGCCCAGGAGGCGGCTGATGTCCCCCAGGATCCCCGGCCGGTCCTCGTCCACCTCGACGACCGCTACCTCCCGCTCCGAGGCCACGTCGATGCCGGCCTCCGCCAAGGCGCGAAAGGCGCCCTCGTCGTCGTCCACCAGCACGTGGATCTCGCCCGTGCCGCCCTCGCCGAGCACGGCGCAGAAGCCCTCGATGTTGACCCCTCGGCCACCGAGGGCACGGCCCACCCTCCCGAGCTCACCGGGCTGGTCGGTGAGGAAGAGGGTGAGGTCGGTGGGCATGTTCCAGACATTACGCCGGGGTGGCCGGCTGCCCCCGGGTGTCCCCGGCTTGCATGCCGCCGTTCGGGACGCCTGCCAGTGGCCCGCGCTCGGCCACGTCGCGGTGCAGGGCCGCCTCGCGCTCAGCATCCTCAAAGCAACGCCCAGCCTCCTCAAAGGATGGTGCGGGATCATGGAGAGGTGGACGAGGCGACCGAGCCCCAGGAGGCCGGCGGTCAGTCGGAGGGGACCACGGGCGAGCCTGCGGCGCCGGCCGCGGCGCCGGTTGGACCGGTCACCGCCGAGGTGCCGGCGGCTGCTCCTTATCCGCCTGGGTACTGGCCGCCCGTGCCCGGAGCACCTCCGCCCTACGGGCTGCCTCCGGGCCAGGGTCCGCCCTTTCCACAGGGCCCGCCCCCCGGCAACGGCCCGCCC
>JBJKRZ010000362.1:0-16395 GCA_046704365.1 Acidimicrobiales bacterium | reverse complement strand
CCAGTCCGGGAAACCGATGGGTGAGCGCCACCGGTTCCTCCAACCCCTCGCGCCGGGCCAGGCGGAGGGCGACGGCCAGCACGAGCGACGAGTCGCGTCCGCCCGAGAACTGCACCAGACATGCAGGGCGGCGCCGGGCCGGTCGGATGGCATCCTCGAGCGCCGTGAGCGGATGTTTCACGCAGAGCCCCTCGTCTGGCAGCTGCTCCTCGGTCAGGCCGGGGACCCAGCCACAGGCAACCTCGAGCGGGGACATCGGAAAGGCAGTGGGGGCCGGCCGAGCGGCACCCCCCTCGGGGGGCGTGGGCCGCACAGAGACGCTCACCCCGAAGCGATCGTGGCCGCCGCCTGGTCGAGCGTCCGACGCAGGAGCTCCTCGGCAGTGGCGTTGGGGAAGGGCGGGCCCCAGGGGATCCGGATCCGGTACACCGGAACGGAATGCGCCAGGCGGGCGACACCGTCGAGCTGGGCCTCGACGGCCCGGCGCAGCCGCCACCCCTCGAGGCGAGGAAAGCGCACTAGCCAAAGCACCGCTTCGACCGGGTCCAGTCGCTCGATCTGCAGTGACGAGCTCGCCTTGTCCGGGAACGGCACCACCACGGCGCCCACAGGTGAGCCCGGCTCGTCCGCCACTGGCGGCAGGGCCGCCAGGCGCCCGTCAGCGCTGGGCCCGACCCGCCAACCGGCGCGCTTTCCACATAAAAGGGCTTCCGCGCTGGGGCGCAGACGGAGCTCGGGGGACCGGCCCCGCCAGCCAGGTGGGGTGCTCCCGTCGAGGCGCAACAGGTCGTCGCAGACGAAGCGTGCACCGGCAGCGCAGCTCCACCCGGCCAGCGTGGATTTGCCCATCCCCGAACGCCCGGCGAAGACGATGGTCCGGCCCTCGTGCTCCACGGCCGAGGCGTGCAAAACGCATGTCTCCTGCAGTCCCAACCAGAACGCCAGGAAGGCGCCGCGCGCCACCAGGGCAACCTGTCCGAGGTCCGCATTCGGCCCGGGACGGCACAGGGCAATTGACTGGTCACCGTCCATCTCGAACTCGCACAGGCCATGAACTCGGAACCGCGTCACGCCTCCCTCGCTCCCCGCTGAGTACACAGGAACGTCGGCCAAGGAGAAGGAGACCAGCGGCTCCCCCGGAGGTGGCTCATTGGGTACCGGGCTTGGGGCAGCCAGACGGATCTCGACATCAGCCGGTCCCGCCACGGGCTGGCGGCCGAGCGGTAGAGGCGAGCTCACGACGAGGCCGTGGAGGCGGTAGCTCGTCACGACGTGGGCGAGGTAACCAAGGCAGCAAAGCCAGCCGAGCGACCTAGCTCGAGCGCGCCAAGCTCGAGCCATGCGTGGCCCACGAGATCGGTACCCTCCAGGGTTGCGCCGATGCGAAGGTGAGGGCCATGGTGACGTAGGACGTGGCCCGCCACCAGGGCTTGCCGCAGGCACGGCCCCGAGCCGAACGGCCACCGCCGGGCCAAGACGTCGAGCGATCGAAGGCGCCGGAACTCGGCGGGGCGCAGCGCTATGGGCGTGAGCGAGACAGGGTCCCCCGTCGGCTCTGCTTCGCCAGTGGCCAGAGGGGCCCCGATGAGGGCCGCCACCGTGCCGACAGGGAGGAAGCGGACGGCGAGCTCCACGATCACCATCCACGCCGACACGACCAACGCGTCCCGTGAACGAGCCGCCAGGAGCCGCAGCCGGCGGAACGTGGGTGGCCTCACTGCTCGAGCAGCCCGTTGCCGCTCAGCTCGGCGAGAAAGCTCTCCACATCGGCGTCAGCGGCCCGCCGCTCGATCCCGTAGTTGGCGACCAGCATCTCGGCCAGTTCCTCCGCCGCGACATCGTCAGCGAGCGCCTCCCACAGCACGGCGGCGCTTCCGTTCAAGCTGAAATAGCGCGACGAACGGAGGTCGAGGCCAACTACCCGCCCGTCGACCTGGCGCCATATGACCTCTTCGTGGCGCCGCACGACGTCTTCCCCCCAAGCCGACTAGGAACTCAGTTCAGAAGCTCGTTCCGCCGAACACCGAGAGGATCGAGGCGCCGGCAGGGATCGACTTGTCGAACTGCGAGCCGATCACGTTCGCAGCCGTGGTCTCGGCCACGGAGCCGTGAACTGTGAGGCGGGGCCGCTCGTAGCACCGGTCCTCGTCGCTGCCGGCCCTATCTCGTCCTGTGCTCACCGGATTTCCTCCTGCCCCTGACCCTGTCTCCAGGGAACACGCCTGTGCCCCCGCGCCTTTCGGACGACGTCAGCAAATTGTGCGATGACTCCATAGCATACCCTGCAATTTCGAGATCAGTACTGTCCGAGGGTACCGCGCCGCTGTGCGTGGCGAAGAGCAACGGCGAAGAGAGCCAGAGCCAGGGGCAAGGCCACGGCGTCGGAAGCGGCCAGCTCGAGGAGACGGAAGGCGGGCACCTGGCCGTAGATCAGGCTCTGGCGGGCCACGGCCACCACCCAGGTGAAGGGCAACACCTCGGCCAGCACCCGCAGGCCGTGGGGCAGCAACGACAGGGGGTAGTAGACGCCGCCGATGAGCGACACGCCTGTCATCGCCAACCCAGTGAGGGTCTCGCCTCGCTTGAACACGAGCACGTAGGCGGCGAAGGCGACGCCGACAGCGGCGAAGAGGACCACCGAGGACACGAAGCACGCCGTGGCCACCAGAGCACCGAGCGGGGACACGTCGAAGCGCAGTCCGAGCCCGGCGGCGATAGCCAGTGTGAGCACGGCGCTGGCCGTAGAGTAGAGGACCTGGTAGCCGGCGCTCGCCAGCACAGTGAGCGACGGTCGATAGGGCATGGTGAACAGCACTTCCAAGGTGCCGGTGGACTGATCCGCCCGAAGTCGCTGGGCCATGGAGACCAGCGTCGAGCTCAAGACGACGAGCAGGGTAGAGCCGACAACAGCGAAATCGAAGTAGCTCCCCCTGGTGGCGACGCTCGAGATACGAGGACCGATCAAGCGCCCCAAGAAGTAGAGAAAACCCAAGCTGAAGAAGGCCTGCACCAGTCCGATGACGAAGGGCATCCGGTAAGAGAGGGCGATGGCGGCGTCCCGTCGGACGAAGGCACCGACCACGGCCCACCACCGCGCCGAACGCCGCGCTGCAGGGACGTCGGCCAACGGAATAGGAACGAGCGCCGCCGTCACCGCGCACCACGTAGGTCGTCGGCCACCTTGGCGGCGTCGAAAGGTGGGACGTGAAGGGCCGCCACGGTGCCGCCACGGAGAACGACGATCTGGTCGGCCAGCGACAAGGCCTCGTCCAGGTCGTGAGTGGCGAGCAGTGCGCAGCGCCCGCCGGCCGCCATGAGCCTTCGCAGCAGATCGCGCAGGGCCGAGGCGGACGGCGCGTCGAGACTCCGGGTGGGCTCGTCGAACAGCAGCACTTGCGGGTCCCCCACCAACGCCCTGGCGATTCCCAGGCGACTGCGCATGCCGGTCGAGTAGCGGTCCACTCTTCGCTCAGCCACCTCCTCGAGCTCGACCGCCTGAAGGAGCCTTTCGACCCGGGACGCCCCGGACCGACGCCCGAGACCCTGCAGCCGGGCGAAGAATTCGAGGTTCTTCCGGCCGCTCAGTCGCCAGAAGAAGGACCGGTCCTCACCCAAGGTGAGCCCGATCTGGCGCCGGACCCCCATGGAATCTCCGACCACGTCGTGGCCGCACACTTCTGCGGTCCCGGAGTCGGGCCGCACGGATGTGGCCAGGATCCGCATGAGGGTGCTCTTCCCGGCCCCGTTGCGCCCCACCAAGGCGGTGACGGATCCCATGGGCACGGCGAAACCCAGGTCGTCGAGGGCCTGGACCGACCCGAAACGCTTGGCGAGCTTCGACACCAGGATCCCCATCGGCGCTCCGAGAGCGGCGCCACGGGGGTTCTCAGCGACGGCGAGATCGTGCGGCACGACGAGTTCACGGGCGGGCACCACGGAGAGAACGCCAAAAGCGGGGGAATCCGGCGCCGGCTCAGTAGCAGCCGTGCCCGCCCACCACGGCTCGGGCCGTCCGGCCCAGGATGCGCAGGTCCAGGCCCACCGACCACCCGGTGGCATACAGATCGTCGAGGCGGCACATCTCCTCGTAGGTCAGGTCATTGCGCCCCGACACTTGCCAGAGCCCGGTCAGCCCCGGCTTCACGTCGTAGCGCCTCAGGGCCCACCGCCCGAATTGCCACGCGAAATCGGGAGCCAGGGGCCGGGGCCCGACCAGCGACATGGTCCCCCTCAATACGTTGAACAGCTGCGGCAGCTCGTCCACGCTGGTGCGCCGCAGGAGAAGTCCGAAGGGAGTGGTGCGGGGATCGTGCTTGAGCTTGGGGAAGGGACCCGTGACCAGCTCCCCGCTGGCGAGCACTTCGGGCGGTGGCACCGACTCGGTCACCGTGAAGGTCCGGAACTTCCAGATCGTGAATTCCCGCCCGCCCTGGCCCACCCGGACCTGGCGCAGCAGGATCGGCCCCGGCGAGCTCAGCCGAACGCCGATCGCCGCCACCGCCATTACGGGGAGGGCGAGTACCAGGCCGGCCAGCCCGCCCACGACGTCGATCGTCCGCTTGACGCCTCGCTGCCAGTGGCGTGCCGTCGGCGGCGCCATGCTCACAGCCGGATAGCCGGCAACGAGATCGTGCGTATCGGCCGACCCGGGAATGACGTCGAAAAGTCGAGGGACGACAGAAACCGGAAGCTTGCCCTGGAGCGGACGCAGGGCGTCCACCAGGGCTTCCGCCGAGGCGCGGGTGAAGGCCACCACCACGTGGTCGATCTCCAAGCGCTCGCACAGCCAACTCAGGGCATCCAGTGGACCAAGCCAGTCCGTCGGCTCCTTGGGGTCGTCGTCCACGAAGCCGAGGACCTCCACCGCCCGGCTCGCGTCCAGCTGCCGGGCCAGGCGGTGGGCCACGACCCCGGTGCCGACCACGACCACTCGGCGCAGCCGTCGGCCCGTGACGACATGGCTGGCGCGTCGTGCCACAGCCACGCACCAAACCCCAAAAACGCAGCTCTCGAACAGGGCGTTGTCACTCAGCTTGGACAACGAAGTGGCATAAGCGACTAGGTGCCACCCCGCCAGGCACACCAGCGTGCCCACTGCCAGCGGCAGGCTGACATTGCGTACCTCTTCGGCCAGAGACGTACCGAGACGGCGCAACATGCGCCGGCGCGACGGACCCAACACGGCGAAGAACACGGGGAGGCACACGGCCAGACGCGCACCGACTGCCAGTGCCCTGTGGTCCCCGGGGCCGGCACCGGCTGTCGCCAGGATCATCACGAGCACGGCGGTCACCACCAGCCCGACGACGTCAGCGACCGGGCCGCCCAACAGGCCCCTGACAGGCGTCGGCCGCGAGGCGTGGTTCGCCAGCGGCGCCAGAGGGCGGCGGCCCTGAGCCAGCTCTTCGAGCCCAGGCAGGCCCGGACCCGGGCCGAGCACATCCCCCCCTGCACCGAGAGGCCCCAGATCGCCAGCGCCTGGCTCCGAAAGGGCCACAGCGTCCTCAGATCCCGAGCCTGGTACCACCCCGCCCATCACCCCTAACGGCCGAGCCCCCCCACTGAAGCTGACAACGACCCAGGCAGGGGTCCCTTGCGGATCCGGCGTCAGAGCACGACGGCTCGATGGCGCACCGACGCCACGGCGGTCGCCGCCAGCCCTACGGCGTCGGCAAGCGCCAGCTGGAGCAGGCGAACACCCTGGTGGCGGCCGGGGCGCGCCGCGGCCTCCGGCAAGGCCAAGATCACCCAGGGCAACGCACCGGCCGCCACCCACCTGCGCCCTGAGAGCACGGCACCGGCGAGGCCGGCCACGGCTCCGGCCATGGCGGCACTACGGGACGACAAGAACCACCGACACCAGAACGCCCGCCTGGCCAAGCGGCTCCGGGCGGCCAGCGCAGGGAACACCTCGCGTCCCTTGTGGTCGGCCAGCCATTGCCAATAGGTGGCCGGCAGCACTCGGTGGTGCACGACTGCCCTCGAGACGAACACGAGGGTCGCCCCGCCTTCGACCACCCCCCAGCCGGCCAGGGCGTCCTCTCCGACCTGACGGCCCGAGGCGACCACCGGCGTCCCATGGCGCGAGGGGAACCCCCCCACCGCCTGGAGGTCAGCCTTGCGGTAGGCGATGTTGCACGTCTCGAACAGCCAGGTGGGGCGCAGGACCCACAGGGTGCGGCCCCACGGGCCCCCGTCCTTCAGCTCCTCGGGCCGGGGCACGGTACGGCCCTGGACCACCAGACCAGAACTCTGCCCGGCGGCGGGAACCGAAAAAGGGGCGACCAGGTGCTCGAGCCACGACGCGGCGGGAAGGCAGTCGTCGTCGGTGAACGCCACCACAGGTGCCCGGCACCACGGCAACGCCGCGCTCCGGGCGGCTCCGGATCCCATATTGGCTGGAAGTCGGAGGGCCAGCAGCCGGAGCTGCGTCCGCGCCGCGGCAGCCTGGAGGAGCGCCCAGGTGCCGTCAGGTGAGTGGTCGTCCACGACGACGAGCTCGAAATCCTCGAGACCAGTTGACTGGGTCTCGAAGGCGTCCAGCAGCTCGGGCCAGTTCCCCACCCTGCCGAAGGTGGGTACCACCACGGAGATCCGGGGGGGTTCTCCGTCGTGGGTGGTGCTGGCGCACCACTCAGGGACTGCGCTTCGATCGGGAGCGGCCCCGGCCATTGTCGCGAGGCGAAATTCCGCCATGGCCACACGACGCTAGCCGCGGCCGCCGCCGGCCGGGGACGAGTGCGTTCGAGGCCGGCGCCCTTTCCCACGCGCAAGGTCTGATCGACGTTGGCGTTCCTCCGAGCGTGCAGGGCGCTGGCCCAATCGCGCCCTGCCTCCGCCAGGATCAGCAAGGAAGGCAGGGGTGATGGGCGCTAAAGACCTCACGGTCGTGACCGGTGCGGGCGGATTCATCGGCGGTCACCTGGTCGGCGCCCTTCTGGCCGACGGAGCAGAGGTCCGGGCCGTCGACGTGAAGCCGTTCGACCAGTGGCACCAACGGCACCCCGATGCCGAGAACTTACGCCTCGACCTCTCGCTCCCCGCCCATTGCGACCAGGTTGTACGCGACGGGGTCAGCGCCGTCTACAACCTGGCGGCAGACATGGGCGGTATGGGGTTCATTGAGCGCAACAAGGCCCTATGCATGCTGAGCGTTCTCATCAACACCCACATGCTCCTTTCTGCCCGTGACGCCGGCGTCCGCCGCTTCTTCTTCAGCTCCTCGGCGTGCGTGTACGCCGCCGAGCATCAGCGGAGCCCCGAGGTGACAGCTCTACGCGAAGAGGATGCCTACCCGGCAGAGCCGGAGGACGGCTACGGCTGGGAGAAACTCTTCTCCGAGCGCATGTGCCGCCATTTCCGAGAGGACTTCGGCCTCGAGACCCGGGTGGCCCGATACCACAACGTCTACGGCCCCTTCGGCACCTATGACGGCGGGCGCGAGAAGGCGCCAGCGGCCATCTGCCGCAAGGTGGCCCTCGCCTCTCTGACGGGACGTCACGAAATCGAGATATGGGGAGACGGCAAGCAGAGCCGCAGCTTCACCTACGTAGACGACTGCATCGTGGGCAGTCGTTTGATCGCCGAAGGCCATCACGTCGAACCACTCAACCTCGGGAGCTCGGAGCTCGTGACCGTCGACGAACTCGTGAGCATCGTCGAGTCGATCGCCGGCATCGTGCTCGAACGTCGCTACGACACGAGCGCTCCCCAAGGAGTGCGGGGACGTAACAGCGACAACACTCTCCTTCTCTCGACCTACGACTGGGCGCCCTCGACCTCTCTTGGGGCGGGCCTGGAGAAGACCTACGAGTGGATCTACAACGAGATCAAGCGAACCCTCTGAGGTTCGAAGTCCTCGACCTCGAGGTCGACGCCGTCGATCTCGAGAGCGCCGCCAACAGAATCGCCGGCCTCGTCCAGGTTTCTGCGCGCAGCTACGTCTGCGTGACCGGTGTGCACGGGGTGATGGAATCCCGTCGTCGCCCCGAAGTGGCCGCTGCCCATCACGGGGCCACTCTTGTGGTGCCCGACGGCATGCCCCTGGTGTGGTGCGGCCGCCGGACCGGCCTTCCCGTAGGTCGGGTTTATGGGCCCGACCTCATGCTCAACCTCGTGGCCATGGGCCTGGACAAGGGCTGGCGCCACGCCCTGTACGGCTCTAGCCGAGATGTGCTCGACGAGCTGGCGGCACGCCTCGAGCAGCGGTTCCCCGGAATCCGGCTCGTGGGGTCCATCTCCCCCCCCTACCGCGACCTCACCGAAGCCGAAGGCCGGCGGTACGTCGAGGTGCTCAACCAAAGCGGCGCCCATATCGTCTGGGTCGGGCTATCCACACCAAAGCAGGAGCTTTGGATGCACAGGTGGCGCCCGCTGCTCGAGGCACCGTTGTTGATCGGAGTCGGCGCCGCCTTCGACTTTCACGCCGGGACATTGCCCCAGGCGCCGCCGACCTTGCAGCGCGCCGGACTCGAATGGGCGTACCGCCTGACGCGCGAGCCGCGGCGGCTGTGGCGACGTTACCTGCGGAACAACCCCGCCTTCGTGCTGGCCATAGCCCGGCGGCCGCCCCGGCCTGTGCCCGCCACCCCGGGCCGGGCAGCAGGCGCCGCCAGGAGGACCGCTTCTTCCAGGGCCCGACGGTACTCGTCCAACGTGTAGCGCTCGAGATAGCGCCTGCGGGCGGCCGAACCCATGGCGGCACGAAGCCCGGGGTCGCCCACCAGCGACGCGATGCAGTGCGCCAACGCCGCGGCATCGCCGGTCTCTACCAGATTGCCGGTGACCCCTTCCTCGACCAAGCTCTCGATGCCCGGCAACCGGCTCCCCACGACCGGTAGCTCGAACGACATGGCTTCGATCACCGCCAGCGGAAGGTTGTCGAAGTACGAGGGAAAGCAGAAGATGTCGGCCTTCGAGTACTCCTCCCATTTGTCCGCCGCGATCAAGCGTCCCGGCATCTCGACGCGCTCAGTCAACCCAGAGCGAGCGATACAGGCGCGTACCTCGGCCTCGAACGAGGGGGGCTGGAATTCGCCGACCAGGCGCAACTCGAAGTCGACATCCTTCGCCACGAGCAGGGCGCCGGCCTCGAGGAGGGTCAGCACGCCTTTGGACCGGCGCAACAGCCCCACGAAGAGCAACTTGGTCACGTTCCCAGTCGGGCGAGGAGCGAGCCGCGGCCCGGCCTTGTCCGGTACCCCGTTGGCCACCACCACCTCATGGCCAGGATCGAGCAGCGAGGAGTCGGTCCCATCCCCTCCCCACAGGCTGATAGCCACGTCGGGGTGGAAGTAGACCAAACGGAACGCCGCCTTGCCCAGACCCCCCATCCGACTGTAGGCCTGCGCGAGACCGCCAGCATGGAGATGGAAGACGGTGGCCCGGAACGCCCAGCGGCAGCCTCCCAGGACCACCAGGTCTCGGACGAAGGGCACCCAACCGTCGGCGGCGGGCGGGTAATACAGCACGTCGGCGCCGTGG
The DNA here is from genome assembly GCA_046704365.1 of Acidimicrobiales bacterium. Taxonomy (GTDB): domain Bacteria; phylum Actinomycetota; class Acidimicrobiia; order Acidimicrobiales; family UBA8190; genus UBA8190. The sequence goes on along the minus strand of JBJKRZ010000362.1, from coordinate 6,912 downwards.
CGGAAGCGCGCCCACAGGATCCGTATCACCAGGGAAGGGAGCTTGGCCACCTTTACCAGCCGCAGCTTTCCCACCTCACCGGAGCGGCGCGAGAACGTCATCGGGACGTGGAACAGCTCCAGCCTCTCGTATTCGCCGCCAACGAAGGACTCGATGGCGATCGCCTGCCCCACGAAGGGGGGCGGGACCTGCCCCGCCACTACTACTTTCAGCCTGTCGTCAGCGCCCGACCCGGCAAGCACGACGGCAGTATACGAAAGCAGCGGTCGCCTACCGTGGGGGTGATGGGGACCGGGACCACATCCTTCCGACTGCTCGTGGTCGCCGACACTCTGGCCGGCGGTCTGGGGGCAGCGGCCCGGTCACACGCACAGTGGTTCTCGGGCCGTGGTTGGGATGTCGAGCTGGCGGCCCCCGCTGACACATCAGTACAGGCACCCGACGGCGTTGTGCAGCGCCAGGTTTCGCTCCCCGTGACGGCCCGCCGCGGTCGCGCCTTGGTGACGGCTTCAGCCGCCATCCGCGGGGTCGAGCGCGCTTTCCGCCCCGACGTGGTCCATTGCCACGGCGCCCGCTCGTTCGCTGCCACCCTGTTGGCTGGAGGACGTCGCCCGTTCGTCACGCTGCACGGCGTGCTTCCCGGCGGGTCCGACCCTGCCGGCTATCGATTCGTCCGGCGCGCCGGGATCGTCTTCTGCGGCCGCCTTGCCGCCGGCGCGCTTGCGGTGTTCCCCGACTTGCCCCCCGGGTGGCACTTCTTCCCCCACGCCAGTCCCCGCCTGGCGACCCTGGAGCAGGTGGGCCCCATGCCGGGGCACGATCCCGTCTTCGTGTGCCTGGGTAGCCTCGAGGATCGAAAGCATCCCGAGCGATTCATAGAGGTCATGGCCGCTCTCCGGCGTGCCGGGCTGGCCGCTCGCGGGATCCTGGCCGGCAGCGGACCGCTGGAGCCGGCCCTCCGTCAGCAGGTCGCGGCCACAGGCGCCACGGTCGATTTCGCCGGCCAGGTCGAGGAGGTCGGCCCGCTGCTCGAACAGGCGTGGGCGGTAGTGCTCTTGAGCGACTCCGAGGGCGTGCCCTTCGTCCTACAGGAGGCCATGTGGAGTGGGCGCCCCGTGGTCTGTTCCTCGCTGCCCGGGACGCGATGGCTTCTCGGTGACCCGCCCCTCGGGGGCGTCGTGGTGGACACGCCGGGCGAGGTTTTCCAGGCGCTTTCGCGCCTTCGAGACAAGCACGAGGCCGAACGTGCCGGCCGGATGGCGGCAGCTCGGATCCGAGCCCTCCTGTCGACGGACGACCCCTGGCCGGCCGTGGAGCAGATGTACCGCAGCCGCCTCGGACGTTGACCGTTCAGCCTCGTACCCGGCGGTCGGGTCGGCCGCGGGCCGTCCGACGGCGGGAGGCGACAGCCCGCGGCGCCAGGATCATGGCCACCCCACGTATCGCCACGCGTCGGGACCCGCGCAACGCCGACCAGGCGGCTCGGCGCGCTTGGAGGCTGCGGCCCCCCTCGGCCAAGCGGTACGCCGTGACCAGGGCTTCCTCGGCACCCAACCGGGCCAGTCCTTTGGCGATGGCGGGAAGTTCCGCTGGGTCCGACGCCTCCTGCCTGGCGAACTCGAGAACCTGACGGCGCACGGCGATGGCACTGTCGTCCCAGGTGAGACTGCCCGGGCGCATCCGGTAGAGGACGGTGGGGTGGCCCGCTCTGTGGATCCGGGCGCCGGCGCGGACCATGCGGATGTACAGGTCCCATTCCTCGGGGACCTTCAGTCCGGGCCGGAACCCACCCGCCTTCTGGTAGAGGTCGCGCTCGAAAAGCGTGGCGATCCAGGCGAAATTGCCTGCATAGAGGCGCAGAAGCTGACGATCCGGCGGCGGAAGCCGAGCGACGTCCGCCGGCGCCGAACCCCACGCCTCCCCGGGAGCCCATCGAACGAACTTGGCCAGTGCGATGCCGCCATGGATGCGGTGGACGCCGAGGAGGGTCTCCAGGTGGTCGGGGAGCCAGATGTCGTCAGAATCGAGAAGGGCGATGAGCGGCGACGAGGTCGCCTCGACGCCGAGGTGGCGGGCGGTCGAGGGCCCGACGTTCTCTCCGCTGGAGACCACCTTCAGGGGGAGCCACTGCACCCAAGGGCGGACCCTCTCGACGGTGTCGTCATTCGAGGCGTCGTCGACGACCACCACCTCGGCCGCCGGCTGGCTCTGGGCGGCCACTGACGCCAGCGTCTGCTCGATGGTTGCGGCGGCGTCGTGGGCAGGCACCACGACGGCCACCGGGGCACCCCGGCGCTCCACGGCGCTGAAGGTTATCCCTCGGCCTCGAGCGGGGCAGGAGATCCGTCAGCCCAGGCCCAGCGGGGGGTCCTGGCAGCTCAACGTGGCGCCTTCCATGGCGGACACTGCCGGCGCGGCGTTGGTGTTCGCCACCCAGGGTGGGGGCGTCGTCGGCGTGATCCCCGGGACGAGCATGGTGTAGGGCGTCTGGTAATCGCTCACGTCGGCATTCTGGAAGTAGTACAGCGCCCACCCCGCCGCTTCTTGCCTCTGAAGAGCGGCGATCGCGTTGTTCACCCAGGAGCCGTGCTGGTACAGGAATATGGGCACCTTGCCCAGCGGCGTTGCACTACGGGCGTAGTAGGTGTCCTCTTGGGCAGGAAAGTTGAACTCGTCGAACACCACCGGGCGCCTCCAGGCCTGCCCCGTAGCCGGGTCGGTCATGTACGCCCTGATCCTGGAGGACGTGGTCGCACACGTCTCCGGAGTGGTGTCCTGGCACATGGCACTTAGGTGCCCGTCGGACAGGGCGCCCGAGGTGTCCTGGCAGTCATAGGGGTGGAAGACCTGGACGATGTTCGAGGCCGTCGCCAGAGATCCACCCAGGGCATCGAACGTGTTCAGGCTGCTGGCCCACGCGTTGGCGTCGAGGAAGACGAGCGGGGCCGGAGCGCCGGCGGGCACGGCCTGCATGATCGTCTGGTACAGCGAGTCCATGCCGGGCGCTTGGTAGGACTGCACACCCAATGACACGCCCAGCACCCCCATCGACGACGCCGTCACCGTGCCCGGGTTGTTCCAGGCCAGGCTGGACAGCGTGGCGTTGGGGCACATCCCCCCCGGGTCCGAGGTGGACGGCACGAATTGACTGGCACCGAGCCCCGTGGCCGCCTTGGCGCACCCCTGGGGCTCGTTGAAGGGCTCATAACCTACGAGCGGGTTGTCGCCGAACTGCGACACCAGGGCCTTCAATGCCGCAGCCGTGTCCTCGCCGGGCAACGGAACCGTGCCCGAGGTCCGGCTCGAGGTCCACATGCAGTTCGGATCACTGGAGTGGATGTCGAGCACGGTGTAGATGCCGTTGCTGGTGAGCGCGTCGACGGCCTGGGCCAGCTGGGTGCCGTAGCTCGCGTCCTGCGTCTCGTCGGCACACGAGTGGAGGTACTGGTCGGCCGATATGGCCAGCCGCACGAAGTTGGCACCCCAACCCACCAGCGTCGTCACCGCCTTGGCATCGATGAAGCCCTGGGCGTACGGACCGCTGGTCCAGGCCAGGACGTCCACGCCCCGCAATGTCACCGGCAGCCCCCCTTCACCCTGGTCCACCAAGGTGCTGCCCACCACGGCCATCGGGCCGACCAGGGGAGACCCGGTCGCCCGAGCGGGCGGGGCCCCCGAGACCAGCAACACCAGGAGCAGGAACGAGGCGGTCGCCGTCGCCATCACCGTCGCCGCCTGTCGCTTCGCCGCCCGCCGCAGAACCGCCATCTGCGCCCACCCCCAAACCTCTCGGCAGGTACGTCCCGCCCGCCGGCTGATATTAGGAAAGACGGCCCACAGGCGCCATATTCACCCCGTGTTCTCCAAACGTTCACCCAAGAGCAGGGCGTATGGTTAACGTACGGCGCCGTGGTGCGGATACTGCTCGCCCGGACGCGGCACCGGATCCACACCGCCCTGGTGGCGCACCTGGCGACGGCCCGGGTCTACGCGCGCCTGCGCCCCGCCGTCCGCGCCTGCCTCGTCGCCGACGACACCGCCCTGGTGATCGAGGGCTTTCCCCGCTCAGCCAACACCTACGCGGCGACCGCCTTTCGCCTCTCCAACGGTGACCAGGCGGCCTGCATCCACCATCTCCACTCCCCGGTGAACGTAGAAGAAGCGGCACGGCGAGGCATCCCCGTCATTGTCCTACTCAGAGACCCGCTCGATGCCGTGGTCTCCGAGCTTCAGCGTTACCCCCATCTCTCGGCCACGGGTTTAGTGCGTGAGTACATACGCTTCTACCAGAGGATCCTGCCCATCACCGACAGCGTGGTCTTGGCCCCCTTCGAGATGGTAACGGCGGACTTCGGATCTGTCGTCCGTGAAGTGAACACCCGCTTCCGCACGACCTTCTCTCCCTATGAGCGGACCCCAGAGAGCGAGCAGCTCGTCTTGGACGAGCTCTCGTGGGCTGACATGATCGTGAACAGGCACCGCGGAATACGTGAGCACACCGTTGCCCGACCATCAGCCGAGCGCGATCGTGAGAAGCCGTTCCTGCGTGCACAGGTGTTGGCGCGGGCGGCCCCTGAGATGGCACGAGCGAGGGCGCTGTACGAGCGCCTTACTGCTGCCGGATACCGCTGAGCAGGCCGCCTCGGGCGCCGCGCTCCCTCAGGACGGCGCCGCCTCGCCAGGCAGCTCGACGTCGATCACCTCGAGCTGCTTGATGGCCTTCGCCGGGCTCCCCACCGCCAGCCATCCAGCGGGGACGTCCTCGGTGACGGTGGAATTCGCGCCGATCACGCACCCATCGCCCACATGCACCCCCGCGGCAACGACGGCATGGGCGCCTAGCCAGCAGTTTCGCCCGATACGCGTGGGTGAGGTCGTTACGTGATGAGCGAAGTAGACGTCGATGGGAGTGCGCACGTGCACCGAGTCGGTGATGGTCGTGTACTCGCCGATGCCCACCATTTCCTCGATGGTAAGTGACGAAGCACAATGCAGATACGTGCCGTAGCTGACGATGCACTCATCTCCGATGCGCAATTGTCCGGAAGTGTCGGCTTGGCATCCTCGCCGGATCACAACCCTCTCTCCGACAATCATCGATCCACCGAGGAAGTGCAGCGCGACGTCGTCACCGACCACACTCCCTCTTCCCACGCACAGCTCGTTCTGCGTCCCGGGCTGGATCTCCAAGGAGATCCGCTTGCCTAGTTGGACATCGGGTGCGAATTCGACTTGTAGACGGGCTGCTTTCTGCCGGGCCTCGGCGCGTGCTCTCAGGGCGAACCACTGCCGCCGCCACTGCCACCGCAGCTGTTGGGCCCTTGACAAGCCCCGGTACAGTGCTGTGCCGGCCAGATGACGCGCCTGCATCTTTACGCTCACTCCGCCTCCCTGATGAGCTGGTTGTAGACCGCATCCACCCGAGCCGTGCAGGCGGCCACGTCGAACACGGCTGCCCACGAGGGTCCCGCGGAGGCGAGCCGCTGCGCCAAGTCGTCATCGACCAGCACGCGCACAAGCGCCTCGGCCAAGGCGTCCGGATCGGCTTCGGGCACCATCAGGGCCGTACGTCCGTCGGCGACGAATTCTGGAATCCCCCCGTGGCGAGTGGTGACGAGGGGCCGCCCGGCGGCTTGGGCCTCGAGGTTCACAAGGAGGAGGCTCTCACTGTCGCCATCGGCGGCGGTCCGGCTCGGAGTTGCCACCACCCTCGCCCGGCGAAGGGCGTCACGCACCTGTTCAGCCCGGCGGTGTGGCTGGGCCGCTTCGAGAACCACCCCCTCGCCAGCAGCGCGAGCCATGGGCTCCAGGGGCCCGAAGCCGACGAGCCTGAGCCGGGCCGATGGCACCCTGCTGCGCACCTGGGTCCACGCCTGCAGCAGGATGTCGAGGCCTTTCTTCTCCACGAAGCGGCCGATGAACACGATCTCACAGGAATCCCTGGCCAGGGGCGACGGGGCAAAAAAGCTGGTGTCCACGCCGCTGGGGATGACCCGGAGCGACTCTGGCCGGACCCCGATCTCGAGGGCGCGCTCGAAGAGGAATTGTGACGGCACTATGACGGCCCCAGCCAGGTCCAAGACGGGCGCAAGTGCGCCCGGTCGGCGGTGGGCGTGGGTGGTGACGTCCTCTCCGTGCAAGGACAGCACCAGGGGGATCTTGCGCCGCAACACGAATCCGACCGGCATTCCCGCTCCGTACCCGTGGTGATGATGGACGAGGGCGGGCCGGAGGCGGGCGCTCAAGGCCAAGAGCGCGGCCGTCACCAGTCCTCGCTGCACACGCGCCGGTTTCACCACCTTTCGTATGACGCCCAGGCTCTTCACGGGCTCGTAAGGAAAGACGTCCCGGTGCTCCAGCGAGCGACGAGCGACCACCAGGCCGGGATGACGACTGCCGCTGACCAGTGCATGGACGAACTGCTCGGACAGCGGCAGCCATCTCTCGATTGTGTGAAGGACCCACTCGTTTCCTTCAGCGGCGGGCGAGGGCCGCTCAGGATCGGGACGCAACTCCACCGTGTGAGGATACCGACGGCGATTGCGCGCCCGCCGGGCCGGTGCGGCTTGGTGGTCTGCGCTTGGCGTCGTCAGGATCCCGCCGCACTCGCCATGGCCACCACGGGGGCGTTGAGGGGGGTGCCCCCCATGGACCCGAAGTAGCCGGCGTCGCCGAAGGCGAACACGCCCCCGTCGGAGCCGACCTCCAAATAGCCTCCGACGCCACCGGACGGCACCGGCGATGCGGCACCTGGAGGAGCAGGTGCCGTACCCGCCGGGGGCGAGGGCTGGGGGGTGTGCAGCGCCAGGTCCCACAACACCGGCATGCCGTCGGGGCTGGGTTCGAGGCTCCCAATGGTGGGTACGTTGGCGACGAGGTCGAACCGACCACCGGTGTAGTCCATGTACGAAT
>JBJKRZ010000361.1:0-11683 GCA_046704365.1 Acidimicrobiales bacterium | reverse complement strand
CGCCCCCAACCGTCGGCGCCCTAGTCTGCTCTCGGTTCGAGATTGGCCGCCCGCGTGACGGGGACCTGGGAGCGCTGGCGCCGGCGCTCGGGCGCATCGCGCTGACCTCGGCGCACGGCGCGCCCGGGACGCCTGGCGCCCTGCTCCGAAGCGTGGGCTGAGGCCCGTCCGCCCCGGGCGCGCCAGGGGGGTGCATCCTGGCGCCGGCGCCCCCTCGTTACCATGGGGCCGGCCTGCATTTGCGCCCTCGGCACGGGAGGTCCACTGCCCGTCCTCCTGCTGGGCAGTTCGGGCCACCCGCCGAGAAGAGGTCTGCCATCTCCCCATCCAAAGTCCCGAACGAGGACCGCCTGCGAGCTCTGGGCGAGGACATGCACCGCGCCACCCGTGGGCGCCGTCGCCGGTCTCGTCCCGCTCACAGCCGCCCGCGCCACCGTCTACGCCGGGCACTGCTCATCTCGCTGGCAGTGGTGGTGGTGCTGGTCCTGGCCGCCGCCGGCTACGGCTACTACTACACCCACGATCTGCACCGGGTCGAGGTGCGCGGGCTGTCCGGGTCGCTCACCACCGGCAAGGAGGCGGGCACGGAGAACATCCTCATGGCCGGTTCCACCTCCCGCTGCGCGTTGACGGTGCAGAACCCCGCCTACGGCCTGTGCTCACAGGGCGTGAACGGCGTCAACAGCGACGTGATCATGGTCCTCCACGTCGATCCCAAGGCCCATCGCCTGGCCCTGCTGTCGATCCCGCGGGACCTCTTCGTCCCCAACGCCCGAAGCAACGGGGCGGCCAACAAGATCGATGCCGGCCTGTACCAGGGGTTGGGCCAGGTGGTCACCTCCATCGAGGAGGACTTCGGCATCCCCATCCAGCACGCCGTGTCGCTCAACTTCGACCAGTTCGCCAACATCGTCGACGCCCTGGGCGGGATCAACATGTCGTTCCCCTACTCGGTATACGACGCCTACTCCGGCTTGAACGAGCAGGCCGCCACCTGCGTGCACCTGAACGGCACGCAGGCCCTGCAGGTGGTGCGCGCCCGGCACCTGCAGTACAGGGCCGCCGGCGACGGCACCTACGCTGCCTATTGGCCGCAAGAGGGCCAGAGCGATCTGGCACGCATCCAGCGCGACCACGAATTCCTGCGGGTGCTCGCCACCCAGGTGGCCAAGCACGGCCTGGGCAACCCCATCGCCGACTTCAACCTGGTCAATTCCCTGAAATCCGACCTGACTTTCGACCAGTCGTGGTCGGTGAGCAACATGGTCAGCCTGCTGCTCGGGTTCCACTCCGTGAACATCAACTCGATACCCCAGCTGACGCTGCCCGTGGCCCTGGTGACCGACCCCCGCGGCGCTGGCGGCGCCCTCATCTACAAGGGGGGCAACTACGGCGACGTCGAGTTCCCTTCCACCGCTCACGACCGGTCCGCCATCGACCAGGTGCTCGGGATCGGGCCCGACACCGACTCGCTCACCGGCCAACCCCTGCCGGCTCCTTCGTCGGTCACGGTGTCGGTGATGAACGGGACCGGCGTCTACGACCAGGCCACGACCACCGGCCAGTCCCTGTCCGCCCTGGGCTTCGACGTGGTGGGTGCCGGCAACGTGGCGCCCACGGGCGACGTGGCGGAGACCGTCGTCTACTACGGATCGCGCAGCAACGCCTCCGAGGCGGCTGCCGAAGCAGTGGTCAATTCCATGGACGGCTCGGTGATCATGGCCTACGACCCCTCCATGGTGAGCGACGGCGCCCAAGTGACGGTGGTGACCGGCACGCAGTTCTCGGTGCAGGCGCCGGCCAGCCCCTCGGGGGCCGCCACGAGCACGGTGCCCTCTGCCAACGGCGCCGGACAAGGGTCGAGCACCACCACGGCCAAGGGCATCGCCGCCCCCTCTTCGGCCAACGAGGGCCTGGCCCCCTGGGACCCCCGAGCCTGCCCGGCGGGAGCCACCCCCACCTCGCCGGTGGCCAACCCCGTATAGGAGGGCTCCAGGCGGGCTCCCGCTCTTCACCGGCGCCCCGTTCCACCCGCCGCCGGAACGGCTCTGGGATCCTGGGGCATGACCACGACCTTCAGCCACACCCCTCATCCGCGCATCGCCGAGCGAAAGGCGCACGGTCCGGCCCGGACCGTCGACCAGCGCAGGATCCACCACCCCAACCCGATCGTGAGGTTCAACGCCCGGTTCGGCCTGGCCATCACCGTCGTGGTGGGCACCATGTGGTGCGCCTATGTCTTCGCCGCCATCGCCCTCATCAGCCTGCCCGACAACTGGCACTCGACGCAGAACCTCATCCTGTGGATCTCGAGCAGCTTCCTCCAGCTGATCCTGCTGCCCATCATCATCGTCGGTCAGAACATCCAGGCCCGTGCCGCCGACCAGCGTTCCGAGGACACCTACAAAGATGCCGACGCCGTGCTGCACGAAGCCGAGCAGATCCAGCAGCACCTGGTCGCCCAGGACGCCCAGATCGAGAAGATCATGGCCGCCTTGGCCGCCCTCAAGGGATCCTGAGCAGCGCCGTCCCTCAGCCGGTGGTGGCCGCCGGTGCCGGCGACACGCCCACCGGCGTGGCCTGTTCCAAGCCGGCGGAGGCCAGCAGCTCCTCCAGGGCGGCGGGGATGTACTCGGCGAAGCGGGCCACCTGCGGCACGGTCTCCCGACAGGCCATGAGGCCCCAGTTGAGTACCCCCCGGTAGCTCATCACGGTGATGTTGAGCCCGGCGCCGTCCATGACCGGCCCCAGAGGGAAGCCGGCCACCAGCTCGGCGCCGCCCAGATAGAGGGGGAAGTCCGGGCCGGGCACGTTGGAGATGACCAAGCTGTGGATGGGGCGGTGGCGCTCGGCCATCCGAAAGCGCGTGTAGGCGCGCGCCGCGGCAGAGAACACGTTGGGTGTGGCGTGTTCGGCCCAGTCGAGGAGCACCTCGGCGCCCAGTGCCTTGTGCTCCTCCTTGGCCCCCTTGGTACCTTCCCGGATGGTGAGTAGCCGTTTGACGGGGTCATCGATGCGGCAGGGCAGGGACACGAACATGGCCGACACCTTGTTGGCACTCTGGTGCTCGGTCGACACCGATACGGGCACGGTCACCACGAGCGGCTCCTCGGGAAGTTCGTCGCCTTCGTCGAGGTATCGGCGCAGGGCGCCGGCGCAGATGGCGAGCACCACGTCGTTGACCGTCGTCCCCAGCGCGTTCTTCACCCGCTTCACGTCCTCCAGCGAGATGGTGGAGAAGGCCACCATCCGGTGCGCCGTGATCGTTGCGTTGAGCGAGGTGCGTGGGGTGGTGAGGGGCAGGGCGGCCCGACCCTCCCCCGGGCCCTGGCGCACGCGTCGGACGTCCACAAAGGCCTTGCCCGTCCTCCAAGCAAGCCTCCCGATGCGCAGCGGCCGGGTGGCCCGGGCGACCACGGACTGGGCGATGAGCGTCAGGTCCGACGGCAACGACGGCACGGCGCGAGGGGCCTCGTCGGCAGCAGGACTGAGGGCCGGGTCGGCCTCGAGGTCGAACAGCTCGCCCAAGAGCTCGGCACCCGATACGCCGTCGATGGTGCAGTGGTGGACCTTGGTGACCACGGCGATGCGGCCGTCAGCCAGGCCCTCGACGATGTACATCTCCCACAGTGGCTTGGCCCGGTCGAGCTGGCGGCTGCACACGTCGCCCACGAAGTGGGCCAGCTCCTCCATCCCTCCCGGTGAGGGCAGGGCGGCGCGGCGCATGTGGTAGTCGATGTCGAAGTCGGGGTCCTCCACCCAGTAGGGATGGTCCAGGCGGAAAGGCACCTCCACGACCCTGCGGCGGAAGATGGGGGCGCGACCCAGGCGTTCGCTCACCAATTCGCGCACCTTGTCGAAGCTGTAGCCGCCGGGCACGGTGCTCGGGTCGAACACGGCCGCCATCGACACGTGCATGTGGAGACTCGGGGTCTCCAGGTACAGGAAGGCGGCGTCCAGCCCGCTCAGCCGTTCCATTGATCCTGCCTCTCCGGGGCGCCTCCGGCCGGGGCCCCTGTCCGATGTGCGGCATCATCCCACCTTGGGCCACCATGGTGCTATGGCCTGGGCCTGGGCGTACCTGGCGGTGTCGGTGGTGGGGGCCCTGCTCGTCGTCAACGCCTTCCGCCCGGTCCGCAACGGCCTGTTCGTGGTCCAGAGCTTCTTCGCCGGTTGGTACACGGCCGAGATGCCGCTGTGGCACATCGTGTGGCAAGCGGCGGCCACGGTCGTCTTCGGCTACGAGGGTGCCTTCGGGTCCTGGCCGGGTTGGGTGGGCATCGCCGTCGCCGTGGCCTCGTGGGTCGGGCTGTACGTGCACGCCAGGATCGCCGCCGGGGCGCACGGCGTGCTCAGCCAGGCCGAGGCCGAGGTCCCCCTACTCGCTGGCGAGGGCGCCGAGCTGCCGGCCAGCGGGCGGGACACGATGTGGCGCTTCCCCCGGCTGGTGTGGCCCCTGCCCCGGCCCACCCTGGTGGCGCGCACCATCCGCAACATCGACTACTGGGGAGACGGGCGCCGCGCCCACCGCCTGGACGTGATCGTCCGGCGCAACCGACCACCCGACAGCGGCGCGCCGGTCTTCCTCTACATCCACGGCGGAGCGTGGGTCATCGGCGACAAGCGCGAACAGGGGTTCCCGCTGCTCTTCGAGCTGGCCCGGCGAGGTTGGGTGTGCGTGACCATCAACTACCGCCTGAGCCCGAAAGCCACCTGGCCCGACCACATCGTGGACTGCAAGCGATCGGTGGCCTGGATCCGCGAGCACATCACCGCCTACGGCGGCGACCCCGGCTTCATCGCCGTGGCGGGCGGCTCGGCGGGCGGGCACCTGGCCGCCCTGCTGGCCCTGTCGGCCGCTGACCCCGCCCTCCAACCGGGCTTCGAGGATGCCGACTGCCACGTCGACGCCTGTGTGCCCATCTACGGCCAGTACGACATGACGTGCCGGGGCGGGAAGACGGTTCGGGACTGGGGCGATCTCCGCCTGCTACAGCGCCAGGTGTTCAAGACCACCCTCGCCGAGCATCCCGAGGTCTTCGAGGCGGCCTCGCCGCTGTACCGGTTGCACAAGGACGCGCCGGCGTTCTTCGTCATCCACGGGGTGAACGACACGCTCATCCCGGTGGCCGAAGCACGCCAGTTCGTCCACGAGCTGCGCGAGGTGTCGAGCTCACCGGTGCTCTACGCCGAGCTCCCGTACACCCAGCACGCCTTCGACGTGCTCCCCTCGGTGCGCAGCGCCCACGCCGTGGCCGCAGTGGTGCGCTTCCTCGAAGGCGTCCGCCACCAGCTGGTCCCGGCTGAGGCCGTGTCGGTCTCCACACTGGCCGCCGAGCACGAGGCCGAGGCGGCGGGCTGACGGGACGCCGGGCTGAGGCGCTGACGGGCTGAGGCGCTGACGGGCTGGCGCCAGGCCTATACGGGCTGAGGCGCCCCGGTGGAGCTCGGATCCTCGGGGCTGGGGGTCGGCACGGCGCCGGGGGCGCACGGGAAGCCGATCTCGACCTCGAGCCCTCCCTGGGGTCGGGCTTGGGCGGACACGGTGGCGTCGTGGGCCTCGGCCACGGCGCAGACGATGGACAGGCCCAGGCCGTGTCCCTCCCGGGCCGTGCGCCCGCTGCCCAGGCGTTCGAAGGGACGCAGCAGCCGCTCGAGCTCGCTGGGCGGGACGACCGGGCCGCTGTTGACGACCCGCAGCACGGCCCGCCCGTCCTCGGTGCCGGTGGAGAGGGACACCCATCCCTCGTCCACGTTGTAGCGCAGGGCGTTGTCGAGGAGGTTGGCCACCAGGCGACGGGCCAGCCGCTCGTTCCCGGCGGTGGGAGCGGTACCCAACTGGGCGACGACACGCACGCCCCGCACCGTGGCCTCGCTGTCCTTGGACTCGATGGCCTCGGCGGCGGCCGCCGCCAGGTCGAAGGGCACCCGGTCGTCGATGCCCCTCTCGGAGCTGGCCATGGTGAGCAGCGCTTCGATGATCTTCTCCTGGTCCTCGCCGGCGGCCACGGCCTGCTCCGAGGCGGCGCGCAGCGACGCCACGCTGGCTCGAGGGTCCTGCGACGCCACCTCGAGCAGGGCGCGCAGGCGTGCCAGGGGGGTCCGCAGCTCGTGGGAGGCGTTGGCCACGAACTGGCGCTGGGCCTCGAAGGCGCGTTCCAGGCGTCCGAGGAGTGCGTCGAAGGTATCGCCCAACTCCTTCACCTCGTCGTCGGGGCCGGCCAGGGCGATGCGCTCGTGAAGATTGGTCGAGGAGATCTCCTTGGCCTTCCCCGTGATGACGCGCAGGGGTCGCAGCGCACGTCCTGCCATGAACCAGCCGAAGGCGATCGACAGCAGTGCTGTGGCGAGCAGGGCGAGGCCCGAATCGACCAGGAGCTCGTGCAGGTCCTTGTGCTGGGTGGTCACGGCCGTGTTGCGGAGGATGTCGAGCTGCGCCCGGACCTGGCTGGGGGACGGGACCTGGCCGGCGTTCGCCAGGGGAACCGGAACGCGCACCGTCACCTCGCCGCTGGCGGAGCCCGAGGTCGCCCCCAGGCGTTGGTTGGCCGCCCCGGCGGACTGGTAGATGACGGTGCTCCCGCTGCCGATCGCCGTGCCCGCGATGGTGGCCAGCCCCATCCCCCCATGGCCCGACGGCGTGCCGAGCACGGCCAGCTCGCCGTTGGGGGACTTCACGAAGAAATTGTCCCCGATGTCGTGACGCACCAGGGCGTAAGTGATGCCCACCAGCACCACCCCCGAGGCCAGGAACAGCGAGCCGTAGACGAAGGTGAGCCGGAGCCGCACCGTCCGGCGGGGCAGCACCCCCTGCCACCACCGCCGCCGGGCGCCGCCCACGGTCAGATCCTGTAGCCGGCGCGCGGCACGGTGTCGATCACCGGCGGGTCGCCGAGCTTCGAGCGCAAGCGGCTCATCGTGACCTTGACCGCCGAGCTGAAGGGGTCCGACTGCTCGTCCCACACCCGTTCCAGCAGTTCCTCGGCCGAGACCACCCGGCCACGGGCAGCCACCAGCAGCTCCAGAACCCTGAACTCCTTGGGGCTCAGGTCGAGGTCGCGGCCCTGTCGTCGCGCCCGGCGCTGGCCGGTGTCCACCGCCAGGTCGCCTGCCACGAGCACCGGCGGGGTCATGGGCTGGGCACGCCGGGCCAGGGCGTCGATGCGGGCCACGAGCTCGGCGAAGGCGAACGGCTTGGTGAGGTAGTCGTCGGCCCCCAGTGCCAGACCGTCGACCCGTTCGTCGATCGTCGAAGAGGCGGTGAGCATGAGGATGCGGGCTCGGCGCCCTGTCTCCACCATCTTCTCGCAGATGCGATCGCCGTGGACGGCGGGGAGGTCGCGGTCGAGGACGACGACGTCGTAGTCGTTGACGAGGGCCCGCTCCAGCCCCTGGCGGCCGTCGAAGGCGACGTCGACAGCCATGGAGGAGCGGCGGAGCCCGGTGGCGATGGTCTCGGCCAGCGTCCGGTCGTCCTCCACGACGAGCACCCGCACCCCACCAGGATGCATCGGCCGGGGTTGCACCGGGGTTGCGCCTGGGTTGCGGCCAGTCGCCCTGCGGTGGAGGGGCCGCCGTCAGGCGCCGTGGGCAGCGCTCGTGAGCTCCCGGGGCGAGGTGGCGGCGCCCGACGGTGGGGGGAAGGCGACGTCGATGCGGAGGCCGCCCTCGGGTGAGGGCAGGGCGGTGACGGCGGCATGGTGGGTGGTGGCGATGGCGCGGACGATGGACAGGCCGAGGCCGTGGCCGTCGGCGTGGTGGGTGCGGCGGGGGTCGAGGCGTTCGAAGGGTTGGAAGAGACGGTCGACGTCTCCGGGTGCGATGACCGGACCGGTGTTGGTCACCGACAGCACCGCCCGGCCGTCTGTGACGCCGGTGGAGATGTGCACCTGCCCGCCGGCGACGTTGTGGTCGATGGCGTTGTCGACGAGGTTGGCGACCAGGCGTTCGACGAGCCTGGGGTCGCCGTCGAGCGGGGCGGGCCGGATGGCGGTGTCGACGTGCAGCCCGAGTCTTCCACCGCGCCGGCCGGGTCGAGCCAGGACGGTCCGGCAGACGTCGGCCATGTCGATGCGTTCCTCCTGCCCGGGGTTGCTCTCGCTGCTGGCCAGAGCCAAAAGAGCTTCGAGGAGGTGGTGTTGCTCGTCGTTGGAGGCGAGGAGCTCCGTGGCGGTGCTCCGCCACGTCTCGACGCAGGCATGGGGGTCGTCCAGGGCGACCTGCAGCAGGCTGCGTTCGGCGGCGAGAGGGGTGCGCAGTTCGTGGGAGGCATTGGCCACGAAGTGACGCTGGGCGTCGAAGGCGGCGTCGAGGCGCCCGAACAGGGCGTCGAGTGTGTCCCCCAGCGCCTTGAGCTCGTCCTCGGGGCCGTCGAGGGCCAGGCGCTCGTGAAGGCTGGCGGAGGAGATCTGCTGTGCCGTTGCCGTGATGGTGCGGATCGGTCGGAGGATCCTGCCGGCCACGAGCCACCCGGCCAGTACGGCGAGCATGGCCACGATGGCCAGAGCGATCCCCGAGTCGACCAGGAGCTGGTGGGAGTCAGCGGCACGCTGAGCGGCTTCGACGGTCCCGGCCCGCGCCACCTGGTGCACCGCTTGTGCCAGCTGGTGCACGGCTTGAGCCAGCTGGTGCTGGTCCTGTGTCAGCTGCGCAAGCGGGAGCTGCGAGGGGCTGGCGATCCCCGTAGGCACCTGGGCCAGCTGGTGCTGGACCTGCATGAGCTGGTTCTGGTCGTTGGCCAGCTCAGTCAGGAAGGGCTTCGCCAGAGGAAGGCCGACGTGGATGGTGGGCGCGTGGGGGATCTTGGGCAGCTGCGGCTGGCTGAATGCCGTCGCCCGCCGGAACAGGGCGTAGGTGACGGCCACCAAGGCGGCACCGGAGAGGACGAAGAGGCCTCCGTAGACGGTGGTGAGCCGGAGTCGAGCGGTGCGGTGGGGCAGGCGCAACCAGGCCGGCGCCCTGAGCCGGGGACGGGGAAGATCCATCAGTTCCCTCCGATGCGATAGCCGCTGTCGCGGACGGTCTCGATGATGGGCGGCTCGCCGAGCTTGGCCCGCAACCGATTGACGGTGGCCTTGACGGTGGTGGTGAAGGGGTCGGTGGCGGGGTCCCACACGCGCTCGAGGAGCTCCTCGGCCGACACGGGCTTCCCCAGGGCGCCGAGCAGGCATTCGAGGACGCCGAATTCCTTGGGCCGGAGGGCGAGAAGACGCCCTGCCCGGGTGGCGACGCGTCTGGCGGGATCCAGGTACACGTCGGCGTAACCCAACCGACCGGTCGGCGCCGCCCCCGGGCGCCGTCCCAGAGCCTGGACGCGGGCCACCATCTCGGCGAAGTCGAACGGCTTGGGCAGATAGTCGTCGGCGCCGAGCCCGAGCCCCTCGACGCGGTCGTCGATGGAGCTGGCGGCGGTGAGCATGAGGACCCGGCTCTCTGAGCGCCCGGCCACGAGGCGGCGGCAGATGTCGTCGCCGTGAGTGCCCGGCAAGTCCCGGTCCAGGATCACCACGTCGTAACGGGTGGCCCCCAAGCGGGCCAGAGCATCGTCGCCGTCGAGGGCCACGTCGACGGTCATCCCGTAACGGCGCAGTCCTGCAGCCACGGATCGGGCCAGGCGTTCGTGGTCTTCTGCTACCAGCACCCTCATCGTCTGCTCCTGGGGACCAGCGTGACACCCGGCCTGCTCGTCGGGGGACGAATCGTCCCCGCCGGACGGCAACAGCCCACAAGATCGCAGGTCGCCGGTCACACCGGGGTCACACGTGTGACCTTGCTGTGACCCTCGGTCCCGTACAACGGCTCCCGATGCGTCATCACGGATCGGGCGGTCTGATGATCCTCGTGGCCGCCGCCGTTCTGCTGCTGGCCGCCTGCGGGGGACCCGGCTCCCCGGCGGTCGCCCACCTGGGTAGGAGCGCCACCAGCGGCGGCTCGGCCACCACGCAGCCGACACAAAACCCCACCCAGTTGCTCGACGAGTGGGCCGCCTGCATGCGCAGCCACGGCGACCCCGGCCAGGTCGACCCATCCATCGACGTCCACAAGGTGATCCACATCATCTGGAACCCGGCCGTGCCCGGTGGGTACAACGGCACGCACAAGGGCGGGCAGGGAAACGAGGGCCCTGGCCAGTACTGCCGGTCGTACCTGAACGCAGCACAGAACGCCTTGCGGGGCGGCCCCGTGCAGCCCAGGGACCCGGCCAAGGTGGAGCAGTTCTCCCAGTGCATGCGCGCCAACGGGATCCCGGACTTCCCCGACCCCGGCGCCAACGGCACCCTGTCGATCTCGATGAACGCCGGGGGCGATCTGAACCCGCACAACCCCACGTTCCAGAACGCCTCGAGGTTGTGCAGCCAGAAGACCGGCGTGCCGGGGTTCGGTGGCACCCCACCCCCTGGGACCGTCGAGCTCAACGGCGGACTCCCGGGGTCGGGGGCCGGCGGTTGATGTGACCCTCACATGGGCGAGAACGCATCGCCGTTCGGGAGAGGTGGCCCTCTTCGTCGTGGCCGGCGCCCTGGCGCTGGCCGCCTGCAGCGGGCAGCGAGCCCCGAGCGTCGCCCGTTTGGGGACCACCAGCCACGGTAGCGGGGGCACCGGCGCGGGGCGGAAGGCCAGCACCGCGCCTTCGCTCGAGGAGTTGGCTCGGTGCATGCGGTCCCACGGGGTGTCGAATTGGCCCGACCCGGTGTCGTCGGGCGGCAGGACCAGGTTCTTCCCCGGCCCCGGCAGCGGGATCGACGTCAACTCGCCCATCGTCCGCAGCGCCCTGGCGGTTTGTGGGAAGTACATCCCGGGAAACACCTTGACGCCGGCGCAGAGCGCCCAGGACGAGGCGCAGCTTCTCGAGTACGCCCAGTGCATGCGCTCGCACGGGGTCACGGACTTCCCCGACCCCACCCCCCGTCCCGGCAACGGCTGGGGCTTCACTTTCCCTCCGGGTATGGAGCATTCGAGCAGTCCCGCCTACCTGCGGGCCGACCAGGCCTGCAAGAGCCTCGAGCCCTGACGTGCGCGGGCGGGCTCACAGTCCTTCCACAGGAGCGCGCAACCGTGATGCAACGCGCTGCGGCGTACAACCGTCGCGGGGAGCGCGTCCCCATGCACGGGAAGCGCGCCCCAAGGGGAGGGACGGCACATGCGAAGGACACACTTCGGATTCCTGGCGGCGGGGATGATCGCCCTCGGCCTGCTCGCCTCTGCTTGCGGCGGATCGACACCGGGGGTGGCCAGCCTTTCGGGGAACCCGTCGTCGAATTCGTCCAACAGCTCGTCGTCGGGTTCCAGCAGCAGCAAACAGGCTGACGCCCTCAAGTTCTCCGAGTGCATGCGCTCCCACGGAGTGACGAACTTCCCGGACCCGCCCTCGGGTGGCGGTGGCATCAACATCAATGCGGCCAGCGGCCTCGACCCCAGCTCGCCCACCTTCCAGGCCGCTCAGAAGGCGTGCCAGGGCCTGCTGCCCAAGCCCTCGCCGGCCCAGATCCACCAGGCCGAGCAGAACGCCCTCAAGTTCTCCCAGTGCATGCGCTCCCACGGGGTGACGAATTTCCCGGACCCGCAGTTCAAGACGTTCGGCGGGGGCTTCGGGATCAAGATCAGCGGTGGCCCCGGCAGTGGCCTCGACCCCAACTCGCCCACGTACCAGGCCGCCCAGAAGGCGTGCGGCTCCATCCTGCAC
>JBJKRZ010000360.1:0-6423 GCA_046704365.1 Acidimicrobiales bacterium | reverse complement strand
GTCCCCGTCGATGCCAGCGCCCTGCAAGAGGCCCTCGACGTGGCCGCGTCGGTGGCCGCCACCTGGGTCGACGCCTTGCGCGCCCGGCACCGAGGACGGGGCGACTGAGCGGGCGCGGCGGGCTGTCCCACCCGACGGCGTGCGCCGGGGGGCGCGTCCCGCCCGGGTAACCTTTCGCGATGAAGCGCCTCAGCAGCCATCCGGTGCTGGTGGTCGACTTCGGGGCGCAGTACGCCCAGCTGATCGCCCGGCGCGTGCGCGAAGCGCGCGTCTACAGCGAGATCGTCCCCCACACCGCCTCCACCCGGGAGATCCTGGCCCGGGAGCCCGCCGCCCTCATCCTCTCCGGGGGCCCTTCGAGCGTCTACGACGGTGGTGCCCCCGAGCTCGACCCTGAGCTCCTGCGCTCGGGGGTCCCCGTCTTCGGCATCTGCTACGGCTTCCAGGCCATGGCGCACGCCCTGGGCGGCGTCGTGGAGAAGACCGGTGCCGCCGAATTCGGGCGCACCAAGGCGCAGCTCGATACCTCGTCGGTGCTCTTCCGCGGCTTCTCCCCCTCGCAGTTCGTGTGGATGTCCCACCGCGACGCCGTGGTGGGGCTGCCACCGGGGCTGCGGCCCACGGCGTCCACACCGGCCGCCGCCATCGCCGCCTTCGAGGACGACGACGGGCGCCTGGCCGGCGTGCAGTGGCATCCCGAGGTGGTGCACACCGCCCACGGCCAGGCGCTCCTCGAACGCTTCCTCCACCAGTGCGCCGGGATCGCCCCCTCGTGGACCACGAGCAACTTCATCGACGAGGCTGTGGCGCAGGTGGCCGAGACGGTGGGGGAGCACCCGGTCATCTGCGGCTTGTCAGGCGGGGTGGACTCGGCGGTGGCTGCCGCTCTGGTGCACCGGGCCGTGGGCGACCAGCTCACCTGCGTGTTCGTGGACCACGGCCTGTTGCGCGAAGGCGAGCGCGAACAGGTGGTGAGCGACTACGTGCGGGCCACGGGCGTGCAACTGCACGTGGAGGACGCCGCCGGGCAGTTCCTGGGGGCACTGGCGGGCGTGCGCGATCCCGAGGACAAGCGCAAGGTCATCGGGCGCGAGTTCATTCGCACATTCGAGACCGCTGCCGCCAAGATCCTCGCCAACCGCGACCATGACGACGAGGTCGAGTTCCTCGTCCAGGGGACCCTGTATCCCGACGTGGTCGAGTCGGGGGGTGGGTCGGGTACCTCGGTCATAAAGAGCCACCACAACGTGGGTGGGCTGCCCAGCGACCTTCGCTACCAGCTCGTCGAACCGCTGCGGTCGCTGTTCAAGGACGAGGTGCGTGCCGTGGGACTGGAGCTCGGGCTTCCCGAGGAGATCGTCTGGCGCCATCCCTTCCCGGGGCCGGGGCTGGCCATCCGCATCGCCGGCGAGGTGACCGCCGATCGCCTGGCCGTCCTGCGCCGGGCCGACGCCATCGCCCGGGAGGAGCTGTCGGCGGCGGGGCTGGACCGCAGCGTGTGGCAGTTCCCGGTGGTGCTCCTGGCCGAGGTGGGCTCGGTGGGGGTGCAGGGCGACGGCCGCACCTACGGGCACCCCGTGGTGCTCCGCCCCGTGACGAGCGAGGACGCCATGACCGCCGACTGGTCGCGCCTGCCCTACGAGGTGCTCGAGGTGATCTCCAACCGCATCACCAACGAGGTCGAGCAGGTGAACCGGGTGCTGCTGGACGTGACGAGCAAGCCCCCCGCCACCATCGAGTGGGAGTGACGAGGTGAGCGGGCCGTGACCGAGGTCGCCGATCGTTATGCACGGATCGCCGAGGGCTTCGCCGGGAGGCTTGCGGGCGTGGACCCGTCGGCCTGGTCGGCGCCGACGCCGTGCACCGAGTGGACCGCCCGACAGGTGGCCGACCACGTCGTGGCAACCCATCGCCGAGTGCTGGCCGCCCTGCACGGGGGCGAGGCGGCCGAGCCGCTGCCCGACGAGAATCTCCTGGACTCCTTCGCCGCAGCGCGCAGCGACGTGCTCGCCGCCCTGGCCGACCCGACGCTCGCCAACACCACGATCAGCGGGATGTTCGGCGAGCAGCCTTTCGAGTCGCTCGTCGGCCGGCTGCTGTGCGCCGACACGCTCTTTCACACCTGGGACCTGGCCCGGGCCACCGGCCAGGACGAGCGGCTCGACGCCCAGGCCGTGGACAAGGCCTTGGAGTTCCTCGCCCCCATCGACGAGGCCATCCGCCGACCCGGCGGCTTCGGGCCGAAGATCGACCCGCCACCGGGCGCCGACGCCCAGGCGCGGCTTCTCAATTTCGGCGGCCGCACCCCCTGAGGCGTCGCCCGCCCGAGCGCCTCGAGCGCTATCGGCCGAGGGCGCCGAGGACGGCGTCGAGGTAGGCCTCGGGCGCCTCGATCTGGGGGTAGTGGCCCGCTCCGGCGATGAAGTGCACCGTGGCGTCGGTCCGGGCGGCGCCCAAGCGCTCGGCCATGGCCGCCACGGCGATGGGGTCCTCCTGGCCCCATACGACATGCAGCGGCGAGGCGTGGGTTTCGATGGCCCCGGTGAAGCGCCGCTCGTCGGCTCGTCGCTCCTCGATGTAGCGGATGGTGCGGGCCAGAAGGCGGTTGCCGCCGCCGTGGGCCACCAGCTCGGCGTGGGCGCCCATGTCCGTGGCGCAGTTGGCCGGCGCCAAGGTCGCCGACAGCGCTGCGGCGATCTCGGCGGGTGCCGGTGCCGACTCCGCTGTCATGGCGGCGTCGGGCAGCGAGAGCAGCATCTGCTGGCCGGCGGTGAGCCGGGCCATGGCGATGTAGATGCTCCCGTTGGTGAGCAGCCGGCGGGTGACCTCGACGGGCCACCTCCCTTCGCTTTGGCGGGCCAGTAGCTCGCCCCCCACGGTGTCGCCCATGTCGTGGGTGAGCAGTGCCAGGCGGTCGATCCCGAGGCGGGCCACCACGCCCGCCACCACGTCGGCCTGGCCGGCCATCGTGTAGGCCATGTCGGGCTTCTCCGACAGTCCGTAGCCGAGGAGGTCCACGAGGACGACCCGGCGGTGCTCGGCCAGTGCGGGCACCAGGTGGGCGAAGTCGAAGGAGGAGGTGGGATAGCCGTGGACGACGAGAAGCGGCTCGGCCTGCTCGGCCCCTGTGGGCCCGACGTCGACCACGAACACCGCCCGGCCCGACACCTCCACGACCGAGCCGGCGGCCTGCCAGGGCCCGATCTCGGCGTACTCCCAGTCGATTTCGGCGGGCTCCCCGTCCTCGTGCCCATGGCCGCTCACGGGCCGCTCCTCCCCGGATCTCGCCCATCCCGGTGCCAGCCATAATGGTCCATGATCGAGCCCCAGGCCCTTCTCGCCACCGGCCGTTCGAGGCTCCGGCGCAAGCGCGAGCGGGGCAGCCACGACAGGACCGTGGTGGACGCCATTCTGGACGAAGCCGTGGTCTGCCACGTGGGCTACAGCATGGAGACGGGTCCCGTCGTCGTCCCCATGGCCTTCGGGCGCGTGGGCGACGTCGTGTACCTCCACGGTGCCACCGCAAACGAGACGCTCAAGAACCTGGCCGCCGGCCGGCCGGCCTGCATCACCGTCACCCTCCTCGACGGGCTCGTCCTGGCCCGCTCGGCTCTGCACCACTCAGCCAACTTCCGCACCGTGGTGCTCTTCGGGACGGCGCGGGCGGTCACCGACCCCGAGGAGAAGCTGGCCGCCTTGCACAGCGTGGTCGAGCACGTGGCGCCCGGCCGCATGGCCCACGTCCGTCCCCCCACGGCAGCCGAGCTGCGCTCCACCGCCGTGGTGGCGTTCCCCGTCGACGAGGGATCGGCCAAGATCCGCACCGGCGGACCCCTGGAGGAGGCCGAGGACCTGGGGCTGGCGGTGTGGGCGGGCCAGCTGCCCCTGCGTCTCGTGGCAGGGGCGCCCGTGCCCGACGGCGACGCCGCTGGCACCCTCGTCGAGCCGGATTACCTGCGCCAGCGACGTTTCGCCCCGCCACCGGTCGTCGCCTCGGACGGGACGGCGCCCCCCGGCCGTTAGGGTCCGGGGAATGGCCGTCGGCGACCTGACGCGACCAGCGGAGCCCGGCGGCCACGGTCCGCCCGCCGCCGGTCGGCACCGGCCGGTCATGGAGTCCAAGTGGTGGACCCTGCTGGCGGTGTCGATCGGCACCTTCATGCTGCTTCTCGACATCACCATCGTGAACGTGGCCCTGCCCGACATCCAGCACGAGCTGCGCGCCTCGTTCTCCGAGCTGCAATGGGTCGTCGACGCCTACGCCCTCACCCTGGCCTCGCTGCTGCTCACCGCCGGCTCGCTCGCTGACCTCTTCGGGCGCCGGCTGCTGTTCCTCGTCGGCCTGGGCATCTTCACCGTCGGCTCGCTGTTGTGCGGGTTGTCGGCGTCGCCGCTGTTCCTCATCGTGGCCCGCAGTGGCCAGGGCATCGGCGGGGCCATCATGTTCTCCACCGCCTTGGCCCTGCTCGCCCATGCCTTCAGGGGCAAGGAGCGGGGCACCGCCTTCGGCGTGTGGGGGGCGGTGGTGGGCTTCGCCGTGGCCGTGGGCCCCGTGCTGGGCGGGGTCATCACGAGTGGCATCGGCTGGCGCTGGATCTTCCTGGTGAACGTGCCCATCGGGGTGGTGGGCGTGACCATCACGGCCCGCCAGGTGGAGGAGTCCAAGGAGACCAGCGCCCGGCGCCCCGATTGGCCCGGTTTCGTCCTGTTCACGCTGGGCCTGGTCGCCCTCATCTACGGCTTGATCCGGGCCAACAACACGGCGTGGGGCAACGCCGGGGTCCTGGCGTGCTTCGCAGCGGCGGCCGTGCTCCTCGCTGCCTTCGTGGCGGCCGAGCGCCTGGGCCAGCACCCCATGTTCGACCTGTCGCTGTTCCGGGTGCCCACCTTCTCGGGCGGGGCCGTCGCCGCCTTCGGCATCTCGTCGTCACTCTTCGCCCTGCTGCTCTACCTCGTGCTCTACCTGCAGGACGCCCTGGGCTATTCGGCGCTCGCCACGGGCGTGCGCCTACTCATCCTCTCGGGCGGCAGCCTGGTCACCGCCTTCGCCGCCGGCCGCCTGAGCGCCCGCATGCCGGTGCGCTGGCTCATCGGGCCCGGCCTGGGGCTCGTGGGCGTGGGGCAGCTGCTCATGGCCGGGCTCAGCGCCACGAGCGCATGGACGCACCTGATCCCCGGCTTCCTCCTGGCGGGCCTCGGGATCGGCCTCGTCAACCCCCCGCTGGCGTCCACGGCCGTGGGCGTGGTCGAGCCGCAGCGGGCGGGCATGGCAAGCGGCATCAACAACACCTTCCGCCAGATGGGCATCGCCACCGGCATCGCCGCCCTCGGGTCGCTCTTCGCCACCCGGGCCCGCAACGACCTGGTGCACATCTTGTCGGGCATTCCCGGCGTCGCCGGGCGAGCGCACGCCGCCGCCACCGCCCTGGTGCAGGGGGAGAACCCCGTCGCCGCCACCGGTGCTCACGGCCCGGCAGCGGCGGCGGTGGCGCAGGCGGCGCGGGCCAGCTTCGTGAGCGGCCTGAACGAGGTGCTCGTCATCGGCGCCGTGGTGGCCCTCGTGAGCGCCGTGGTCAGCACCGTGCTCATCAGACCCGAGGACTTCGTCCCCTCGGGCCCGGTGGCCGCCGGTGGGGGCTGACGGCCACCTCGAAGCGGCTCGCTGCCGTCACCGGTAGGCGGCTGTCACCGGAACCGGTCGTCCACCGGTAAGCGGCCGCCACCGGTAGGCGGCTGTCACTGGTAGGTGAAGGTGAGACCGTCGGAGGTGCCCGAGGAGGTGGACACCGTCACCGTCTCGGGGCCTGGCGAACCCGACGGCACGGTCGTCGTGCACGTGGTGGCGCTCGGGCACGACGTCGAGGCCGCCGTCGTCCCGAAGTAGGCCGTGATCTGGCCGTCGGGGCTGACGAGCCCGCTGCCGCTGATGGTGACCGTGTCGCCCGCCGTGCCGCTGGCGGGGGACAACGAGGTGATGGTGGGCCCGTTGCCCGACCCGGGGCTCGTGGTGGACGTGGTCGTGGAGGTCGTGGACGACCCTGTCGAGGCAGGAGACGAGGCGCTGCGGTTGGGCCCCTGCGCCCCTCGGTGGTGCGCCACGGTCACGGCGACGGTGGCCGCTGCCAGGCCCACCACCACCAGGGCCAGGAGCACGAGGGCGGCGCGCCACAAGCGGTTGCGGCGCCGGACGGTCAACAGCTGCCGATAGGCGGCAGCCGGGTCCGACGCCGTGGCCATCCCCGGCCCCTCTGATGGGTGCGCCCCCGGCACCGACCCTTCTTAGACCGGCTCCGAGCGTTCTGGCCATCGGGCTCCCGCCACCAGGGTGAGCACGGCACGGCCAGCCCGGTCGACGGCGCCGGCCACCGGCGGGCTGAGCCGGCGCTGCACGCCGAAGGACGCGCCTTCGACACCCACGAGGAC
>JBJKRZ010000359.1:0-4643 GCA_046704365.1 Acidimicrobiales bacterium | reverse complement strand
CCTTGGAGGCGCCGGAGTCGAGCGCCGGGCCGGCCGTGGGCGAGCTCGTCGCCCAGCTCCTCGTCAACCCCGACGCCGCCGCGCTGGCCGGTGCCGAGCTGGTGGTGGGGGCTGGCTGGCTGGGCCTGCGCAGCCACCCGCGACCCGCCGGCACGGTCACCTACGGCGGGCCCCGCCTCCCCGACTGGCTCGACGCCACCCTGGCCGAGATCGTGGGTAACCCCCGGATCGCCAGAGGGGGCGGAGCCCCATGACGGCCAGGCCCGCCAGGATCGTCGACGCCCACGTGCACCTGTGGGACCCGGCTCGCGCCGACTGGTACCCCTACCTCCAAGGTGCCCAGGCGCACGCTGGCGCAGGCGGCGCAGGCGCCAGCGGTGACCCGGCACGCATGAACCGCCGCTTCGACATCGCCACCTACCGGGCCGAATCCTCAGGGTGGAACGTCGAGAAGCTCGTCAACGTGGCCGCCGCCACCGGTGGCCACTCGGTGGAGGAGACCCTCCAGCTCGACGCCGACGCCGATGGCGCCGGTGGTCCCCATGCCATCGTGGGCGGGCTCCCCCCTACCGACACGGTGGCCCAGGCCGTGGCGCTCCTCGACCGCCAGATAGCCGCCCCCCGCTTTCGCGGCGTGCGCCCCATGGGGGGCCTGGATCGGCCCCTGCCCGAAGCCGAGGTCCTGCGGGCCCTGGCGGAGCGGAACCTGGTGTTCGAGCTCATGGCCCATCCCGACCAGCTGCGGGCGGCGGCGATCGGCCTGGCCGGCTTCGAGGACCTGGTCGTCGTGGTCGAGCACGCCGGGTGGCCCCGTTCGAGCTCCGACGAGGAGCGGGCGCTGTGGCGGGCGGGCATCGACGCCCTGGCCGACTCGGGCGACAACGTGGTGTGCAAGCTCTCGGGCCTGGCCATGCCGCTTCGGTCCATGGACGCCGACGCCCTCGCCCCCTGGCTGGAGCACGCCATCGGCGCCTTCGGCGTCGACCGTTGCATGTTCGCCAGCAACTTCCCCGTCGACTCCATGTACGGCACCTTCGACGAGCTCTACAGCGCCTTCGACACGGTCACGGCCGGCCTGGGCGAGGAGGCCAGGGGGATGCTCTTCGCCGCCAACGCCGAACGCGTCTATCGCTTCTAGAGAGGACTTCGATGACCGATTGGAGCCGCGTCCCGGTGGTGGTGGGAGCCGGCCAGGTGACGAGCCGGGAGCAGGACCCCCTGGCGGCGCCCAGCCCCTTCGACCTCATGGAGGCCGTCGCCGCCGAGGCCGCCGAGGCGGCGAGCGCCCGGGGTGGCGACGGCAAGGCCCTCCTGGCCGGGCTCACGCACCTCTTCATGGTCCACTCGCTCTCGCTGCGCCACGGGGAGCCTGCCCGGGCGTTGGCCGAGCGCCTTGGCGCCACGGGTGCAGAGGCGCGCACCTCGGGCATGGGCGGGAACATCCCGCAGTGGCTGGTCAACCGAGCGGCGGAGCTCGTCGTCGAGGGGAAGCGACCACGCGTGCTCGTGGTGGGGGCCGAGGCGTTGGCCACGCGCAAGCGCGCCAAGCAGGCGGGGATCGAGCTCGAGTGGCCCACGAGCGAAGGCTGGCCCGACACGTGGCCGCCGCTCGAAGCGGACCTCGGCGTGCACAAGGTGGAGCGGGCCCACGGGCTCGATCAGGCCACCACCATGTACGCGCTGGTGGAGTCCGCCCTGGCCCATGAGGCCGGCCACGACCCCTCGGCGCACGGCGCCGCCATGGGCCGGCTCATGGCCGGGCTCAACGAGGTGGCGGCCGCCAACCCGCTGAGCTGGTTCCCCACCCGCCGCAGCGCCGAGGAGATCGCCACCCCAAGCTCAGACAACCGGATGATCAGCTTCCCCTACCCGAAGTACGTGAACGCCGTGATGGACGTCGACATGGGCGCCGCCGTGCTCGTCACCGACGCCGCCACGGCCCGCCAGTGGGGGCTCGGTCCCCAAGAGGTGGCCTACCTCTCGGGGTGGGCCGACACGACCGACATCTGGTACCTCTCCGAGCGTCCGCAGGTGCACCGGGCGCCGGCGCTGGCCGCCGGCAGCCGAGAAGCGCTGGCCATGGCTGTTCTGGGGACCGACGAGATCGCCGCCTTCGACCTCTACTCCTGCTTCCCGAGCTCGATCGAGGTGGCGTGCCACAGCCTGGGGATCGATCCCCATCACGACCGGCGCCCGCTCACCCTGACCGGCGGTCTCCCCTACCACGGAGGGCCGGGCAGCAACTACGTGACCCATGCCGTGGCCAACGCCTTGGAGCGGGTCCGTACGGCGGACGACGAGCACGTCCTCGTCCACGGCAACGGGTACTACCTGACCAAGCACGCCGTGGGCGTCTACTCCAGCCGGCCCCCCTCGGCCGCTCCCAGCCCGGACGGAGACCTGCAGCAGCGGCTGGAGGCCACCTTCTCGCCCCGGCCCGTCGAGCGCCGGGTGTCGGGACCGGGCACCATCGTCGCCGCCACCGTCCCCTTCGGACGCCACGGCGAGCCTCAAGAGGCCATCCTGCTGCTCGAGGTGGACGGTGCCCGCACCCTCGCCCTGGCCGGCGAGGCGCTCACCGAGACGATGCTGTCCACCGACGCCGTGGGCACGGCGGTGAAGGTGACCGAAGGCGAGGAGAGAGCGCCCAACCGGGCGTCTGCCGCCTGAGCCGGCGAGTGACCTACTCCTCGATGCTGAGCGCCTGTTCGGGACAGTTGTCGGCCCCGTTGCGGGCGTCGTGCTCCCGGCCGGCCGGCACCTCGTCCACCAGCAGCAGGCAGTGTCCGACGTCGTCGGAATCGAACAGGTCAGGCGCCAGGCTGTAGCAGCGTCCGTGGCCTTGGCAGCGCTCGGCGTCGAGCACGATGCGCACGTGCTAGCCCCCGGCGGGGAACACGAGCGGCAGGTGGTGCAGCGAGCGCAGCCCTGTCGTGTACTCGAGGACCGTCCCCGGGGGCAGCTCGTAGTCGGGGATGCGGCGGTGGAACTCCCGAAGCGCCACGCGCAGTTCCACCCGGGCCAGGTGCGAACCCAGGCAGCGGTGCACTCCCCCACCGAAGGCCAGGTGGGGGTTGGGGTTGCGCCGCAGGTCCACGTCCTCCACGCCGGGATGCGAAGCGTCGTCGGTGTTGGCCGAGCCGATCAGCAGCATCACCTGTTCGCCCGCCTTGATGGGACAGCCGGCGATCTCCACGTCCTCGGTGGTTGCCCGCGGGACGGCGGGGACGGGGCTCTCCCAGCGTAGGAGTTCCTCCACGGCAGAGGGGATCACGCTCTCGTCGACCACAAGCTCGCGGCGATGGGCGGGGTTCTGGGCCAGGTAGGCGAAGATGCAGTCGAGGGAATCGGTCACGGTGTCGAGCCCGGCGATGATGAACAGGTAGCAGATGTCGAGCACCTCGTCGTCGGTGAGGCGAACGGCGTCGACTTCACTGGAGATGATCTGCGCCAACATGTCGTCGGTGGGCCGCCGCTTGCGCTCGGCCAGGTGGCGCTGGAAGTACTCGTAGACGGCCTTTCCCGCCTTCTCCCTGTAGGGCCGCTGCTCCTCCAGGGTCACGCCCGGCGGGCGGATGATGTCGTCCTTCAGGGCCAGGAACAGGTCCAGGTCCTCGAGGGGCAGGCCCATGAGGCGCAGGAAGACCCGGCAGGGCAGGGGCACGGCGAACTGCTCGTGGAAGTCGCAGGAACCCTCGCTGATGAAGGCGTCCACCAATTCCTTGACCAGTCCCACCACCTCGTCCTCGAGCAGCGCCATCTTCTTGGGGGCGAACAGGGGATCGAGGATGCGGCGGTACTTCACGTGCTGAGGCGGGTCGATCTGGAGCGGGATGAGCGGCCGGACGTTGCCCAGGTCCATGCCCACAGCGGCCCAGGAGAAGATGCTCGTGCGGCGCAGGGCCTCCTCCACGTCACTGCGGCGCGTCACGAGGTGGAACAGGTCGCCGATCTTGTGGACGGGCTGCTCGCGCAGCGCCTTGGAGAGGGCACGCGGGTCGTCAGACGCCGCAAGCTTGTTGACCGTGGTGAGCGAGGGCTTGTAGCCGTCAGCGCTGCCTGCGTCCATCCAGGTTCCTTTCGCTTCGGTTCACGCCAGCGACGAAGTGCTGGTCCCCAGGCCACGGCGGGCCCAGGTCGCCGAACGGCGCCCACCCGTCCATCGCGCACCAGCTTACCCATTCCCTGACACAAATGTCAGATGACGGAGCCGTCAGCAACATCTCTGGTCGGGGCGCGTCGGACCAGGTCAAACACCCCATGGCCCGCCGATAGGCGAAGGGGTGGGCGGGCGCGGGACCCCGTCGACCGCCCGTGCTGGACCGGTGCCGTCAGGGGTTGCCGGGCAAGCAGATCCGACAGGGCGCCAGGCCAACGGTGCCCCCGGCGGACAGCGGGCGCAGACCCTCGGGGTGGTGGGACACGACAGGGCAGTCGGGCAGGTGGTACACGGATCCCGACGTGGTCATCACGTACCCGCCCGCTGCGGTGGGTGGTGAGGGGTCGTAACCACCCAGGCGCGTCGGCGCCGGCCCCGCGGCACCCCGCCCCGCCGGCGCGGGGCCCGAGGGGTCCGAGCCCGACGTTGCGGTTTTGTAGGCGACCCCCCCCACCCCCAGCACCACGGCGCGCCCCTGATACAC
>JBJKRZ010000358.1:0-13777 GCA_046704365.1 Acidimicrobiales bacterium | reverse complement strand
TGGGGGCCTGGGTCGCGCACCTCCACCCGGGTCAGGCGGTGGGTCGTGCTGGCGGCGCCCACCCCCGGCCCGATGCGCACCGGCTGCAGGTACCGGACGTCGAGCAGGCACAGGCTCCGACCGGGCGAATGCGACAGCGCCGCTTCCTCGGCGGCCAGGGCGATGAGGCCGCCGTTGAGGGTCCTCGAGGAGTTGAGCCTGTCATCGGCGCACGCCAGCACCACCACGCCCGGGCTCCGCAGCTCGCAGCCGGCGCGCCGCGCCAGGGGCACCGACAGGGTCTGCTCCGGGGCCGGCAGCTCCCAGCCCATCTGCTCGGGCAAGCGCATGGCGGGGTCGGGGGCGGCCATGAAGGACGCCGAGCCGAAGCCGAACACGTCCCCCTCCTCGTCGGAGAAGTCCACGCCGGCCACGAAGACCGTCCGTCCCTTCTTGAGCGCCCGTCCCCGTCCCCGGACGGTCCCGGCCGAGGGTGCCGGGCGCAGCAGGTGGATGTCGAGCTCCAAGGTGACCGGCACCCGCCCTCCCAGGTCGTGGGCCGCCAGCAGGCCGGACATGATGTCGGCCCATATCGCCAGGACCGAGGTGCGCAGCGTCTCGGCCCCCGGGGCGTGCATCTCGGGGATGACGCGGGCCGAGCCCTCGACCCCGCCCTCGGCGGGGCGGACCACGAAGCCCAGCTCGCTGAGCAGGTGCTGCTGGAAGCGGCGGCGCTCGTCGACGTCGGTCACGGCGCCGCCGTCGGGCAAGCTACGGGCCCATGAGCGACGACCTCGGCACCCCCAACCTCCGTCTCGAGCGCCAGGGCTCTGTTGCCTGGTGCACCATCGACCGCCCGGCGGCGCGCAACGCCCTCACGCCCGCCATGTACTACGGCATCAAGCGCGCCGTGGCGCTCGTGAACCGGGACCCCGAGCTGGCCGCGCTCGTCATCACCAGCACCGGCGACGTCTTCGCCCCCGGCGGGGACCTGGGCGGGCGCAGCGACCCGGGGGAGACCTTCCCCGCCGTGTCGGGCCAGGACGTCCTGCCCTTCCTCGCCATCCGCGACTCCAGCGCCCCGGTCGTGGCCGCCGTGAACGGCATCTGCCAGGCCGGGGGGCTGCTCATCGCCATGATGGCCGACATCGCCGTGGTGAGCGACCGGGCCAGCTTCCGGGTGCCCGAGCTGCTGCGGGGCATCCCCGACGCCACCTACGCCGCCGCCCTGCCGGCGCACGTGGGCATGGCCGTGGCCCGGGACCTGCTCCTCTCGGGCCGGAGCTTCGACGCCGCCGAGGCGGTGGAGATGGGGCTGCTGTGGCGTCTCGTGCCCCACGACGAGCTGCGGCCCGCCGCCCTGGCGGCGGCGCACGAGGTCCTGCGCAGCGCGCCGCAGGCGCGGGCCCAGGCCAAGCGGATGCTCAACGAACGCTACGGGCACGTCGACTACCAGACCATGTTCTGGGCCATCGAGCACTCTCCCGAGCCACGAGAGGGCATGCGCGCCTTTATGGAGAAGCGCCCGCCGGCGTGGATCCCGGCCGACGTCCCCGTAGCGGGCCGGCGCCTCTGACCCTGGGACCAGGGCACCGGCCTCAACCCTCGGCTCGGACCTTGTCCTTGACGGCTGGCACGATGGGCGGGGCGTCGCGCCAGTTTGGGATGCCCGAGTCCTCCTTGGCCACCGGGTAGTGGTCGTCGTTGACCCAGGCCCAATGGGAGTGGTTGAGCTCGTGCAGCGTGAAGCAGGCGTTGAGGGCGTTGTAGAAGCCCATGTTGTCGACGGACTGGTTCACGGACTCCTTGATGAGCAGCGACGTCATGGTGGGCAGCCGGGTGATGCGGCGGGCGTAGTCCAGGGTCATGTCCTCGAGACTGCCGGCGGGGAAGATCTTGCTCACCATGCCCAGCCGGTGGGCCTCCTCGGCTTCGATGGCGTCTCCGGTGAGCAGAAGCTCCTTGGCCTTGCGCGGGCCGAATTCCCAGGGATGGGCGAAGTACTCCACGCCGCACATGCCCAGGCGGGCCCCCACCACGTCGGCGAAGCGGGTCCCCTCGGCGCACACGATGAGATCGCAGGCCCACAGGAGCATGAGCCCCGCCGCGTACACGTCGCCGTGGGCTTGGCCGATGGTGATCTTGCGCAGATTGCGCCACCGGCGGGTGTTGTCGAAGAAGTGGTGCCACTCCTGGAGCATGAGCGACTCGGCCGCTTTGCGGGTCCCACCGTTCACCTGCCGGCTGGGGTGCTGGTTGGGCCCGGGCGAGTACTCCTCGATCGACACCTTGGACCCCATGTCGTGTCCCGAGGAGAACATGGGCCCGGTGCCGCCCAGCACGACCACCCGGACCTCGTCGTCGGCCTCGGCGCGCAGGAACGCCTCGTTGAGCTCGACCAGCAGGCCGCGGTTCTGGGCGTTGCGGGCGTCGGGCCGGTTCAACATGATGCGGGCGATCTTGCCGTCGTCGAAGGTCTCGTAGAGGAGGAATCTGTACTCGTCGGGCATCCCTGGCTCCTTGTCGTCTATGGGTCGTCTGTGGGTGCAGCCGTCTATGGGTGCAGCGCCACGGCTGTGGGCAGAGCCGCTTCCACGGTGGCCCGGCTGTCGTCGAAGCACACCATTCCGGCGATGGCCCCGCTCTCGGGGTTGGGTTCCTCGTAGGACCAGGCCACGTCGGTCACCACTGCCCCGTCCACGGCGGCCGACCAGTAGCTGGCCGTGCCCTTGTAGGGGCAGTAGGTGGTGGTGGTGCTGGGCACGAGGGTGCCGGCCACCACGTGCCGGGGGTGGACGTAGAGCCGGGGCTCGAGGCTCGTCTCGTACAGGGCGACGGTGTCGGAGGTGTCGACCAGCACCGTGCCCGACACGCTCACCCGCAGCCGGCGGCGGGTTCCGAAGCAGTCGATGCGATGGTAGGGGTTGCGCGGGTGGAGGAATACCTGCTCGTGCTCCTCGTACCACCGCTCCACGGCGTCCCACTCGACCTGTACGTAGCCGGGCACCTCGGGCAGCGCCTGGGTGGCGACGGCGCCCACGTCCCCGGCCGGAAAAGCGTAGGTGGGCGCACGGCGGGGGCGGTGCACGAGCACCACGCGCTCGCTGTCCACCACCGCCGTGTCCCCGACCATGGCCCGCACCCGCCGCTGGAAGGGTTCGACGTAGACGGCCTCGTCGGCCACGGGGGGGATGAAGGTGCCCGCCCGTCGGCCGCTGAAGGGCCCTCGGCCGTTGGTCAGGGTCACTGCCCGCTCCCCGTCACAGGGCGCGCTCCTCCTCGAGCGGTGCCCGCCCGCCGTCGAATTCCCGCACCATGGCGTCCACGGCAAAGGAGGCGAGCATTGCGCCAGCCTCGTCGTGGACGCGGCATTGGGCATGGGTCATGCCCCCTCCGGCGAAGGTGGAGTGGTGGTGGTAGAGCATCCAGCGGTCGGCTCTGACCTCGGCGTGGAAGGAGATGGCGATGGCGTTTATGGCCATGGACAGGCTGCGGTGCGCCTGGTCCTGGCCCACGCCGGCATGGGGCCGCAGGGCGGCGGCGATGGGCATGTGTCCGGTGAACTGCGCCAGCAGGGCGGCGTGCAGGGCCGGATCGGACGGGACGTCGCTGAAGCGCACCCAGGCGTCGATGGTGGGGGGCCCGAGCGGGGCGCGGCGATCGCCGCTGTAGGCGCCGTCGACGACGCGGATCTCGCGTCCGCTCACCCCCATGTCGCACACAGCGCAATCCTGGGGCCCGGGCACGTCGGGCGCGGCGACGCTGTGGCGCACCACGTCGGGGGCGGCGGTCCCGAGCAGCATGGTGCCTGCGGCACAGGAGCGGCCGTCCTGGGCGACGTCCACCGACAGAGAGGTGAAGGACCGGCCCCGGTGGTGCTCCTCGAGCGCGAACTGGAGGGGCCGCTCGGCGCCCGCCACGCGGTGGAACGCCATGTGCGCCGACACCACCCGCCGTCGCGGGTCCTGCCGGCGGGCCGCCACCACGGCCTGGGCCAGCATCTGGCTCCCCTCCACCACGGGCCGTGCCCAGCGTCCGCGCACCACGCTGGCATAGCGATGATCGCCGTCGGGGCGGACGTCGAGGATGTCGACGAGCTCGGCGGCGTCACCCCAGGTGGGCAGCGGCGTCGTGGTCACGGGCCGACCTCGGGTCAGGTCAGCCGTCCGGTGAGGAACCTGGCGATGTCGGTGGCGGGCGGGTAGGCCTCGGTCAGCCCGGCGGCGAAGTAGCCCACGTCGGTGACGAGGATGTGGCCGGTGATCGACGCAGCCGCGTCGCTGCACAGGAACACGAGCGGGTAGGCCTGCTCGAGGGGGGTGGAGGGCTCGATGCCCAGCTCGGCCCGGTAGTCGGCGGCGAACCCCAGCCACAGCTCCTTGTTGGCCTGAGCCAGAGGCGTGTCGGTGGGCCCCGGGCAGATGGCGTTGATGCGCACCCCCCGCTTGAGAAGCGTGAAGGCTTCCGAGGCGACGTAGGCGCAGATGGCCTGCTTGGTCGACATGTAGTCGGCGCCGCCGTTGAGCTCCACCCATTGCACAGCCGAATCGAAGTCGGGGGTGGCCAGGTAGTCCTTGAGCCGATCCAGGTTCGACTCCCAGCCCAGGCCGGCGGCCGAGGAGATGAAGCCGATGGCCGACCCCCTCGGCAGGGCTCCCTCGTCCACCATGCGGTTGATCATGTGCCGATGGCCGATGAAGTTGATCCTCTCGATGCCCGGGGTGCCGTCGGCCACCCCGGCACAGGAGAACAGGGCGTGGACGGGGCCACCGAGCTGGTCCAGGCCGCTGTCGATGGACGCCTTGTCGGCGAGGTTCACCTGGACGTACTTGGCCCCGGTCAGCGAAGGTTCGGCGACGTCCATGATCACAACCTCGGCCCCGGCGTCCTGGGCCAGCTGGGCCGTGGCGGCTCCCATGCCGGTGGCGCCGCCCACCACGAGCGCCCGCTTGCCCTTGTAGCCGAATGCGTCGAACGTTCCCATGTCCTCGGTTCTCCTGACTCGTGGGCCGCCGCTCAGGCGACGACGCCCCGCACCTTCAGATCGACGATGGTGTCCCAGTCGAGCCCCAGCTCCGACAGGATCTTGTCGCCGTGCTCGTTGAACGCCGGCGCCCGTTTGATGGGGGCCGCCTTCCCGCCGTACTGCACGGGCGCCGTCACCAGCGAGTAGGGCGTGCCGTCGGCGGTCTCGCCGTGCTGGACGTAGTCGTTGGCGACCGACTGGGGGTCCTGGGCCACCTCGATGGTGTTCTGCACCACGGCCCACTGGCCGCTGAAGCCCTCGAGCTTCTGGCGCCACTGCTCCAGGGTGTGCTCGGCGAAGGCCTGGCGGAGGATGGCTCCCGCTTCGTGGCCGTTCTCGAGAAGCGAGTCGTTGTCGGCGAAGCGGGGGTCCTGTGCCAGCTGGGGCTGGCCGATGACCTCGCACATCGAGGGCCAGTACTTGCCGGCCTGCAGGCAGGTGAGCGAGATCCAGCGGTCGTCTTTGACCTTGTAATTGCCGGTGAGGGGATTGCGGGGGTTGCCTCCGGGCGGCGGCTGCCACGGCATCTCGAGCTGCAGCGACAGGCTGATGGTCTGGCCCATGGCCCACATCCCCGACGCCAAGAGCGACACGTCCACGGTGGTTGCCTCGCCGGTGCGCTCGCGGTGGAACAGAGCGCCCATGATGCCCCCGGCGATGGTCATGGCCCCCACCGAGTCGCCGAAGCCGGGTCCCGGGGGGCCCACCACGTGGTCGTAGTCGGTCCTGGTCACCGCCAGCGACACCCCCGCCCGGGCCCAGAAGGCGAGGGAGTCGTAGGCGCCCTTGTCGGCGTCGGGCCCGTTCTCGCCCTGGCCGCTACCCCGGCAGTAGATGATGTTCGGGTTGTGCGCCCGGATGTCCTCCACATCGATCTTGAGCTTCTGGCGCACACCGGCCAGCTTGTTGGTGAGGAAGACGTCGCTCGTGGCCGCCAGCTTGTAGAGGATGTCCAGCCCCTCCTCCGAGGCCAGGTCGAGCCCCAGGCTCTGCTTGCCCCGGTTGGAGTGCTCGAGCAGGACGTGCACGCTCTTGCCGATCATGGCGATGCCCGAGGACGCCAGGCCGCGCATGGCGTCGCCGCGTTCCACGTGCTCGACCTTCACGACATCGGCGCCCCAGTCCGCCAGCAGCGCCGAGGCGGCGGGAACGAAGGTCTGCTCGGCCACCTCGAGGATGCGCACGCCTTCCATCACGGCAGTCATCTGTGTCCTCCTGGGGGAAGCGCTCCGCCCGCTCCGGGCCCGGTTCCATCGGGCCGGGCGACGTCGACGCGGATGCTAGTGCTGGCCCTGCGCTGTCGCCTCTGCACGGCGCGCACCGCACGCACGGCGCGCTCAGGCATGGCGGCGAGGGTGGGTGTGGCCACGGGGAACGTCTCGGAACGGGATGTCGCGGTCCACGGAACGCTCGCGGGGCATGCCCAGCAGGCGCTCGCTGATGGCGTTGCGGGCCATCTCGGTGGTCCCGCCCCCGATCGATCCGGTCTGGCGCATCAAGAAGTCGGTGCCGCGTTGGCGCAGTTGCCCGTCGTCCGCCGCCCACGCCGCTCCGGCCGTGCCGGCCAGCTCGAAGGCGATGGTGCGGGTCCGGGCCGAGGCCATGCCCTTGAAGAGGCGGGCCACCGCCGCTGTCTGGTCGTTCAGGGCCCCCGAGGCGATGCCGCGCTCGATTCGCTCGTGGAGAAGCTCGCTCACCACGTCGAGCATGCGCGCCTCGCCCACGAGCTCCTGGGCGCTCGGGTCCTCGAGGCGCCCGGCGGCCCGGGCCAGGTTGGCGTAGGAGGCCGAGGCGAAGCTGCGGCTCACGCCCGCCGAGAAGGTGATGAGCGGGGACCCGTAGAGCATCCTCTCGTGGAACATCCAGCGCGTCCCCACCGTCCACCCCTGGTCGACCTCGCCGATGCGGTCGCTGTCGGGCACGACGACGTCGGTGAGGAACTCCTGGCAGAACTCCTTGGACCCGTTGAGCATCTCGATGCGGTGGACCTCGACGCCCGGCTGGTGCAGAGGGAGCATGAACACGGTGAGGCCACGGTGCTTGGGCACGTCCCAGTTGGTCCGGGCCAGGCACAGGGCCCAGTCGGACCACCAGGCGCCCGTGGTCCAGATCTTCGAGCCGTTGAGCACCCACCCGTCGCCGTCGCGCACAGCGGAGGTGAGCGCCCCGGCCACGTCCGAGCCGCCCCCTGGTTCCGACAGCAGCTGCATCCACAGCTCCTCGCCTTTGAGGATGGCGGGGACGTGGGTGCGCTTCTGCTCGTCGGTGCCGAATTCGAGGAGGACCGACAGGCAGGGCGCGAAGGTCGGGGCCTGGATGCGGGCCGGGAACTCGTAACCGCTGAGCGCTTCGTTGAAGGCCCGCTGGTGGGCGGGGGTGAGCCCCAGGCCCCCGTAGGGGGTCGGCACGCATATGCCGGCGAACCCGCCGTCGTAGAACATGCGCTGCAGCCGGCGCTCCCGGGTGACCTCGGCCAGCTCTTGTTCCTCGCTCAGATCGGTGCGGAAGGCGCGCTCGTAGGCGCCCGGGTCGAGGGGCGCCAGGTTGGCCTCGATCCAGGCTCGGGCCCGGCGCCCGAAGGCGGCGGCGTCCTCGGCGCCCGCGGGGGTCACAGCCCCTCCTCCTCGGCCAGCAGGGCGGCGATGCGCCGCAGGTGCAGCGCCGGTGTGCCCAGTACGGCACGGTTGAGCGTCACCCGGCGCACGAAGAGATGGAGGTCGTGCTCGTAGGTGAGCCCGATGCCGCCGTGCATCTGCACGCAGTCCTGCACGAGCTCTGCTCCGTAGTGCCCGACGTAGGCGGCGGCGACGGCCACCAGCTCCGCCGCCCGCTCGCCGCCCTCGTCGACGGCCCTCGCCGCGGCGTCGGTGACGGCGTGGCTCGCCTCTAGCCACGTCTTCATGTCGGCGAAGCGGTGCTTGAGCTCCTGGTACGAGGCCAGGGGGCGGCCGAAGGTGTAGCGGTCGAAGGCCCACTGGAGGGTCATGTCGAAGGCACGCTCCATGGCGCCCAACGCTTCGGCCGCCAGTAGGACCAGACCCGCCCGTAGCTGGTCCTCGACCCGGCTCCCGGCGCCCCCCAAAGGGCCCACGGCGGCGCTCAGGGGCAGGCGCACGCCGCTGAAGCGCACCACCCAGTAGCGCCGGGTGAGGTCGACCGACTCCATGGGCTCGAGGGTCACACCTGGTGCGTCAGCCGGAACCAGCACCTGGCTGAGGCCCTCACCGGTGCGCCCGCTCACGAGGTGGTGGCTGGCTTGGGCAGCGGCCTCCACGGGGCGCTTGGTGCCGTCGATCACGAGCTCGTCGCCGTCGAGGGCCACCTGCAGCTCCGAGGCTTCGGGGCGATGGCCCTGGGGGTGGTTTTCGGTGACGCACCACGAGACCACCGCCGAGCCCGACAGCAGCCCGTCGAGCACCTGGGCGTGACGTGCCGGCTCCTCGGCGCCCAGGGCGGCGGCGGCCAGGTTGCACGACAGCAAGGGCCCCGGGGCGGCGTGGCGCCCGAATTCCTGGGCCAGCACGGTGGCGTCGAGAAGGGGGCTGCCGCTCACGCTCCCGCCGCCGAGTCCGCAGGGCACGAGCAGAGAGGTCCAGCCCAGCTCGGCGCCTTGGCGCCAGTAGTCCTCCTCGAAGCCGGCCGGGTCTTCGCGCAGCTTGCGCAGCTGGCCCACGGGGACGACCTTCGATAGGTACCTGCTCGTGGTCTCCCGCAGCGCCTGTTGGTCTTCGGTGGGCTGGAGCGGCATCGACGGGCCTGCGGGCTCAGCCCACCGGCCAGGCGACCGACTTGACCTCGAGGTACTGCTCGAAGCCGGCGATGCCGTTCTGGCGCCCCACGCCGCTCTCCTTGTAGCCGCCGAAGGGCACGTCGGCGAAGTAGCCGGCCCCGCCGTTGAGCCCGATGAACCCGGCCCGGAGCTTGGCGGCCACGGCCAGGGAGCGCTCGAGGGACCCCGACATGACGTTGCCGGCCAGCCCGTAGGGACTGTCGTTGGCGATGCGCAGGGCGTCGGCCTCGTCCTCGAAGGGAATGACCACGAGCACGGGCCCGAAGATCTCCTCTCGGGCGATGGTCATGTCGTTGTCGACGTCGACGAAGAGGGTGGGGCGCACGTAGAAGCCCCTGTCGCTGCCTTCGGGTGCGCCCGTCCCGCCCACGAGCAGGGTGGCCCCTTCGTCGATGCCCTTCTGGATGTAGCCGGTGACCCGCTGGCGCTGCTTGGCGGAGATGACCGGCCCGCACAGCACGTCGGGCTCCCGGGGGTCGCCGGGCACCACCGACTCGTAGATGCCTTTCAGGATCTCCACGCCCTCGTCGTATCTGGAGCGGGGGAGCAGCATCCGGGTGGGGGTGGCGCATCCCTGGCCGGCGTGCATGCACGGCGCGATGCCGATCAGGCACGACAGGGCCAGGTCGGCGTCCTCGAGCACGATGGTGGCCGACTTGCCCCCCAGCTCGAGGAAGAGCCGCTTCATGGTGGCCGCACCCTTCTCCATGATGCGCTTGCCGACGGCCGTGGAGCCGGTGAAGGAGACGAGGTCGACCTTCTCCGACAAGGTGAGCTCCTCGCCCACCAGGTGGTCGGAGGAGGTCACCACGTTGAGCACGCCGGGGGGGATGTCGGTGCGCTCGGCGGCCAGGCGCCCGATGCGTGTGGCGTTGAAGGGCGTGTCGGGTGCCGGCTTCAGGACCACGGTGTTCCCGGTGGCCAGGGCCTGGCCCAGCTTGTGGATCGTCACCTCGAAGGGGTAGTTCCAGGGGACGATCGCCCCCACCACGCCCACCGGCTCCCTCCAGATGCGCCTGGCGGTGAGCTGGTTGGTGAGGGTGGAGAACTCCTCGCCCAGGTCCACCTCCCACGGGTACTCGTCGATGAGCTTG
Source organism: Acidimicrobiales bacterium (assembly GCA_046704365.1). GTDB lineage: Bacteria > Actinomycetota > Acidimicrobiia > Acidimicrobiales > UBA8190 > UBA8190. Next base: position 3,888 of record JBJKRZ010000358.1, on the reverse strand, counting down.
GCGGGGTGCGTGAGCCCGCCTGCCAGGGGCACGTCGAGCTGTGGCCCGTGCGTCACCATGCGGGGGCAGCCCACCTCGGAGATGAGCTCCTCGCGCAGCTGCTCCTGCTCGGCCTCGAGGGCCTGCTGGAGCTGCTCCAGGCAACGCTTGCGCAGGGCGCGGTTGGTGGACCAGTCCGTCTCGTCGAAGGCCCGGCGCGCCGCGTCGATGGCGACGCGCATGTCGGCCACGGCGCCGTCGGCGACCTCGCCCAGCACCTCCTCGGTGGCCGGGTTCACGTTGGTGAAGGTCTTTCCCGACGCTGCGTCGACCAGCTGGCCGTCGACGAGCATCCTCGCCTCGAAAGAGACGTCCCCCGCTTCGGCCACCGCTCGCTCCTCCCGGCCTGGAACCGGGGCGGCAAGGTAGCTGATATTGACGTCGCAGTCAAACTGCCCTACCGTCCCCCGGCGTGCAGCTCGAGGGACGTTCCGCCATCGTGACGGGAGGGGCCGGTGGCCTGGGGTCGGCCACGGCGCGACGGCTGTCCGCGGGCGGCATGGGGGTGGTCGTCTTCGACTTGGAGCAGGAGCGGGCGAAGGCGCTGGCCGAGGAGCTGGGCCGGGGCGCCGTGGGCGTGGGAGGGGACACCACCGACGACGCCGACGTCGCCGCCGCCGTGGCGGCTGCCTGCGCCCTGGGCCCGCTGTCGGTGCTCGTGAACGTGGCCGGCGGAGGTGCCGGCGGGGGGCGGACGGTGGGGCGCGACGGCACGCCCCACGACAAGGCGGCCTTCACGAAGACCATGGACATGAACGCCGTGGGCACCTTCAACACCACGCGCCTGGTGGCCGCCGCCATGGCCGCCAACGAGCCCGACACCGAGGGCGAGCGCGGCGTGGTGGTGAACACCGCCTCCATCGCCGGCATGGAGGGCCAGACCGGGCAGCTGGCCTACGCCTCGGCCAAGGCGGCCATCTTGGGCATGACCCTGCCCATGGCCAGGGACCTGGCACCCCTCGGCATCCGGGTGTGTGCCATCGCTCCCGGCACCATGGGCACGCCCCTCATGATGAGCGTGCCCGAGCCCATGCGACAGAAGCTCGAGGCCGACATCGTCTTCCCGAGGCGCATGGGCCGCCCCGAAGAGTTCGCCCTGCTCGTGGAGTCCATCGTGGCCAACCCCTACCTGAACGGCGAGAACATCCGCCTGGACGGCGCCCTGCGCTTCCGCCCGAAGTAGGCTTTTTCACCACCGAGAACCCCGTTCTACCTTGACTTCGATATCGATATCGGTATCGTGGGCGGGGGTCGGGTTCCGGGCAGCGACGCCGGCCCGCCGGGGGGAGGAAGCGTCGGGGTGGATCGGTGCTGCAGTACGTCCTAGCCGGCCTGGCGCTGGGCGCCGTCTACGCCATTGCTTCGGCCGGCCTGGTGCTCACCTACGAGTCGGCGGGCGTTCTCAACTTCGCCTTCGGGTCCATGGCCTACGTGGTGGCCCGCTTCTACTTCTGGTTCAACTCCCAGCACGGCTGGTCGACCGTTGCCGCAGGCCTGATGTCGATCCTGGTGGTGGCCCCCACTTTGGGCATCGTGCTCTACAACGTGGTGTTCCGCTTCATCCGGGACAAGTCCACCCTCGTCAAGCTGGTGAGCACCATCGGCCTGTCGGTGGCGCTCCCGCCCGTGGCCGACTTCTTCCTCGGCACCCAGACCATCGACGTCGCCCCCGGCCTGGCGCTGCCCAGCGACAGGCCCCTGCACGTCCTCGGCACCGCCGTCACCACCAACCAGGTGATCACCTATGGGTTGCTGGTGCTGGTGCTCGTGGTGGGGACCCTGGTCGTGCGCGCCACCGGCGTGGGACTGCGGGTGCGGGCCGTGGTCGACTCCGAAGCCCTGGCCTCGTTGTCGGGTACCAACCCGGGCCGGGTCGCTTTGGGGGTGTGGGCGGCGAGCGCCACCCTGGCCGGCATCGCCGGCATCCTGGTGGCGCCGGCGGTGGGCCTCGACACCACCGGCATGACCACCCTGATGGTGGCTGCCTTCGCCGCCGTGGTGGCGGCACGGTTGCGCTCGTTGCCGGCGGCGGTGGTGGTGGCGCTGGCCATGGGCGTGGTCGCCGACGTCATCCAGAAGTACCTCCCGCCCAACAGCACCTTCACCGCCGACATCGTCCCGAGTGTCCCCTTCGCCGTGATGTTCGTCTTCCTCGTCTTCTACGTGCTGCGGGCGGGACCGGTCGTCGAGCAGTCGGCGGGCGGCGGGCCCCTCGACCACGCCATCCGCCCGGCGGGCGAGACGGCCCTGCGCGCCGGGGACCACCTCGTGGCCCGTTCGGCGCCGGCCCAGGCGCTCTCGGGCCTGCCCCTGGTGGCGGTGGCGGCCCTGCCTCTCGTCTTCCATGCGTCGGCGTACTGGCTGGGGCTCGTGGCCCTGGGGGCCTGCTACGCCACCACGTTCCTCACCTTTACGGTGGTGACGGGCGAAGGCGGCATGTTGTGGCTCTCGCAGATCGTCTTCGCCGGGGCCGGCGCCATCGCCTCGGCCCAGTTCGTGAGCGCCTGGCACCTCCCGGTGCTCTTGGCCCTCGTCCTGGGCGGGATCCTCGCCGCCGCCGTGGGGGCGGTGCTGGGCGTGCTCACCATCCGCGTGGGCGAGCTCTACGTCGGCCTGGGGACGCTCACGTTCGGGCTCTTGGCCCAGACCCTCGTCTTCGACCGGGGCCAGTTCCTGCGCGGCGGGCTGGGGGTGGCGCTCAACAGGCCTTCTTTCGCCGGCGGGGACTTCGCCTTCTCGTACCTGGCCCTCGCCACCTTCGGCCTCTTCGCCCTCCTCATCGTGAACCTCCGGCGCTCCACCAGCGGCATCGCCCTGCGCGCCGTGCGCGACAGCGAAGCGGCCTCGCGCACCTTGGGCCTGAGCGTGCTGCAGGTGAAGGTCATCGTGGGGGCCCTCGGCGCCTTCGTGGCCGCCGTGGGAGGCGGATTTTTGGCCATGGACAGCGGGGTGGCCGAGCCCCAGGCCTACGACACCTTCGGCGGGCTGGTGTGGCTGGCTGTCGTGGTCACCATGGGCGTGCGCTCGTTGTCGGGCGCCGCTCTGAGCGGCATGGCCCTGGCGCTTTTGCCGGGCGTGTTCCAGACCTACGTGCCCGCCCGCTGGGGCGCGGTGCCCGCCGTGCTCTTCGGTCTCGGCGCCGTCATGGTGGCGCGCCATCCCGAGGGAGTGGTGCTGCACAACGGCCAGCTCCTGCGCGCCCTGCTGGAGCGGGTCGTGCCCGGCTCCCGGGCCCCGGGCCTCGGCCGGGCCGCCGGGGCCAAGGCCCCGTCGTGACGGAGCCGCCCGTGGACGCCACCTCGCCGCTCGCCGCTGGCGCCGAGTCCGTCCCCCGCCTGTCGTGTGTCGACGTGACGGTGCGCTTCGGCGGCGTGGTGGCGCTCGACGCCGTGAGCATCGCCGTGGCGCCGGCCGCCATCGTGGGACTGGTGGGGCCCAACGGCGCCGGCAAGAGCACGCTCTTCGGTGTGCTGTCCGGGCTCCTGCGGCCTTCGGCGGGCAGGGTCCTCCTCGACGGGTGCGACGTCACGCCCAGCCGGCCCCAGCACCGGGCGCACCGGGGGCTGGCCCGGACCTTCCAGCACCCCGAGCTGTTCGGAGGCCTGAGCGTGCGCGAGCACCTGGTGCTGGCGCGCCGTGCCAAGCACGCCCGGCGCCGGGTGTGGTCCGACCTCTTCACCCTGGGCAGCCTGCGGGGCGCCGACGCCGCCGAGGATGACGCCGTGGACGAGCTGCTCGAGTTGCTCGAACTGACCGAGCTGGCCGAGCGGCCCGCCCTCGGCCTGCCCCTCGGCCTGGCCCGCCTGGTGGAGCTGTCCCGGGCGCTCGCCACCGATCCCACCGTGGTCC
>JBJKRZ010000357.1:0-5655 GCA_046704365.1 Acidimicrobiales bacterium | reverse complement strand
CGGCCGCCAAGATGAGCACCTGTTCGGCAGGATGGGCCATGGCGTCAGCCTAGGGGATGTCGGCGTCCAGGGAGGTGGCTGCCGAGGCGGTCCGGATCGTAAACGGGTGCTGGCATGCACCAGAGGGAAGGCTTGCTCGATCGTTCACAACCGATGTTTCGTGGTGCGGCCAGCTCGAGGGCTCACGCACTGCGAGGGACGGCCTGCCCCGTCGCCCTCTCCCGGGCACGGGCCTCATGGCACCCGCCGCTATCCTGGCCCGGTGGGAGATGCCGAGTTTCTCTATGACGACGGCCGCATCGCCTGCGACGGGGACGGCCTCGTCATCCGCTGGTACTACCTGTGGGGCTCCAAGCGGATCCGCTACAAGGACATCCGGTCTGTCGAGAAGCGCCCTCTCAGCGGGGTGCGGGGCAAGTGGCGGATATGGGGGTCCGGCGACTTCGTCCACTGGTACAACCTGGACCCGGGCCGCCCCAACAAGCAGACGGCCATCGAGATCATCACAGGGGGTCGGATCATCCCGACCATCACGCCCGACGACGCCGACACCGTCGCCAACATCATCGCCGAGCACACCTAGACCCCGCTTGCCTCCAACCAGGGGTGCGCCGGGGAGGGGTCTACGTCGTCACCGAGGGGGCGAGCGCCGCTCACGGGGCAATCGGGCCGAGGGCCAGTGTGGGTCGCTTTGGGACTTTACGCCCTACAGCAGCGGGCACCTCTTCCACCACACTGACAGCCGGTCCGCGGCCGAGGCGGGCACCGGGGGCGGACGGGAGCGACGGAGTGCGGCGCTGGGCACGGAGAGCAACATCGGGCGCGTCAGTGGTCCTGCTCTGTGTCGTGGGCATGCTGTGGGCGACGGCAGGACCGGCTCAGGCCCTCACTCCCGCCGCCAGTTACTGGGAGATCACCTCTGCGGGTGACGTCTACGGGTTCGGCGGGGCGCCGTACTACGGGTCCACCTCGAACCGTGCCCTGGCGGCGCCCATCGTCGATGCGGCGACCACGCCCAACGGCGACGGCTACTGGCTCGTGGCCTCCGACGGCGGCATCTTCGCCTTCGGCGGCGCCGACTTTCTCGGTTCCATGGGTGGCGTCCCCTTACACGATCCCGTCGTGGGCATGGCGGCGGACCCGGCGACCGGCGGCTACTGGCTGGTGGCGTCCGACGGTGGCATCTTCAGCTTCGGGGCGCCCTTCTACGGCTCCATGGGTGGCGTCCCCTTGCACGAGCCCGTCGTGGGCATGGCGGCCACCCCCGGCGGCGGCGGCTACTGGTTGGTTGGCGCCGACGGGGGGGTGTTCGCCTTCGGCGACGCCGGTTACTTCGGATCGGTGCCGGGGCTGCCCTCGTCGTCGCGCCCGAGCACTTCCGTGGTGGCCCTGGTGCCGAGCCCCGACGGCGAGGGTTACATGGAGGTCACGGCGGCAGGCGACGTGTACAACTTCGGCGACAGCTCCTTCGAAGGTTCGACCGCCGGGGACCCGCTGGCGGACCCCGTAGTGGGGGCGGCGCAGATCCCGGGTGGCGACGGGTACTGGTTGGTGGGCGGCGACGGGGGCGTCTTCTCCTTCGGCGGCGCCGGCTACAGCGGCTCGGTGCCGGGCCTGCCCGCTTCGTTCCGAGTGGGTTTGCCGGTCGTGGCCCTACTGCCCTCTCCGCTGCTCAGCAGCAGCTGGTCGGGTTACTCCCAGAGCGGCACGGGGATCACGAGCGTGAGCGGTACCTTCACCGTGCCCTCTCTGACGGGGGCCTCGCCCGGACAGCAGGTGTCCGCCTGGGTGGGGATCGACGGGCTGTCCAACGGCTCGCTGATCCAGGCCGGGGTGCTCGAGATGCCGGGTCCCGTTGGTGGTCCGCCGGTGTCCGAGGCGTGGTGGGAGATCCTCCCTGACATCGAGACGCCCATTCCCGGCGTGTCCGTGCAACCAGGCGACCAGGTGACGGTGCACATCTGGCAGATCGCCGCCGTCCTCTTCCGCATCGAGCTCAGTGACGACAGCAACGGCCAGCAGTTCGGCATCGACGAGGTCTACGACGGCCCGTTGCAGTCGGCTGACTGGATCGTGGAAGCGCCCGCCGTGGACGGGACCACGGTCCCGTTGGCCCCCTATTCGCCGGTGGCCTTCAGCGGTGCCACCTACAGTGCCAGCTCGAGGTCGGGGACGAGCGAGCTCATCTTGGACCAGAACGGGTCCGACGTCTCGGTGCCCACGGCCCTGAGCGGAGCCAGCGCCTTCACCGTCGACTACCGCTCGCCCTGACCAGGTGCCTCGGGCGGGAGCGGCCTCAGGCCGGAACCGCGGCCAGGTGCTCGCCGAGCAGGTGCCAGACCTCCTCGGCGGCGGCGGTGGGTAGCCAGTGGCCGCCGCCTTGGACGGTCTCGAAGCGGTAGGGGCCGCTGACCCAGTGCCGGCACGCTGTGGCGGCGGCCCGGGTGACGAAGCGCTCTTGGTCTCCCCACACGTAGAGGGTGGGCACCGACACGGGCCCGGGAAGGGTGGCGGCGTCCAGGGGCAGCGCCCGGTACCAGTTGAGGGGGCCGGTGAGCGCCCCGGGGTCGACGGCCCGGCTGGCGAAACGACGGGCGGTCGCGGCGTCGAGCCCGCTGCGTCTGAGCCCGGCGGCGAGCAGGCGGCCCTTGCCGGCCGAGAGCAGGCGCTCGGGCAGCCAGGGGATCTGGAAGAAGGCCACGTACGACGACCGCAGGGCCTGCGCTGAGCGGGCCATGGCCCGGCGCATGGCAGCGGGATGGGGGACCGACAGCGCGCACAGGCTGCGCACCCGGTCGGGCCTCCGTGCCGCCAGCGCCCAGGCCACCAGGGCGCCCCAGTCGTGTCCGACCAGGTCGAAGCGCTCCATGTCGGCGGCATCGGCCAGCCCGAGCACGTCGCCGGTCAGTTCGGCCATGCGGTAGCAGCGACGACCGGCCGGCGCCGCGCCCGGTGAGTAGCCCCGTTGGTCGAGGGCCAGCGTCCGGCACCCGGCGCCGCCCAGCGCCGCCGAGAGCGCCGACCACTGCTGGCGGTCCTCCGGGAAGCCGTGCAGGAGGATCACGCCTCGGCCGCCCTCCGGGCCCGACTCGGTGACGTCGAACACGAGCCCGTGGTGCTCGAAGGACTGGAGACCGCTCACGCAGCGGTGCCGACGCTCAGGGGCCCTGGGCGGGAGGGTGAGGTTCGGGCGCGTCCGAGACGGCCGCCTCGGGTGTTTCCGGGACCACCGCCTGGGGTGTCTCCGGGACCGCCGTCGCTTCGGGTCGGCCCGGGTATCCCGGGTGTGACGGCGCCGGGGCCGGCGCCTCTGCGCTCGGGGCGGACGCCTGCCCGCTCGCCTGAGCGGCTGAGGCATGGTCCTGCCACAGGGTTCCGTCCCACCACCGCCAAGCGGCGAGGTTCGTGGGGTCCGGGTACCACCCGGGCGGCGCCGACGCCAGCGCCGGCATGGCCTTGGCCGACTCGGGCCAGGCTGCCCGCACGGCCCGCGGGACCACGAGCAGGAAGAACCCCGCCAGCAGGAGCAGCGCCAGTGCGTCCACCATGCGGCCGTTGGTGGCCGCCTGGCACTGGCCCACGAAGGCCTGCCAATCGAGGTTGGCGGTCGTCGCCTGGGCGGGAGGCTCGGCTCCGGCGCCGATGGAGACGGGGTTGAAGAAGGCCTCGAGGGCTGTCTCGGAGCCCTTGCCGGGCCCGCAGGTGCCGCCGGCGGCGGGCTTGGGCAGGGGCAGGAGCACGATGACGACGGCTCCCGCCACGGCGAGGGCGGCCAGCACCACGCTCACCAGGCGCAGCACGTGCCCCGCTCCCCGCCGGTTGCTCTCCCAGTGCGGCATCACCACAGACCTTCTCCTACCCTGTCGACTGCCTCGTCGGCCACTCGCCGTGTGCATCTTCTCCGAAGCGGCTCCGCCCACCTGGGCGGCCGTCGGCGGCGTGGCGCCCGTGACGCCCTGCCACGGTAAGAGCAAAGGCCTCCGACCTTGGCCCATCCTGTGGGCGGGCCGTGGGGGCGCTGTGGCGGGGCACCCTGGTCAGGACTTCACGGCGACGCCGGTCGGGGACAGTGCGTACCAGAAGCCGCCGAACTGGTCGAGGCTCTCACCCGTGGCCACCCCCGGGCGGGTGTCGCCCACCCACCGGTACAGCGGCCAGTGGTCGTAGGTGACCTGCACCTTCCCGTCGCTGCGCCGCACCGTGCCCAGCAACGACGCTCTGGCCCCGCCCGACGCCGTGGCGGAGCTCGTCCCCGCCGGGAGCACGTCCGGGGGCCATGCCGCGGCACAGGGCCCGGAGCACGTGGAGGTGGACTGGTGGTCCGGTTCGAAGAGGTACAAGGTGTAGCCGCCCCCCGTCACGAGCACCGTGCCGAGGCTCCCCACCGAGGCGGTGCCCACCTGGCTCGAGTGGGTCGAGGCCGAGGGCGGCGAGCCCCCCGAGCAGCCGGCCAGCCCCAGGCAGAGCACCCCGGCCAGGGCCAGCGCCGAGAGCGGCCGTCGGGAGCCGGCCACGATGGGGTGCGGCGAGAGGGCCATGGCCTGGTTTCTACCCGCCATTAGCCTCGTGGTGGCGCGCCGGGCGCCCGGCCTGGTGAGAGGCCGGGCGGGCCCCGGCGGCGAAGGAGGCGGTATGGCAGACGTGCCCGACATGAGCGGGAAGACCGTGGTGGTCACGGGGGCGAGCTCGGGTATCGGGCTGGAGACGGCGCAGGCTCTGGCCGGGGCCGGCGCCCGGGTCGTGATCACGGCGCGCCACGAGGGGCGCGGCCGGGCGGCGCTCGAGGAGATCGGGCGCCGCTCGGGGTCGTCCTCGGTGGAGCTCGTGGTGTTCGACCTGGCCGACCTGACCTCGGTGCGCGCCGGCGCCGCCGAGATCCTGGCGCGTTGCGCCCGCATCGACGTGCTCGTGAACAACGCCGGGCTCGTGCTGAGCGACCGGCGGGTGACGAGCGACGGCCTGGAGCAGACCTTCGTCATCAACCACCTGGGACCCTTCCTGCTCACCCAGCTCCTCCTGGAACGGATCACGGCGAGCGCCCCCTCTCGGATCGTCAACGTCGCCTCCACCGCCCATCGCGGCGCCCGGCGGGGTCTCGACTTCGCCGACCTGCAGTCCGAACGGCGCTACTCGGGCATGCAGGCATACGCCCGGTCCAAGCTGGCGAACATCTACTTCACCTCCGAGCTGGCTCGACGCCTTCGAGGCACCGGGGTCACGGTCAACTGTCTGCACCCGGGCACGGTCGCCACCGGCTACGGACGCGACGGGGACGCCCGGGGAGTGCTGGCGTTCGGGCTCAAGGTCATCAAGCCCTTCGTGCTCAACCCCGCCCGGGGGGCGCGGACCTCGGTGTACCTCGCATCCGCCCCCGAGCTGGCCGATGTGAGCGGGCAGTACTTCGTCCGTCGCCGCCCAGCCAGCCCCACGAAGGTGGCGCGCGACCCCGAGGCGGCCCTGCGTTTGTGGGAGGCGAGCGAGAAGCTCGTCTCCGAGAGGGCGCCCGCCTGAACCCGCCCGCCGCCTCAGAGGGCGCGGGCGGCCAGGGCCCCGGCGCCCGCCGCTCCCGCCGACAAGGCGAGCACCAGGACCCGCCCGGCCGGTGGCAGGCGTCCGAAGGCGATGGCCGTGGCCAGGACGTCGCCTGTGTCGGCG